>CAZSGJ010000054.1:0-18716 GCA_964606305.1 uncultured Armatimonadia bacterium
CACCAGGCAGGGTCTCCGCGGTAAACACAACCGCCTAGCGACGCGATTTGCGCGCAGACTTATACTTACTGTCCTTCTCACGACGACCTGTCGTTGCCTCACCCGTCTGGAATTGCCGGAAAATCCCGGAAAGGTCCATCGGCTTACCGCAGGTCGAGCAAAAGAAATTATTACGGACGATTGCCGCTCCGGGCAAAACGGATGTTGCCCCGCAGTTTGCGCACTGCACGGCGATTTCGCGGCGTCCTCCACCAGGGCCTTGTGGTCGCATGGTTGTTCTCCTTTCGATCCGGGACGCAGTGGCATCCACGAATCATAAAAAATGGCCGATCCGGGTCAGATCTGCCTTACATCCCTTCAGCGGGGCATGAAAATGCGCACGCCGAACCATCGCATGGTACCACGCAGGTGTCAGCCACCCTTTGCTGCGGCAATCTGCTTCCACAAACTGGGGCCATCCCCGAGTTGATCCGCAGCACCTTCCATATAGCGCACATTGTAAATGACGGACAGCAACGCGATACCAACTTTTTCTCCAACACCACCAAACAGCGCATCCATTAACATCGCGGTCGCTTTCAATGCACTTTGCAGCTGTGCACCCAATTTTGGTCGTCCGATGGCTAGTTTTATGCAGATACGCGTCAGGGCATTCCGGGCAACAAACGCATGCCGGATGATGTTCCAGCTGGTGTCCCGCCGCTGGGCGCGAACGACATCCAGGCTGCCATACGCATACGGTGTCTTGAGCCAGCTTTCAAATGTCCTGTCCGGGCGGTGAATGGCGTTTGCTGCGAGCTCAACTTTGAAAACAACATTTTCCTGTTTCCACAGGCGTGCCGCGAGCTCGACATCCTCCTGACGGGTAAACCCTTCATCAAAGCCGCCCACAGCCAGTAACAAATCCCGCCGTACGGATGCATTCCCAGTGTAGAAGTGATTCGGTCCAGCTTCCGTCCATGCACCGGATGCAAACTGAGCGTATTGCTTTTCAAGCATCACGTGCTCCCAACGAATCCAGAGGGGCTCGGATGTCCCTAGCTTCACATCCCTACGTTGCGGACCAATTACAACCAATGGTTCGAGTGGCTGGTGGAGTTTGTAGTGCACTTCCAGGCATTCCGGGGATGGCTCGATATCGTCATCCAAAAACACGATGACCTTGCCATGCGCCTCCCGGATACCGGTGTTACGGGCACGTCCCGGACCACCATTAGTGAGGTGAATGGGCCGAAAGGTATATGGAAGCGTCCCTACACGGCTCTCCAGATAAGACTTCGTATTGTCCGGGGAGCCATCATTGATAACCAAAACTTCAAATGCTTCAGGCGGAAGCGTTTGTTTCGCAAGCCCTTCAAGGGTTTTGTGAAGGAGTGCCTGGCGTTTGTATGTCGGGACAACAATAGAGAGAAATGGTTCCATGGAACGGTGCATCGTAAGTCGTAGGCATACGTAATTGCAAGTAAATATACTGTGCTCACATCACGCGAACGACGTCAGACGCATTCCCCCGCTTCCAGCATCCGCTTGTGCAGCAGCCCCATTTTGTAGAGAGCTCCTGCGTACAATCCAAGTGCGCCAAGCGTCGCCACAAGCCACAGCGGGCCAATCGGGAGGAACCCGGCAGCAGCAAATGGGATACTGAGAATGATCACCTTCCCAATTGTCGTTATGAACTGCTTCGTGATGACGGTGACACCCACTGTCCGATAGTAAACCGATATCAAAATGATCTCGACAAGGATGTCACTTGCGATCGCCCCGAGCGATGAGTTCGGACTGATACGGTGAGAAATGTAAATGAGTGCGATACTCGCCAGTGGCGCTACGATAGTCGCCTTAATGGACCCTTTGGCAAGCTCTTTGTACTTTCCACTGGCAACAACTGCATTCATCAATGTCATCGCGATGTAGAGAAGCAGGACCATCGGGGCGCTAACGGTCATCGCCAATGGGCCATAGATAAACTTTGGATACAAGCCGAGGAATGAGAGAATGTTATGGCCGTGGGTAGCAAAGCCAATCATCACCGGGACTCCCAATATTACGGATGCTTCAATCAATACCCGGAGTTGATTGGTAAATGCCCTGTGACCGTCTACCCAGGCGCGTGTCAACATGGGTAATCCCAGCTGGGAGATGGCAACGGCTATGAAAATCGCGCTGCCCAGAAAGCGCTTCATGACGCTGTAACCACCAATTGAATCCGCATTCCCCCAATAGTCCATCAGTAACAGATTGAGAGGATCCTTTGATTGAATAATCAAGAGACCGCTTGAGATCAACAATGCCTGGCCAAAAAGGAATTTTATTTCTTGTCGTAGCGGCTGATCACTGTTCGTGTTGCCGACAACGAGACGACTCAGTGTTCGGAGGCTCACTATCCCAAAGGCTATATCGATGAGCACCGGGACAAGAACGAATGTAATCAGGGGTTGTCCCGTCACTGCAAGCCCTACGGTAACACCGGTGGAAATGCCACGCTCTACCAGCTGAATCATGCTCGATGTCGATACGCGACCAAACCCGCGAATGGCATCTTTGAGCATCGTCCCGAACTGACTGATAACCGAGCACAGGATTCCGTAAATGACAAAGCGGGATGTCATTCCATCGTACTGGATGATGTAAAAGAACAGGCTGAGTATGCCAATGGCCAGAAAACTTATCGAGACCTTGAGAATTGCAGCCGAAAGGAGGAGTTTCCAGGTCCGGTTGGGTTGTATGCTTACCGTACGGGCAATTAACGATGACATTCCGTTATCGCCCACAGTATTGACCAGGCTAACGTATCCGAACATTATCGAAAACACCGCAAACTCTGATACTGAACGGTACTTTGGGAGCACAAACGTAACAATCATGGCGAAGCCCCATGACAAGAGCTGTGACCCAATGGTTACGGCAAGCTGTTTGATTGGCTTTTGTACAGCGGTTACTTGATGCTCGGTTTCCACATCTGCAATCATGCGCGTGCCAACCTCTTTTGAGCCAAGCCGCGGCTGAGAGCCATCGCAGGAAGCTCCACAAATTTGTGGAAAATGTATGAACAGCCGATCAAAGTACCCAACCCTATCGTCATCGCGAATACGAGCCGTTCGGTATGAGAAAGGTCAAACACGCTGATACCAATCTTCAGCATCAGCGCCTGAAGTGGCACGTGCAACAGATACAACGAATACGAGCGCTCTCCAAGCCAAACCAGCGGCTTGAATTCCAATGCCATTCGCATCAATCCTGCGGGTGCTGAGCACCAAATGAGGATAGCACCGACTGCGATCATCACGAGGAAATCGTGGGGCAGTATGTAAGCCTTGTAGAGACTTCTTGGCAAGAAGAGTGTCCATGTAACTAAGGCCACCAAGGCGGTAATAGCGACTGGCATTGCGATTCGACCAAGTATGTCAACAACGCGCAACCGCCCGACATTCGATACGACCCAGCTTGCACCGACACCAACTATGAACGCACCGGCCAAATGTACGTATGCCCTGCTGAGTCTGGTATCGACCAAAACGTAACTCAGGACGAACGAAACAACGACCGCAGCGAGTGCAAACCACCAACCGCGTTTCTTCGACAGGATGCTCACCAATAGTGGAAATCCTGCATAAATCTGAAGTTCAGTGGCGATGGACCAGAAGCTGTAGTTGATTTTCCCGGTACCTACAACATTGTGTAGGATCAAGAGGTGAGCCAGCACATCAATGCTGCGTGGATGAGCTGAGAAGTCATAATGTATACCGACGGGCGATGGAAAATATGCCCAGGCGACAAGCAGGCTCAGAAGCAGCGCAGCGTAATAGGGAGGCAGTATCCTTGCGACTCTCCGCAGCATGAACATCCCCCAACCAATCTCGCGTTGAAACTGATGTGCGGCTGCCGGTAGCCCCAAACAAAATCCACTGATAACGATGAATGCGGTAACGGCATGGTGGCCAAAGGCAAACCAAAGTCGCATCAGAGATAAGTTATCGGGAATCGTGACGTGATACGTAGATGGAAAGCTCTCGGCGATTGCATGATTAATGACGACGGTGAGGCATGCCAACGCACGAAGCCCTTCCACGTACTTGAAACGCGGTAACGCTTGAGACGATGAGGTCTCAGCTCGCATCTGCAGCGGTCTCCACGAGCGTTTTCCTCGATCGATCCTGGAGACAGCGTTCGACGAGCCCCAAAACCAGACCTACGAAAATCATGTTGCGATAACAGCTAAGCTGGAGGTCGAGAAGACCAAACATAATCGCCATCACCACGATAGAGAGAGACCATAGCGCCAGCAACTGCGTCCATGGGCTGTCATCCTTCTCGGCAAGAATCATCAAGCGGCAGATACGCACGATTGCAAACGCAATAATCATCCAGAATGCGATAAACCCAACGGTACCCGTACGCATCCAAACCCACAGGATTTGATTATGCGGAATGACATCCCAGAGAGCGTATGTCTTGGAAATGTCAGCCATTGGATGGTTCTTCAAGAATGGCTTACCGTAGCCGTAGCCAATCAAAGTCGTCAGCGGAGACTCTTTGATCGTGTCCATCATGTTGGCGCTCTCAGCCTTGCGATACAAGTCTGATGACTCATCCCGGGCATTCGGCTCAAAGTGGCTCTTAATCGCCCTGGCAGGCTGTGCAATCGTCGATTCGGAATTACGGAACGTGTAGTAATAAACGGGTCCGATAGTAACCATCAGAATGCCAAGAACAATGGCCATCGTCCGGCGCTTAGGCAATGCCCGGATCGCAGCCATGATGAGAATCGGCAATGCAATTACGAGTGCAGCTGTTCCCGCGCGACGGTTTGTCGCAAGGTTTCCAAGTACAACTGCCGGATACAGTAACCACAACCAGACCATCAAGGAACCGCGAACTTTGACGAGCCACGCAGCGAGAAGTAATCCAACAAAGCAGCAGAAAAAGAACGCTTCCTCGTGAGAACCAACCCCCTGATCAGGTAGTGGTAATCCTGCAATCAGTACATACCGGCGGTAACAGTAGGCAATACCCTTGATGCCGGCGCAGACACCAAAAATCCACGCAAACCGTTTCATGTCGACTTTTGGGTCAGTGATATTGACTGCAAAGAGATACATCGTGATCAGATAAAACTGTGATCTGATTTCCTGGAGAACAATAGTATGGTCCTGACTCTCTCCAAAGGCTCTGACAGTGTTGAGGATAACCATCAGTGTGTAAACCACCAACGGCCAGATCAGCGTACCGAACTGTACCTTTACTGTTCGCATGTAGACGTTTCGGACCATGTTTCCAAAACCCGCTACCAGGAACAGGAGCTCAAACATATTGATTGGCAATGCCTCAAAGCCAACGCCACGACGCTGAAAAATGGTGTTTACATTCCAAAAGAACGGGAATTGGTCAAACAGCCCATCCGATATGTCATTCGGAAGAACCTCAAACAAAATCGTGAATGGCAATATGAGGTACAGAGAAAACTTTCGATACCGCCAAAGCAAAAATGGCACGACAAACAGCGCGATGAACACGAGCGGGAGTGCGGCACTATCGAGGTCAAGCAGAACAAAGAGTCCACCGCAGACCAGAGAAAGCAAAAGTGCCCAGAACACACCGATGAACTTTGAGCGCTTTACGTTGTTTGCAAAGGCTCCGGCATCCGGGAGGAGCTCAAGGAGAGGTGATGGTATCGCTGCGAAGGCTGGCTTCTGCGAATCCGATGTAGGTTGTTGTACGGCCATGGTATTGCGTCCTGCGAGCTGCCTAATCCTTGATAAACGTGAAGGCGACACATGCGACAATCCACAGGAAAATGGCCCAAAGTGTTCCTTTGCTGATTCGCTTCGTCATGAGGCCAATCGCTGAAACGCCATACAAAATGGAAATGCACAAGTTCATGGGTTTGCTCTCTCATCCGCGACAGGGATTTTAATACGACTGGTTCTTACCCATTCCGCATCCGCCCCGCCGGTATCTGCTTTGGCCGTGCTACGCCCCGACACGATGCCGACAGCGTAGAGGACAAGCTTCCACACGATGTATATCGGCGCAAAGGCAAGCGCTTTGAAGGTCTCTTTTTTGGCACCGGCAAGTCCCAGGCCGATAAAGACGTACAAGATTATTGAAACGATGCTGAATCCGGCTGCAATCAACGCCAGTCCAGCGAAAGGACTCCCAAGCATTGCACAAATCAACGCCAGACTACAAATGCCAATAGATCCGGCAACCTGCTCTGCAAGCGGTGGCTGCAGGAGCTCAAACATCGCCCCGATGAACCGGATGTCGCCGGTCTTGATGACTGCCCTAAGCAGCTGCGGAGCACGGGAACGAACCACACGGTAGCGACCACCCTCCCAACGCTGTCGTTGGCTACGAGCCTGCTCTCCGGTCACCGGCATTTGAGCACAGACAAACGCATGGGGTGCATACTGAACCCGGATGCCACCATGCTGCATCAGATCCATCGCATAGTCCAGGTCTTCCGTCACTGACCGCCCGGTCATCGGGTAATGGGCGAGACACCCACGGGTAAATGCCATCCCGTTGCCCTTCAATCCCAGGCAACCGCCAGCGTGATCTATCGCAAGCAGGCGAATATGATTTACGAGATCAAATGCAGCAGACATGAGTGCAGCACGCCAGCCATCTCCCCCGTTCATGACACCGTACCGCCCTTGGACTGCTGCAGGTATGGATGGGTCATCCGGAAGCTCAGCCAGCAAACGCGCCGCAAAATCGGGCTGTACCTGCGTGTCGGCATCCACAACGATGTACGCATCCGCGCCGCTCCCAGGAATGTCATCTCCGCTCCCGGATGGATTCATGAGGAGCTCAAATGCATATGCCAGCGCGAAGCCCTTACCCCGCTCATTGCTGTTGTGGCGCTCTATGACCGCCGCACCGGCATCCCGCGCAAGCTGCGCTGTTGTATCTGTGCAGTTATCGGCGATCACGACAACCGGTAATGGAGGCTGAACCATCGCCAGCGAATGCAGCGTGGCCAAAATGACATCCTCTTCATTGTGCGCCGGAATCACGACTGTTGCGCGCAAGGGGGATGTTTGGAACTTGGCAGTTCGCTTCCGCTTTGGAGCCGACGCAGCACTGATAAGGATAAACAAGAGATAGCCGCTCCCAATACAGATGGGAGCGGCAATCAAGAGTGTGATAATTCCGGCGATGATGCTCATGGGTATCGGTTCAGCTCATTACTCAGATACGGAACATATTGCGAACGCCCGTTGGAACATGGTCTTTCGACCGGTTCATAACGACGCCCATCACCTTGTCGCGACCCAGCTTTTCGAGGGACGAATGAACGACCTCTCGTGGAGTGACACCCGACCAAACGACCATCATGATTGCATCAATGTATGGTTTGATCGGAAGAACATTTCCACTGGCCACGGATGGTAGTTCAACGACGACGACATCGTAGAGCTCACGACACGCTGCGAATACTTCCGCAATGTAGGGGGAGCGGGCGATACGATTCGGATTCTCAGGATCCTTACCGGCAGGGATAAAGTAAAACCCCTTGCACTCCTCAGACTGAATCGTGGTTACCGTATTGCTTTCACCATCGAGGACATCCACAACACCCGTTGTCCCGGCAACTCCAAGACGATCGGCCAGGGTGCTTCGTGAGAGGCTAAGGTCAATCAGACAGACTTTCTTAAAGCTGTTCTTGGCAATGCTCATCGCGAGGTGAAGTGCGATGGTCGACTTTCCTTCACCTGCAACCGCAGAGGTAACTCCCATGATGACACTTTGTTGGCCATCAAAGAGGGAGCGGTCCATCAGCTCATGGGTGCGAATCGCAGCAGGAGTGGCGAGGTATTCAACGGCTGTATGCAAGTGCACAAAGCGGTCATTGGTACGCTCGAAGCGAAGCTGCGGACGGATGAGAGGTGACTCATCTTCGTGATTGAGCAGCTGTTTATTGGAATCACTGTCAGGATTGCTGACAGTGACCAACTCAATGGATGCTCCTCCGCGGAGACTGGCGTCGTTATCGATGCGGTCCATATTACTTACCTTCCGTCTTGGATGTGATTGCCATACTGGCGACCTTGGTTGCCTGGAAGCGCAGCTGCTGGGACTCCGGCAGACTTACGAGAACAGGGACTCCAAGGAGACGCTCGACATCCGCTTCGTAGCGAATGGATGGGTCCATCCACTCCCGGATCACGACCAGCACTAGTCCAAGGAAGAGTCCAAGGGCGAGCGCTGCTGCAATCGTCAGCAATTTCTTCTTGAGATTGGCGGTGGACTCTGCAGCAACCAGGTTCATCGTGTTGAACTGGGATGCAGCTGTGACTTCGCCAAGGTCCTTCTTGATTTGTGCCTGTTGTCGGCGCTCAGAAAGGTCTTCGAACTGTCCTTGTAGCAGCTTGTAGTCACGGGTCTTCTCCGTCAAAACACGCTCATCAGCAGGAAGCTTTGCAATCTCTGACTCGTATTGAGCGATACGGGCATCGAGCTGTGCCATTTGAGCACGCTGTGTCTGACCGGAGATGTTGGCTTCGACAATCAGCTGTTGGAGCTGGTTGTACTCTGGGTTGTCTGTAAGCGTCGTGTCAAGAATGTTACGTGAGTTGCTTGGATCCGATGCCTGGCGCTTGCGGACTTCTGTTTCAATCGCCTTGATCTTGAAATCGAGCTCGGTTACGACAGCACTGGATGGCGTCCAGCCTTCACGGATACGACGTGCACGGTCTTCCACCAGGCGGCGAAGATCGGACAGCGCCGGATCGGATGCCACTTTTTGCTCCAGTACAGAGACCGGTTTCACCGAACGGAGACGATCACGCAGCTGTTGCAGGCGAAGGTCGGCATCCCGCTGTGTGATGGCGAGGTTATCTCGCTGCATCTTGAGGCTGGTCACCTGATCGATGATAGCGGTCATGCTGTCCGGGTTGAGTCCGGCATGTGCCTGCTTGAAGTCAACCAGAGCTTTCTCACTACCCTTGAGACGATCACGGTAGGCTTCGATCTGGCTGTCAAGGAATGTGATGGTGTTTGTGTAGGCAGCGGAGTTATCCTGCGCGACCTGGTTGATGAACTCACGTTGCAGCGAGTTAACCAACGCTTCACACTCCGTCGGATCAGACCAGACCAACCCAAGCTCAAGTACATTGGAGCTTAGCGGATTTGAATACACCGCATTGCGGAACTCTTCAAATCGGACATCCTTTGCACGAGGGTCAGTGTTGATCTGCTTTGCCAGATTTGCACCCTTGATCACACGGTCCAAGAATCCTCCAGGAAGCGTGTCACGCATCAGGTCACCAAAGCGGGATGCATTGATGTCCGAGAGTGTCCTCCAGCCATTGTTCTCCTGAAATCCAAGCGCCTTGTTCGCCGCATTGACGTCTTCAGATGAAATCCTGATACGTGCCTGCGCTACAAACTTTGCGGACCGGACGATTAGGACCGAACCGACAACGCTTGTTACACCAACGAGGGTGATGACAAAGACCAGCCAGTTCCGGAAGAATCCATCCAGGACGCGATAAAGAATATGGTTACGTTGATACTGCATTAATCTGTCCTTAGCGGAGGAGGAAGCCACCGAACATAAACATCTGCATGGCATCCCGTAAACCGAAGCTTCTTCGATTATCGGGATCTTTGACAGGAATAAAGAGGATGTCATTTGGCCGAAGGGTCATTTCGGTACCTGTTGGCTTGGCCTGGGCGGCTGGGGCATTCTTATCAGGCTTCTTTGTCGCTGCCTTAGGATCCGGAGTCTTTACCAATCCCTGCAGGTCGACATAAACCGTATCCCAGTTGTTAGAGCCTTCCTTTGGACGGAGGATGGCTGCATTCTTGAGATCGGCAAACTGGCCAGGCCCACCGGCAAGCACCAGCGCATCCACTACAGACAGCTGGCCGCTTTCTGGGAACTCAATCCTGCCCGGACGGTTGACACCGCCCCACGCAGTAAACACGGTTTCATACGTGTCGATCATGAGGACATCCCCTGGCTTCACCGTTGGAGATGTAGGATCAATTACTCCCTTGGCATCTCCGACTACCTTGACGGATCCATCCGCCAGAACATTACGCAAGTCAAGGGTAACCGTCTTGCCATCACGGGTCAATCGGGCATTACCAAGCGATGCCTTTGCGTTAAAGCCACCGACAGACTGCACGATTTCAAGCATGCTGCCACTCTTCGGCACTTCAACCATACCGGTTTTCTTGCACTCACCGATCAGCATCATCGAGAAGGAACGAACATCGACCTCCCGGAAGAGAATGACATCGTTCGGCTCAAGAATGATGTTTTGTTGCTCATCACCGGTCATCAGCTTGATCATGTCGATGACGACCTTACGTCCCCCGGTACGAACTACGGTGGCCGTCACCCACTCAGGACGGTTAACCGTCAGGCCCCCACAGGTGGCAACCAGCTCGAGAAGGCGCATCCCATCCTGAAGAACCTGCTTGCCGGACTGGCGGACGGCTCCCAGGACGCTGACTTCAGGCTTGACACGTGTCGAAAGTTCGACGGTGACAATTGGATTCAGCAGCTGCTTCTTTAAGCCTTCCGTCAACATCAGACGTACTTCTTCAATCGACTTTCCAGAGACCTGCAGCTCCCCAAGGAAGGTGTAAGTGATCTTTCCATCCGGTGGAACCACGATATTCCGGCTGAGCTCAGGTTTCTCGAAAACGAGGACCTGTAGCGTGTCGCCAGGGCCGATTTTGTACGCACTTTGGCTGCTCGATTGTGGCGCCGTCTGTGCATAAACACCGGTTGTGGGGATGCCAAGCGCGACGCCAAGTCCAAGTGCGACGTACGCGGATGAGTGCAGTTTCATAATTTTCTCCAAAGACCCAGCGGGGGAGAAATCCCCCGCACATTTACTTATTGGCTGTCTTGACACCCTTTTGCAGGTTAGCGCTTGCATTTTCCAGTTCGGCAAACCACGGAGAGTACTTTGAGACCTCAATGGTCGGATGCTTTGCACTGTAGAGCTCTGCAAGGACGACGGCTTTTGTACGTCCCTGAAGTGCGGCTTGCTGAAGCTTGAACTGACGCTCAACATGTGGGCGAATCTGTGCGAGCGGAGGAACTCCGGCAGCTCCCTTTGACTCGATACGGACAATCAACATCCCAGGTTTGTCCTTACCTTTAGCAGGAACACTCATCTGGAATACTCCACCTTCAGGCGTTGCATTGACCTTTGCAATGAGTTGCTTGCGGAAGTTCGGATCGATCTTGTTCCAGTCGACCGTTGCCGTCAAGCCAAGGACAGAAATGCGGGGCGTTCGGGCGATTGTAGCTGCGTCAATCCGAGGAGATTTCTGCTGCATCAAGCGGGATGCCGTTGTCGCATCCACCTGGTTTTGCGCCAAAGCAATCGTCGTCTTCGCTTGGTCTGGCAGAACAAATGCCTTTTGATTCTTGCGGAAGAAGTCGAGGAGAGCCGGCTCCGTAACAGGAATACCACTTGTGATGACATTCTCGAGTGCAATATCCGTCTCGACATCCTCTTCGATAATGTACTTCTGGTTTGGATCATTCATGGCAGCTGCGATGCCGTTCACGTTCGCGCGCTTCATCAGCTCAATACGTGCTTCGACATCCGCTTTTGTAGGTGCAACACCCTTGGACTTGGCTTCTGACATGACAATGGACCGGAGGACCATTTTCGTGAGGACCTGTTTACCGGACACAACTTCGAGGCGATCGCGGAAGTCCTTGATGCTGACTGCATCCTTTCCCATCGACACGACCGGCTTTGCACTTGAATAGCGCTGGAACAGGAGTGCATTCCCTGCGAGCGAGCCGGCGGCAACGATTCCGAGTCCAATACCTACAAACTTGTTCATACTTTTTCTCCTGCAGCAAAGTGCTTGCAATTAGCTTGCCAAGATGTACTTGCGACACCAAATTTGGCGATTTCCGATGATATTTGACGCACCCAGAGCGCAAGGCTTGCACGGTTCAGAACCCATGCCCGCGCGTTCGCGCCGAGCGACTCCCGCAAGGCTGGATCCCGGGTCAGGCGTTCGAGTGCCCGGCACCAGCCATCGACATCCCCAGGGTCGACATACAGCCCTGTTACTCCATCTTCGATAACATCTGTCTGGCCGGCTGTCCGCGTCGCGACGACCGCACAGCCCATGGACATTGCTTCCAATATGCTGGTTATCCCAGCCTGAAAATCAGTCTCGTAGAGCGGGCAGGCAACGACCGCACTTGAGCCGTACAGCTCACGCAGCTCGCCATACTCATAGCGACGCGCTGCAACATTCGGCGGGAGTTCCGTTCGCTCCGTCTCATTCGTATGCTTTGACCACGGGCTCGCTGCGGCAAGCCGAAAGTCAAGTGTGCTCAATCGTTGTGCCGCAGCGATCAGCGTGGGATAGTCCCGCCATTCCAGTCCGGCAGCACAGACCTGATGATCAAAAATCCGTCTGCTGGCTTCCGGGCGGTAGAAATCCGTATCCGCATGAAAATGGATGTGGGTAAGCTTCTCAGCCGGAATACCAAGGACATCAACTCCATGCTTTCGCTGAATATCTGCATAGACAAACAATCTGTCCATTTCCTTGTGAACTTGCAGAGCCTTGAAGAACAGCTTCTTTTTGCCAGTGCTAAGCCGATGGCAGATCACCACATGTCCAGGCCGCTTCGCTGCTGACATCCGGAACAGCAATGACAAAGGCATACTGATGCTTTCGCTGTTCGAGAAGATGCAATCCACTCCGCGTGAATGGTGGAAAAAGCCCAGCGCAGCCAGACCGGCATCCCGACCCGCAATCTTTGTGACAAACAGAACCCGAGGGTCACGGCAGGCATCCAGAGCCGCAAAATCCACAAATGTCACATCAGCCTGGTGGTTGCTGATCAGTGCGCGCTCAAGGGAGTCATAGTCCATGTCCGGATGAGCATCGCATCCAACCGCATCCGCGATCCCCACCTTTCGGTAGGATGGCACCAGCATCGTCACTTTCATGCTACGAGCTTCCTTTCAGCACACTGCGTGATCACTCCCACGAGGCGGGCGTAGTTTTTTCTGGCATCAAAGTGTTGAATAGCATGCTGCCTGGCGGCGGTACCCCATGCCTTGCGTAATGCAGCATCCGCTATCAGATCTCCGATCGCAGACGTCCATGCCGCCACGTCATCGGTGGGAAGAATCAGTCCCGACTCAAGATGGCGGACTGCTTCCGGGAGCGCGGCGACATTGGTTGTCAGCACGGGGATACCCGCAGCCAAAGCTTCGAGAACGGCAAGCGGAAGGCAGTCGCCCATACTTGGAAACACAAACGCACCGGCGATCCGGTACAGCTCTATCAGTGCATCGGAGTTTGGCGTGAGACCGTAGTGCAGCTGGATACCTGCCATGTCACCCGTGATGCCTTCCGTCTTGGTCACAATGTGCAACGTTGCGCGGTTGCGTGTTGCCAAACTCAGACCGCGCCAGGCATCCAGAAGCGTCTGACCACCTTTACGGTAAAAGTCACCTCCAACAAAGAGAAGGTGGGTGTGAGAATCCACAGGACGGTCGCCAAAATCCCAGCGCTCTGTGTCGATTCCAGGCGGAATAACAACAACCTTTTCTGAGTCGATTCCATAATCGTTCACGAGCGAACCCTTGGCCCACTCGGACCAGGTCACCAGCCGGGATGCCGTACAGAAAGCGCGGGTGTTGAGGTTTTTCTTAAATGTCTCGATCGCAGCTGGACCGGTTGCGTGACTGTAGCTAGCACCCAGAGAATCGTATTGCAACGGGGTTGCATCCAGTGAGACAACCGAAGGAATCGTCCGCATCAGGTCAGCCGACAGCAAAGATGTCACTTGCGAATGGAAGAAAAGCCCTTGGAGTTGGGATTGATGGCGCTTGAGGTAGAGACGCGCCCCGATGCTGGCGCGGAGGCTCCAGTTGCTACGGATTCCCGGAAGACGTTGCCACCAGTGAGCATTGTCATCATAGGCAAGGCGGATGGCGTGTGGCGTAACAGCGGAAACGCCATCAAGCTGCTGCTGAAGGTTTTGCGCGTGGGTTACATGCCCGAGTGAGTATTCCAATGCCAAGCCGAGGTGCATATGTTGCTTCCAATCCATCCGGGGACAGAGTGAGTCCCTAGTAGGAATATCGGCATGTGGCGGAAGGAATTTAAGAGCCTGAAGGTCACATTACGTGAAAAGTCCGGATTGTTTTTCAGGTTGATGTCGATGACTACGCCAAAGAAATTGACAACGGGGCCTCCCCACCACCGGCAGGTCAGCCCCGTAGATAAAACCCAGAGTGCGCCCTTATGCAGCATTGGAAAGGACAGTATTGCCCGCTAAATGTTCGGCCACGATGTCACCGAGGCGCTTTGCACAGGCGGATGCATCAAAGCTAGCCAGCGCGCGCGCGCGGGAAGCAGCTGCCATCCGGTCGCGAAGACCGGGATCCGCGACCAAGAGGTCCAGCTTTGCAGCAAATGCGGCGGTGTCACCAGGCTTGCAGAGATAACCGGTTTGTCCATCTGCAATGATGTCCCGAATTCCACCGATATCGGAAATAACGACCGGCACCCCGCATGCCATCGCTTCCATCCCAACCATGGAGTAGCAATCTCCAACCGTTGGCAGCGCAAAAATGTGGCTATTTTGATAAAGCGCAATGAGTTCAGGAGAGTTGGGACCGACACCATGGCATACGGTGACATTTGCCGGGAGGTCGCGGACTTCATCCCGCGTCACAATGGTCAGGTGCACCTTCTGGATGTTACGTTCGGCCCACGCAATTAATCCGGGTCCCCCCTTGCGCACAAAGTCACCGCCGACGAAGAGAACATTGACAATTGACCGTTGTTTATGTGCCGCTGTTGTTTGCGGAACAGGATGAAAGCAGCTTGTGTCCACGCCGGGCGGGATGGTGTGAATGATGTCAGCGGCCACTCCCCAGTCACGATGAAGGCTTTCGCCAACCCAGTCACTCCACGGAAAAAACGAGCTCCCATGGCGGTAAATGCGTTCTGTTGCGCGGCGCTTCCACGTAGCAAAGCGACCTGAGCGTGCCTTTGTGTAACCGTAAGGCTCTCCCATATCTGCCATTTGATTTGGCGTCATGTCCATTACGAAAAAGGCTGGATACCGCTCAACAATGTGCGGGACGCTTTTGGCGGCCCAGGTACCCCACAGAATGCCATCGATTTCACCGAGAGCACCAATCCCACGCTCGATTTCGCTACGGGCACACAGCGTTCCAGCGATACCTCCGGGAAGACCTGGAACACGAAAGAGCCAGTGATCACCATTTCCGTACTCAACCGGGATAAGGGTGGCATCGACAAGCGGATGGTCCCTCAGTCCATTCATGAGGTTAAGTGCATGTGACTTAAGCCCAACTTGCTGGTCGAGGACACAGGCAATACGGAGCTTCCGCGGGGGTGTACGATCAGCCATTGTCGACTAGGTGGGATGGTATCTCGAGCCGGTTCCATAACGTTGCTGCGAAGTCACGGAATGACGCAGCAGCCTTTGGATCATCCGCGCGGTTACGTGGAACCGCACGCTGCAGGCGGAAGAAGCAGACTGGAGTCCCCTTCTTTCCAATTAGTGCAGATGCCAGCATTTGCATACGAATTTGCGTTACTTGCTGGATGATGGTTTTGTCGACGACATATAGGTAGAGAACTTCAAAGTCCGTATCAGCGGTTCCACCTACCATTTTGCAGACGCGAGCCTGTACATTTGTGCCCGGCAGGGTTTCCGTGTGGTCATTTTCGAGGCGCCACCCCGCTCCAATCATGCAGGCGCGAGGATCATGGAGAGCGCTTCGGTCGGTGCCACCGATTAGTAGGACATCGATGCGTCCAGCTTCCGGGCTGCTGTACACCGGACCAATCAGGTCAGCTGCACTTAACGCAGCCTTGACGTTCGCAGCGAATTCAGTATCCGATGTCCGAATTGCCCCGTTTACATCACTTGGGATGCGTTGTTTGATCGCGGTCAGGCCCTGGAACTTTGGCGGTGGAGGTGGGTTCCAGGTAGCGTTGACGCCAGCGGCAACCAGTGCCGTGATGACTAAAAGAGCGGAAGCCCGGCGAAGGTCTTGCATTTCATTGCCTTTGCAAACGAGAAGAGGAGAACAGCACAGAGGACGAGGCTGATGAGGCCCGACCAGTCATGGAAAGCATGTGCGACGGATGCCCCAGCGACTTCGCCAGCGACACCAATCATCATGATGCGAATACTGTTAACCAGAATGGAGAGCGGGAGGCTGACGAGGAAGATCACCCATCGGCGCCACGCAGGGCCATCAGTGAGGTACGAGAAGGTACTGCTAAACGTCAACAGCGTAAGGAGAAGCTTGAAACCGGAGCATGGTACATCTACATTGAGGGTGTAGTTGTCCATGTGGATAAGGTTGCCATCCTGTCGCGGATGAAACATCGTGAGTTTAAGCAATGCCGATGCCCCGACAGTAGAGAAGCGCTGCAGCCCTTGTGTTGCATCGTTAAGAAGCGGCCCCGGCAGCGGTGCCATCAGCCAGGAGAAGACTAGCGGAAACAGCAGCGGACCCTTTACCACGCGCGTGCCAAGCATTGTCCAGGCTGCGAATGTGATTATTGTCAGCAAACCGAGTGACAAAAGTGCTTCTGTTTGAATCTTCGATGCGAAGACCAGAATTCCAAATCCAGCAGCGACACCGACACCAGCGATGAGGTTCGGTTTTATGCCGGCATCAGTGATGTCTTTACGCTTGACCCAGAGAATTGCTGCGATGATGAAGGGAACAAAAATCGCATGTCCGTAATATGTCTCCGGTTTGGTCCATTCCCAGTACCAAAACCGCATTGCTGGCAGGGCGATATATACCAGCAGGGCTGTAAAAGCCGTGATCATCCCGCCTATCAGGACGGGATTACCCGCCTGTACCGGCTTGGATAGTGGCAGCTCCATTGTTTTCATTTCGCATTTGCTCCGATGAATCTGCTGAGGTGATAGTCAGGCACGATTCGATACAAATCTGTTATCGGCATACGGCATCGCAATCTGAAGGATTGTGAGTGAGAATTCCTGAACGCAAAAACTCCGATAGACAATGAAGTTGCCTATCGGAGTTTGTTACTGTAGTGCGATGCTGTTGCGATGACTCACATCACCATCAGGGTGTAGCCATTGCCTATCGCACAGTGCAGCGAGTCGAATGACCCATTATGCCGGGCTCAAGCGACGCCGAGGCATCGTTGTCATTGACCGTCCGGTTTCAAGCTCGGTTGCCGACATCGCCTGTGCAATCCAATCGAGACGGATTGCGGCTTCCGCATCAGCCGGTTGCCATCCACATGATGGTGACAAACTTCCAAGGACTTCCTGCACAGATCGGACCATATCGGCGACATCAAGCTTGGATGAGAGAAATATGAACAGATTGTTACCGACAACCAGGTAGTGCGGCGTTACGTTATTCTCACAAAAACCGATGTAGACGTTGTCTCCCGCGGGGAGCATGTTGATAGGTTTAGGAATACTGAGATGTCCGGTTCTTCTACTCGAAAGCATTGTATTCATCAGTGGTCTAATCTTTCAGTTACCGAATTGTATTGGGCCCGGACATTTGCATGAACGATTCCGACATAGTTCTACGTAGTAGCTTCAGCAGAAACGGAATGTCATTTTGTACATACCGTTTATACAACCTGGCTGGATCTTGAAGCAGCCTAAAAGCCCACTCCATGCCTATGCTCTGTACTATCTTCGGTGCACGCTTGGAAAATCCACAGGCCATCTCAAAAGATCCACCTACGCCGATTGACACAGGTACACCTAATCTCTGTTTATTCTTGAGAATCCACTTTTCCTGTTTCGGTGCGCCAAAAGCGACGAGAAGAATATCGGGAGAGGCAGCTCGGACACGTTTCACTATTTCGTCTTGAACAATGTCGGAGTCAAAGTTCTCAAATGGCGGACAATAGGTTCCACAAATGTCACAATCCGGATATTTTTCCAGTAGTTTTTCTCTTGCTCCGTCGGCTGCTCCAGGCTTTCCGCCTAACAGGAAAATGCGTAATCCATTTGCCTGCGAGAGCTTGCCCAGCTCCCAAAACAAGTCGCTCCCTGCTACGCGTTCAGGCAATGCATCCTGATCGCGTGACCGCAGCAGCTTGGACATCCAAACAATCGGCATGCCATCTGCAAGAACGAGTGATGCACCAGCATATGCGCTCTGGAACTCTTTGTCGGTTTCCAGTTGACACAGATGATCGAGATTGCCCGTCACGATGTGATGTGGCATCTGACTCTTTTGTATCATCAGCAGAATCATTGACAATGTCTGCTGCATGGTTACATTGCTGAAGCCGACACCACCGATGCTTATCGTCGGCACGATGGACGCTGAGTCCACCCAGGGTGCCGAATCGGAAACTTGCTTCGGTGACAGGCGAAGTGGTGTATCAAAATGTGTGGTCATTTGTTTCACGAGGGACATCAGTGCAATTGGTGTGCCAAATGACTGAAAGTTTTGGAACCTTGCACGTTGCAGGGTGAAGTCGGTAGTTATCGATCCGTGTTTGTCAGTAGTTCACTGATAAAAAATGTCCACCAGTCGTCAGCTGACGAGCATGGTGGACATCGTTTCCAACGAAGAACGCGCTGGTTACTATGCAAGCTTGCGGCGGCGGGCACGGATGACGAGTCCACCGAGACCGGATGCGAGCATTCCCATTGCTGCCCACTCGCCTGGCTCAGGCACTGCGGATGCAGAGAGGTAAAC
>CAZSGJ010000055.1:0-18344 GCA_964606305.1 uncultured Armatimonadia bacterium
GTGCCTGTGCACCACCGGCCTTAGCAAGAACCGTAGTGATCGCAGCTGTAAGCGATGTCTTACCGTGGTCAACGTGACCAATGGTTCCGATGTTTACGTGCGGCTTTGAACGCTCAAACTTAGCCTTACCCATACCAATTCACCTCATCTATTAGGAGATAATCTCTCCACACACGCTAAAAAGTGCAATGGACACGCACAAACGAGCCCATGCGTTTACTGGAAACGCCCGACTAATATAGGCCGTAGCATGACGAATGTCAAGCCACGGCCCAGTGTCAGTTAGTTTTTATTTGCCTTGCTTTGCACGGATTTCATCCGCAACGTTGCGTGGCACTGCCTCATAGTGGCTAGGTTCCATTGTTGAGCTTGCACGACCCTGGGTCATGGAGCGCAGTGTTGAAACGTAGCTGAACATTTCAGCAAGAGGAACCTTCGCTTTTACGACAATCGTTCCCCCGGGACCATTCTCCTGCCCTTGAATCATTCCACGACGACGGTTGAGGTCACCGATGACATCTCCAAGGAACTGATCCGGAGTTACGACTTCGATCGACATGATTGGTTCGAGGATGACCGGATGTGCCTTCCCCATCGCTTCCCGGTATGCCATTCGGCCCGCTTCAACAAAGGAGATTTCATCCGAGTCAACATCGTGGTACGAACCATCTACGACACGGACCTTGACATCCACGACAGGATAGCCCGCGACAGTCCCGTGAAGGATTGCATCGCGTACACCCTTTTCAACCGCAGGGATGTATTCGCGAGGAATCGATCCACCAACTGTGTCGTTGATGAATGCGAATCCGCCACCGGTCTCATTCGGTTCGACAATCAATGTACAGTCGCCAAACTTACCACGACCACCGGTCTGCTTCTTGAACAGTCCGCGCGCCTTCGCTTCGGCAGTAACCGTCTCACGATATGCAACCTGTGGCTTACCCTGGTTTGCTTCCACCTTGAATTCACGCTTCATTCGGTCAACGATGATCTCTAGGTGGAGCTCACCCATTCCACGAATGATGGTCTGTCCGGTTTCAGTGTCGGTGTACATCCGGAATGTTGGGTCTTCCGCGGCCAATCTCGACAACGCAACACCCATCTTGTCCTGGTCAGCCTTTGTCTTTGGCTCAATGGACATTTCGATAACCGGATCAGGGAAGGACATCGACTCTAGAACGATCGGTGACTTCTCTTCGCAGATTGTGTCACCAGTCGTGGTTTCAGACAGTCCTACCGCAGCGGCGATATCACCGGCATAAACCTGATCGATTTCCTCACGCTTGTTAGCGTGCATCTGAACGATACGCGAAATGCGCTCCTTCTTACCCTTGGTTGCATTGAAGACGTAGGAGCCCTTCGTGATTGTTCCGGAATACACGCGGAAGAACGTGAGGTTTCCAACGTGCTGGTCGTTCATCAGCTTGAATGCAAGCGCGGAGAATGGCTCATTGTCAGAAGGACGACGCAGGTCAGCCTCATCTGTATCCGGGTTCGTACCTTCGATAGCTTCTACATCCACTGGACTTGGAAGGTAGTGAATCACAGAGTCAAGAAGCGGCTGGATGCCCTTGTTCTTGAATGCAGTACCACACAGCATCGGGTAGATCTTCATGTTGATCGTGGCCTGACGGAGCGCAGCGATGATTTCATCACGTGTCAGTTCTTCACCACCGAGGTACTTCTCCATGAGGTCATCGGATTGCTCAGCGGCAGCTTCTACAACCCCAACCCGGTACTCATCTGCGAGATCCTTAAGGGAATCTGGAATCTCCGTGATTTCAGGTGCCTTACCAAAGTCATCGTTGGTGTAGACAATGGCCTTCATATCGACAAGGTCGATGACGCCCTTGAAGTCACCCTCAGCACCGATTGGAATCTGGATGGGAACTGCAGGAGCACCAAGACGCTCTTTGACCATCTTGACGACGTTGTAGAAGTCAGCTCCGGTACGGTCCATCTTGTTTACGAAGATCAGACGTGGAACCTTATACTTAGTTGCCTGACGCCAAACCGTTTCCGATTGTGGCTGAACGCCAGCAACTGCACAGAAGACCGCGACGGCACCATCGAGAACACGCATCGAGCGCTCTACTTCGACCGTAAAGTCAACGTGACCAGGTGTGTCAATAATGTTGATGCGGTGTGTAGACTCACGAGCTCCCTGTGCCGACTTGACCGGATCAGTGCTTACATTGAGACCCCAGAAACAAGTCGTAGCTGCAGAGGTAATCGTGATACCACGCTCGCGCTCCTGCTCCATCCAGTCCATCGTGGCAGCACCTTCGTGGACTTCACCAATCTTGTAGTTGACGCCGGTGTACAGCAAAATACGTTCGGTACAGGTGGTTTTACCTGCATCAATGTGCGCTGCAATGCCGATATTTCGCGTATTTTCGAGGCTAAATGCACGTGCCATTTATTTTTCTTCCTTACCCCATGCGGGTTGTGAAAATTCGACCAAAATCTTGACGCACTAAACCCCGCAGCCGGATTTCCGGTGCGGGGCCAGTGACTAGAAGCGGTAGTGGGAGAACGCTTTGTTCGCCTCTGCCATCTTGAAGCCCTCTTCGCGACGACGTACTGCTCCACCCTGCTTATTCGCTGCATCCATCAGTTCCTGGGTCAACTTCTCGACCATCGTCCGCCCATTGCGGCGACGGGCAAAAGTGATCATCCAGCGAATACCGACCGACATGCGGCGATCAGGGCGTACTTCAACAGGAACCTGATACGTAGCACCACCGACACGGCGAGGCTTGACTTCAACGACAGGCATTACGTTCCGGAGCGCTTCCTGGAAGACTTCGATACCAGGACGACCGGAGCGCTGCTCGATGCGATCCAGTGCGCTGTAGAAAATCTTCTCAGCAACGGACTTCTTTCCATCAAGCATCAAACGATTAATAAAACGCGTTACAACAACATCCCCGTAGATTGGATCAGGATGAACTTCGCGTCGTGGGGCTGGACCCTTACGTGGCATATGTCAAAACTCCTACTTCTTTGCCGCTGCGCCAGGCTTTGGTTTCTTGGTTCCGTACTTGGAACGGGATGACTTGCGATCTTTGGTTCCCTGTGAATCCAAGGTTCCGCGGACGATGTGGTAGCGGACACCAGGAAGGTCCTTGACACGACCACCACGAATCATCACAACGCTGTGCTCCTGGAGATTGTGACCAATTCCTGGGATGTAAGCGGTAACTTCGATACCGTTTGAAAGGCGAACACGGGCAACCTTGCGAAGTGCTGAGTTTGGCTTCTTAGGGGTCATCGTACGAACGACAACACACACGCCACGCTTCTGGGGGTTACCCTTCATCGCTGGCGACTTGCTCTTCTTCTCGACCTTCTTACGGCCCTTGCGCACCAATTGGCTAATTGTTGGCATAAACCTATCTCGCTCCTCTACGCCATATCGAATACGTTTTCCGCATTCAGTAGCATAATTTCAAACACAAGCTAAACGGGGCGCACACGGAGATAGGCCACGCAGGAGTATCCCTGCAAATGCTGTCGTTAACGCCGCCAGCAACGGCCTTCCAGCGTGAAACACACCAGAACATAATCCACTGCAGCACAATCAGTGCCGAAGTCAACCGCGCGAGTATACCGATGCCAATAATCAATGTCAAGGATGACAGCATTACTCAGCATGAATTCACGAGCTTAGTGCGTATAATACTCTGTGACACACATCAAATCCCGCGTTCATTTGTTCGTGACATGCGTTGCGGACCGCCTAGGTGTCAGTGCCGCTGAATCTACAGTAAACCTACTCCGGCTGTACGGTTGCGATGTTCACTTTAGCGAGTTGCAGTCCTGCTGCGGACAACCAGCCTATAACGCAGGGCATCACGATGCAGCAAAACAAGTGGCCAGATACTGGCTCAGCACTTATGACAAGCTCATTACCACTGATGAAGATTACATCGTAACTCCGAGCGGAAGCTGCGGCGCAATGTTACATCACTACAAAGATCTGCTGGCAGACGAACCTGCCCAGATGTCTCTGTACAACCGGGTTGTTCCACGGGTTCGTGAGTTTACTCAGTTCTTAATCGATGACCTTGGCGTCACAGACAGTTTTGTCAGTTTGCACGGCAAGACAGTTGCCTACCACGACTCCTGTCATGCCATGCGAAATATGGGGGTTTATGCACAACCTCGCCAACTTCTGGCCAATGCGGGAGCGTCTCTTATCGAATGGGACAATAGTTGTTGCGGCTTTGGTGGGTTATTCAGCGTAAAACTTCCACAAATTTCCACTGCGATGCTGGACCGAAAACTTGACTCGGCCACACGTGAATCATCCCCTGATTACCTAACAAGTACTGACCTCGGGTGCTTGCTGCAGCTTGACGGCGGACTCCAGCGAAGAACATCAACGCTTCGCACGGTACATATCGCCGAGCTCCTCGACCCAACCAGTAAGGTTCATGTGAAATGACACCAACGTCGCAGTCGTTTAAGAAAATTCATAAGGAAGAACTAGGCAAATTCGATAAACGCGGTGCAGTTCTGCGCGGCACGTCCATGGTTGATTCCCGGAGAAAGTCTTCCTGCGCCGAACTGGACACGGATGACCCAGCTGGTTACCAAGCCCTTCGATCCAAGGCAGCAGAAATCAAGGATATCGTTCTTGCCAATCTCCCTGACTTTCTTGAGACGTTTGCCAACAATGCTGAGAATGCCGGCGCAAAGGTTCATTTTGCAGCTGATGCAGCCGATGCAAGGGCAACGATTCAAAACATCATCCGAGCGAAACAAGCCAAAGTCGTTGTCAAAAGTAAGTCAATGGTTTCTGAGGAAATCGATCTAAACGCCGCTCTCGAAGCGGATGGCTATCGTGTCATTGAAACGGACCTCGGCGAGTTCATATTGCAGCTCGAAGAAGAGCATCCCAGCCACATTGTTCTGCCCGCGGTTCACAAACCTAAAGTTGAAGTCGAACGGATGTTCAACAAGCTGTACGCATCCCCAATGGGAGCATCGGCCGATGAGCTTGCACAGACCGCCCGTCGAGTTATTCGTCAAGATTTTTTAGATGCTGAAGTCGGTATTTCCGGAGGTAATTTCCTGGTTGCCGATACAGGCTCTATCGTCATTGTGGAAAACGAAGGGAATGCCAGGCTAACAACAAGCCTTCCAAAATGCCATATCGCCATTGTCGGAATCGAAAAGGTCATTCCATCTATAAATGACCTTCCTATATTCCTGAATCTGCTCAGTCGAAGTGCTACCGGACAGCGGTCTACGGTTTTCGTAAGCACGATTACAGGACCAAAGACGGTGCAGGAACCGGATGGTCCCGAAGAGATGCACATCGTATTGGTAGACAATAGGCGGTCGACCATCCTTGCTGATGACAAGCTTCGCCCCATCCTCCGCTGTATACGATGCGCCGCCTGCGTCAACACTTGCCCCGTTTACCAGCAAATTGGTGGCCATTCCTATGGATGGGTTTACACTGGACCCATCGGTGCGATTCTTGACCCGGTTCTTCTCGGCCTTGAAAATGCCTTCCATCTCCCTTACGCAAGCAGCTTGTGTGGCGCATGCACGGAAGTTTGTCCGGTCAAGATACCCATAGATGACATCCTTGTAGAGCACCGACGCCGAACAGTCAGCGCATCCTTGACCGGCCCAGCCGAGGCCATTGCAATGGCATCGTTTGCAAAAGTGATGGTCAGTCACAACCTCTATGAAGCGGCGACCAGGCTCGCCGCGGTCATGCCATCCACGAATGGACGGATGTCCCGGATGCCTCTGCCTGTTATCACTGACTGGCAATCATCACGAGATCTCCCGGCCATAAAGGGTCCTCGTTTTCGGGATATCTGGAAGCAGCGGCTTTCGGCTACTGGAGACGACGATGGAGCGTAAGCAGTTTCTTGCTCAGCTCAGGAGCAGAATGCCAAGTTCCAGCAACAAAGCGGCCTATGTTGATGACCGGGTTCAGAGGAAGTTAACACCTGATGCGTGCCTTCAACTTTTTATTGAGCGTGCAACAGCCGCGCTCAGCCATGTCCACAAATGCTATTCGATAGCAGAAGGTTCATCGGTAATCGACTCAATAATTGGCGAGGAATCTTTTGTTGACTCTGGGTGCGAGCGCTTCGCAGAGGTAATCCAAGCACTGAAAAATACGTCTCAGCAAACATTGGCATCGGACCGTGATGTAACATTTGGGATAAGCGAGGCAACATTTGGCGTAGCGCTTACCGGTAGCTGTGTTATTGATTCGACTCAACATCGCGGCGGGACGTTACTGCCGCCGCGGCACATTATTCTCATCGATGCATCAAACATCGTTGAGGATCTCCACGCAGCTTATGCCCGTGTAGGCCAAAATCTGTTTGAAAGGCGTACATCCGTGTTTGCATTCCATACCGGACCAAGCCGAAGTGCAGATATCGAGCAGACGATGGCGCTGGGTGTTCATGGCCCCGGGGATGTGCACATCATCGTGTTTGCATTAAATTCTGGTCAGTGATAATCTTGCAAGGTTGTGTTCGTGCAGTGATGCACTAAGTGCAATCAGGCGCGCCTGTTCCGTCCGGGGGGACGGCTGTGCGGGCCCTAAAACTTCACCTCGAAGGAGATCCCCCAATATGAGTTTGCCCACGGATGTCGCAGCACAGGTTGTTGCTGACTACAAAACCCACGAGTCTGACACAGGCTCCCCAGAAGTTCAGATTGCGTTGCTGACAGCACGTATCACCCAGTTGACCGCTCACCTCAAGGTGCACAAGCATGATCACCACACCCGTCGTGGTCTCCTTATGCTGGTCGGACGCCGCAAGCGTCTATTGGGATATCTTTACAATGTGGATGTAGAGCGATATCGCTCACTTGTTCAGAGGCTTGGTATCCGGTCTCGTCTTTAGGTCGCTGAGCGGCCCAAAGCGGAGGGCGCCCGCAATCGTTTGCGGTGCGCCTTTCGTGTTTTTACAGCACCCGTAAACAAGCGGATCATGTGCTGAGCGTGCGTTGAAGAAGGAAACTAAACAAACATGTCAACTTTACATTCTGTTGACTTCACACTGCCTGATGGCCGTGTCGTAACAGTTGAAACCGGTAAGCTTGCGTTGCAGGCCAATGGTTCCGTCACCGTCAGAGTCGGTGACACCATCATTTTGGCTACGGCCACGATGAGCAGTCAAATGCGTGGCGGAATCGATTTTTTCCCGCTGACCTGTGACTACGAAGAGCGAAAATACGCTGTAGGTAAAATCCCAGGTGGATTCGTAAAGCGCGGTGGTCGTCCATCCGAAAAAGCAACTCTTGTATCGCGCCTGATTGACCGTCCTCTTCGCCCTTTGTTTGACAAGGGAATGCGAAACGATGTTCAGGTCATCGCGATGCCGTTGTCTGTCGATCTGGACAACATGCCGGATGTCCTCTCGGTACTCGCAGCATCTGCAGCTCTGACCGTTTCAAACATTCCATGGGCAGGTCCTATCGGAGCAGCACGTGTGAGCATCGCTGAAGATGGCTCGTTCATTGCTAACCCATCGCAGGAGCAAATCGCAACATCCCCACTCGACCTCGTGGTCGCAGGTACAGCAAAGGCCATCCTGATGGTCGAAGCCGGCGCAAGCGAAGTATCCGAAGAGAAAATGCTTGCAGCGTTTGACTTTGCCCATGACGTGATCAAGACGCAGTGTGCTGCGCTTGAAGAACTCCGTGCCAAGGCCGGCAAGGAGAAGGTCACCGTCAAACTACACGAAGTCAACTATGAAATCGTCAAGGTCATTCGTGAGCAGTTCGGCGCAACCCTACGTTCCGGTCTTCAGGATCCGGATAAGGCAAGCCGTGAAGCCGGCCTGACACTCCTGATTAACCAGGTTGTAGATGCGCTCTCAGCGACATACCCGGACAACATTGCAGACCTCAAAGAAGGTGCTGACAAGGTTGTCAAGGAACAGCTTCGTGACCTTATCCTGACCGAAGGCCGCCGTCCAGATGGTCGTGGAACTCGTGACATCCGAAATATCGGCTGTGAAGTGGGGCTCCTCCCACGTGTTCACGGTACGGGTCTCTTTACTCGTGGCCAGACCCAGGTTCTGACCACCTGTACGCTGGGTTCCCCTGGCGATGCACAAATGGTGGATACCCTCGAAGAAGATGGCGAAAAGAAGTACATGCACTTCTACAACTTCCCACCTTATTCGGTTGGTGAAGCTCGCCCAATGCGTGGTCCAGGTCGCCGTGAAATCGGCCATGGTGCCCTCGCAGAGCGTGCATTGATTGCAGTCCTTCCAGATTCATCAACATGGCCCTACACCATGCTCCTGACCAGTGAAGTCCTCGAGTCCAACGGCTCCACATCACAGGCCTCTGTCTGTGGCTCAACCCTTGCGCTGCTTGATGCAGGAGTTCCAATTAAGGCTCCTGTCGCAGGTATTGCGATGGGACTAATCACCGATGAAGAGTCCGGTAAGTATGCAGTCCTCACAGACATTCAGGGAATGGAGGACTTCTCAGGGGATATGGACTTCAAGGTTGCAGGTACAGCAAACGGTATTACGGCACTGCAGCTCGACACCAAGATTCAGGGCATTCCCCGTGATGTCTTTGTCGAAGGCTTTGCACAAGCCCTTGAGGCACGCTTGTACATCCTTGGCAAGATTAACGAAGCCATCGGCGCTCCACGTGAGCAAATGTCCGAGTATGCGCCACGTATCATCTCACTCAAGATTGATCCTGAGCAGATTGGCGCCGTCATCGGACCAGGTGGCAAGAACATCAAGAAGATCTGTGCTGAAACCGGCGCGAAGATTGATATCGAGCAGGATGGCTCGGTTCACATCACCGCTACCGATGGCACAGGTGGTGATGCAGCGCGCAAGATCATCGAAGACATGACCCGCTTGGTCAAGCCAGGCGATATCGTCGAGGGACGTATCACGCGCTTCCTGCAGTTTGGGGCATTCGTTGAGATTGGTGGCGGTCGCGATGCCCTTGTCCATGTCTCACAGCTAAGCGACACACCACCATCACGTCCGGATGAAAATCTGAAACTTGGCGATGTGATGACGGTTCGTATCACTGAAGTCGATGGACAGGGACGTGTCAACGCAACTGCTCGTGGCTTGGATCTCCCGTTTGATCCAGAGAATCCAGAGCCAGGTCGTCCTCCCCGCCCGACCGGCGACCGTGGAGGTCGCGGCGGTGATCGGGGTGGACGCGGTGGTGACCGTGGTGGACGCGGTGGCGACCGTGGTGGCCGCGGTGGAGACCGCGGTGACCGTGGACCTCGCCCTGAGCGTGACGGCGATCGCCAAGCTGAAGCAGCTCCCGCTGTAGATGTAGAAGAAGGGGATGGCATGCCAAAGGCACGCTTCCGTCCACGTCGCTAAGGGTATACATCCATAATGAAAAGCCCCCAGAGAGACATCTCTGGGGGCTTTTGCTTGCTACGCGGATTGCATTACGTCTTGTATTGCGCCCGACGTCATATCAAGCGTTGTCGATGGTGATGTAATCCGTGGGATTTAGCCGTTTTATGGCCTTAGCTATCATCGTGGGAGCCCTATCGGCAAAGCCCAACAGTTAGCAATACACGGGGCTCCAGGTTTAGTCGTGGTTACAAAACCCATGGGATTACTTCGTTGCAGGTGACCAGGTGATTCCGGTAATGGTGAGATCTGCAGGCGAGATCGCAACGGGAGGGATTGACCCGTCCATTGGGACAACGAAGACGCGTCCGTCACTGATATACGCAACTTGTTTACCATCAGGGCTTATCGAAACGCCATCGATTGGTGATGCAGCCAGCCGGGCACCGGAAACAGAATCTCCTGCCCCGCCTAGAGGCATTACAGCAAGGCCCGCATCGGCTCCCTTGGACTTCCAGAACACGATGCTGGAGCCATCTGCCGTTGCCATTATGCCATCCGCTTCAATTGGGAACTCTGTTACTGCTTCCACAACGAACTCATTGTTCCAAAGGACAAAGCGTGACTTGCCCTCATCTATGCCCTCTTCGCTCGGAGCAGCAGCCGAAACGGAAGGAAGCTTTTCTAACATATCGTTTCCAATAGGAATAGTTTGTTTGAGCGGGACACCCCCGGAAACCAACGCCGCAGCTTTTCCATCTGGCAGAAAAATGGGTACGATCTTCTTTCCCTTTGCAAGAATTGCAGGCGTCTCGTTTTTCTCATCGTAGACGAGACATATCTGGTCGTATTCCCGCTTAATAACGACCAACATAAATGTTTCATCTTCGTTGACCGCGAAATCCACCACACCGCCGTGCTCAAAGATCTCAGCGATGAGCCGATTTTCTCGCTTCATCTCTGCATGAGGAAATACAGCTTTAGGATCTCCCCCGTTTGGATGCACTGAAATCAGACGTCCACCATCAAGGTAATAAATATTGTCAGCGAGATGAAACTGGGGACGTTCCTTGGTACCGGAGCTCGCAGCGGATTGCGTGAGCTGAATGACCTTCTGTCCCTTAGCAGCATCCATCACGCACAAATGACGGACATCACCTACAGCATATGTCCCAAACTGCGTCAGGTAACGGTTGCTGGTGAACGCAATCGTCTGGCCATTCGAATCCAGAATAGGCTCACCTTCGACTGGCTCATCGGATGTCAGCTGGACAAGTGAGCTGCCATCTTTGGCGTTCATCATGTAGAGGTCGGCCACGTTGTTCTTAGTGGCAGTGACAACGAGCTTGCCAGCGGTGCTTGGGATTGCAGTTCCGGGGATTGGAAATCCGAGGCTTCCCCACCGTGCAAGTAGGGAAACTATTGTAAATGCAACTAGGAGAAGAATGATATTGCGGGGTGTGATGCGCTTTGGTTTCATAGCAGGTCTCTTATACGGGTGTGAATTACTATCAATAATTGCGCACCCCCAGAATTACAGAGTATATTACCTTGAACAGTTCCCTTAACGCGGGAAGCGCTCTTTCCGATGCCAAAGCTGGATAACCGTGCGTGTTATGTTGACACGTATCCTGCTTTCGTGGTAAAGTCGCGAGGTTCACTCCCAAACAAAGGGTCTTACAAAAATGTATGCAGTAATCCGGACCGGTGGAAAGCAATACCGGGTATCGGCAAACGACACGATCGTAGTCGAAAAGCTTGAAGGCGAAGTTGGTGACACAATCACCATTGATGATGTTCTCCTCATTGGTGGCGAGACCACCCGTGTTGGCTTGCCTGTTGTGGCGGGTGCAAGTGTTTCTGGCACCATTGTCAAGCAGGGCAAGGGCAAGAAAATCAACGGCATCACCTACATCAAGGTCAAAAATCATCAGCGTCACTACGGCCATCGTCAGCTTGAGACGCACATCCGCATTGACGGAATCAACGGTTAATCGAGGTATTAGCAATGGCACACAAAAAAGGTGTGGGTTCGTCCCGCAACGGTCGTGATTCCAACCCACAGATGTTGGGTGTTAAGGAATATGCTGGTCAAACTGTCACCGCTGGCTCGATTCTGATTCGCCAGCGTGGAACTAAGTTTGATCCAGGTGCAAACGTAGGTATGGGTCGTGACTACACGCTGTTCGCTAAAGTCGATGGCGTGGTCAAGTTTGAAGGTTACAAGTACAACCGCCGCATCAGTGTCTATCCGGTAGTCGCCGAGACTTCCGCGTAGGCGGTAACGTTCACCGAAGTCAACGGCCCGGTTTTACCGGGCCGTTCTTGTTTGAAGGAGCTGCTTATATGTTTATTGACGAGATTAACATCAACATCCACGCCGGTGATGGAGGACGTGGTGCAGCGACCTTTCGTACTGAAAAGCACGTACCGCGCGGTGGCCCGGATGGCGGTGATGGCGGTCGTGGCGGAAGTGTTTGGCTTGAGACGGATGCCAACATTTCTACATTGCTGGACTTCCGTCCAGGTAAAAACTATCGTGCCGACCGCGGCATGGATGGCATGGGCAAGCAGCAGTTTGGAAAGGACGGCAAGGACCTTATCCTACGTGTTCCGCCCGGAACCCAGGCGTTTCATGCCATTACCGGACAACTACTTGCTGACCTCGCTGGTCACCCGATGAAAGTTGAAATTGCCAGAGGGGGCCGCGGAGGAAAGGGAAACATCCACTTCGTTTCCTCCGTCCAGCAGGCTCCAAAATTTGCAGAGCTTGGTGAACCCGGAGAGACATATCCGATTCGCCTTGAGCTAAAGCTCCTTGCGGATGTTGGCCTCGTTGGCTATCCGAATGTCGGCAAATCCACTTTGCTCTCGGTCGTTTCGGCCGCACGCCCAAAGATTGCAGATTATCCTTTCACAACCCTTGTCCCGAATCTGGGGGTTGTTGCGCTTGATCACAGCCGTTCATTCGTTATTGCTGACGTCCCGGGCCTTATCGAACGTGCAAGCGAAGGTGCCGGGCTTGGAATTCAGTTCCTCAAACACCTTGAACGAACCCGTCTCCTGATTCACCTTATTGATATTAGCGGATACTCCGGTCGTGACCCTAAGGAAGACTACGCGATTATCAGGACTGAGCTGGCCCGCTTTAGCGGAGAGCTTGCCGGACTTCCTGAGATCATCGTTCTCTCTCGAGCTGACCTGGTTTTTGATGAGGATTACAAGCAAGAACTCCTATCCTATTACCAAGCTATTTCACCCGAGACGTTGATCATTAGCGCACCAACGCGTCTCGGTCTCGACGACCTAATGAAACTGGTCTGGTCGAAGCTCGAATCATTGCCGAAGCAACTCCCGGTTGCGACAGGTACCGTACGAATAACGACACGGGACAAGGATAACGATGATCCACGGCAGTTTGTGATTGACTTTGATGAGAAGACGCGTACGTTTACCGTGTCTGGACACGGCATCGAACGTCGCGTCGCCATGACGGACATGAGCAATGACTTCATGGTGCGCCGTCTGCAACGGTCTATGGAGCGTTGGGGTTTGTTCAAGAAGCTCAAAGAAGCAGGTGCGGAGGATGGCGACAATATCCGAATACGCCACCTTGAGTTTGATTATGTGGACGATGACCTGGTCGATGAGCCACTGGCATTAAACGATGACGCTGACATGGATGAACCCGTATAATAAGCCATGTCAGAAAGTGGAGCGGATGGACGTGTATCATCGACACCCTTACGGGTGCCGGAGCCCACGGTAGAGCGTCTGTCAACATACCTTCAGTTTCTTTATAGTGCTGCAGCTAGTGGTCTGACGACTATCTCGTCTGCGCATGTGGAGTCAGCTACTGCTGTTTCTGCGGCACAATTTCGCAAAGATTTGAGTTATTTCGGAGAGTTTGGCAAACCGGGAGTAGGCTATGTCATCGCCGAACTCCAAGCTCGCATCTCCCGTATCCTGCAACTGCACGAAACCCAACCGGTGATCCTGATTGGGCTTGGTAATCTGGGCGCTGCCTTGTTGTCCTACCCGGGCCTAACCGAACAACGTTTCCGAGTAGTCGCGGCTTTCGATATCGACCCTCGCAAGTGCGGCCGTGACGTTCAGGGTGTACCTGTCTTCGAGCTCACTGAGCTATCATCGCAATGTGCCCGATTAAGCCCCAGAATAGCCATTCTCGCAGTACCAGGGCAGGCAGCACAGCAGGCCTTTGAACTCGCTTATAAGACTGGCATTCGCGCCATCCTGAACTTTGCCCCAGCAGTACTGCGTGTTCCAAGCGGCGTAACGGTTCGCAATGTCAGCTTTACACAGGAATTAGCCGTACTCTCCTATCACATCAAAACCGACCAGCTGGATTCCTGAGATGCGAGGCGCACGGCTGGCAGTCGCGCTCGTGTCGACGGCAATCCTCCTCATCGCACTCGGTTCGTGGTTTATTCTCTCGCAAAGTGAGACACGTAAGAAAGCCATCCCGGCCCGCACCTCAGCGTTTGTCCTCTGTGGTGGAACGACTGGCTCTGCAAGCTGGCTGAAGTTCTCCGATGATCAAGTGGTGGTCATTGGCTCAGGTGCAGATGCGGATGCAACAAAGCTAATTGAAAGTCTGAATGCTTACGGTATAAGGACAATTGACCTTGTCGTACTCCCCCACCCGTACTCAGATGTAACTGCTGGCTTCGCTGCTTTGCAGAAGGAATTTCGTATTCGGCAGGTCTGGGTAAGTTCCATTGCACCCATTAATCGCCATAATGGTATGGCTATTGATTCCATCAAAAAGTCCGGGATTCCACTGTCTATTGTGCATCGTGGTGACCGGATGGAACTTGGTGAGTTGCAAATCGATGTGCTCTCGCCGCCGGACACCCGCATTTCGGGGCGACCTTCGGCGGGAAACAACTCTGTGGTCGTACGTCTCAACACACCAACATTTTCCCTCCTCCACTTAGGAGGCATAGGATACTCCGGTCAACAGGCACTGCTACGTGGCGTACCATCAAAATCTCTGCGAAGTGATATTGTTGTCCTACCTAGAGTCTCGAGTAGTGAATCTATTCTGCCCGAGCTTTTGCAGGCAACACAACCGGAATACTTCATCGTTGAGGGCCAGTCTGATACGCTCGAAACAAATGTCCTCTTGAAGTCCAGTGGAACCCTGATTGATGTGAGTGCTTCGGGGAAACCTCCGATTTTCTTTTTGGATGAAAATGGAATTCGTCAGGTTCTCTAAAACCTACCATTGCCTTTCTCATTCGGAATCAACCAAATGAACACTAACTTTTTGCCAAGTATCAACAGTCCGGTAATGGAACTCCTTATGGATCAGATGATGCCACTGGCAAAGCGAATCGCCGGTATTAGGACGATATCGATCGAATGTGCACCGGAAACGAACATTGCGGACTTATTCGAATCTTCAACGCTGGTAGTTGCCAATCACCCCACTGATATGGACCCTATCCTCCTTAGAACGCTGGGGTTATCTGCCGGAATACGGTTCAAATATCTGGCGTGCAGGGAGGGATTTGATGGGTTGTGCGGAGTCTGGGGATGGGTTGCGCAGAGAATTGGTGCCTTTTCCATCGTCCGTGGCACAGTAGACCGCGATTCATTCCGCTACACGACGAATCTGTGGGTTGATGAGGCTGCACGTATCGTCGTGTTTCCAGAGGGCGAGGTCGGTGCTTTTAACGATAAGCTCCTCCCGTTTCACGATGGAATATTCCAGTTATTGCTGCTTGCATCCGAAAAGCGGACATCCGGTGGTGAAGCACCTGTTGGCATTGTCCCTCTTGGCATTCGTTACACCCTGACAAACAATCACGCGACCAATCTGCTTGATGCATCGAATAAGCTTTGTGCGGCTACAGGTGCGCAGCTTTCGCAAGATTTGATTCAAAACCTGAAGAGCCTGACGGCAATTGTCCTATCGCGCCTCGAGAGGGAATATGGTCTATCCTTCACACCTGAGATAACGACGCAAGACCGTATTGCAAAGCTTCAGACTGCCGTGCTCTCTCGTATCCATGCAGCCACCGGTAAACCGATTCCCGAGCACGGCGACTTACATGATCAAATGCGCCTAAGTGCGAACATCATCGAAGATGCCATCGACAATCACTCTGCACCTGAGTCGCTATTTGACAAGCGTCTCGCCGAACAGAGGCGTCAACGAGCCATTGGGCTCCAAGCCGACATCGACAGACTACAGAACTGGCTTGCAATTGAAGATGGTTACGCCACGTCGGATGGCAATCAGGATCATGTGTACGAACTGATTCGACACTTTGAGATCGAGGTTTTTGGAAATGTAAAGACACGAATCACGCGTGATGCAACCATTCGCGTTGGTTCACGGATTGAGTTAGCAGCCATCGATGGATTCTCTACATTACCGAAACGCCAGCAAATTCGAACATTGAGGCAGATGGCTGAAGCTGCTGTATCAGACTGCCTTACACAATCCGTCCCGGGATAAACTAAGCCCGTGAAGAGACGAACCCGGGCAAGGCTCAAGGTACGAAAGGTAGTCCGCAAGAGCCTTGGGGTACCGCGGCCGGCTTGGGTATCTGTCCATTGGGATGTCATTGCCGGGATCCTGGGTGGAATTTTCATGGGGATGATTTTTCCGTTCATCACCCGTGTTGCCCGTAACGAGCTTGGTGCGACGCAGACCATGTTGGCGATCCTGAGTGCAGCTCCCTTTCTTGGCAACTTGATTGCACCGATATGGGCTCAGCATATGGAGGGCAAATCCAAAATGCCCTTCGTACTCGGGAGTATTGTGCCATCCCGATTACTGCTGATTGGAATGCTTTGGATAGCGACTCCGATGCCTTTTGTCCTGATGCTCAGTGCCCTGCAACTAATGGGCGCTTTTTCGTCACCGGCATATACGTCGTTGATGAAAGACATTTACCCTGACCATGCACGTGGAAGACTCATGGGGTATGTTCGTGTAGGTGCTCAAATAGCAGCATTTCTTGCGGCGCAAGTGGCTGGTCGTCTGTTGGATGCCGGATATTCGTATCGCCTCATCTTCCCCATCGCAGGAATCATCGGTGTCTTTAGCGTCCTTGCCTTCGCTAAGGTTCGCGCCCTTCCGGGACTACAACAAAGCAGTGCCCCTCCACCAACACGATCGAGTCCCTTGCAAGCATGGAAAGAGAGCCTTGAGTTATTAAAGCTTCCAACGGGTTACCGATGGTTTGCTGCCAGTGTCACGGTTTATGGCTTTGGCAATCTGATGGCAGGTCCGCTGTATGGCTTATATCAGGTCGATGTCATTAAGGTATCGAACACAGACCTTGCTACCTTGTCGAATGTAGCGAGTTTAGCGAGTATAGTTGGCGCATTTGTCTGGGGACGTCTGGTTGATCACTACGGTGCCGCCAAAAGTGTACTCTGGTCCATTTATTGTATTGTCGGCGTCGGTGTGTGCTACCTATTTGGGGGCTCGATGCCTTTGTTGATCATTGCTTCAGCACTAAGTGGCTTTGGGTTTGCAGGGGTCGAGCTCGCGTACATGGCCAGCATTCTTCGCTATGCCGAGCGTGGAAAAGCAGCACAATATCAGGCTTTGCACTCCCTACTTCTCGGCTTCCGCGGCGTCACCGCTCCGGCTCTCGGGCTCTATCTTGTCCAATACACGGGCTATAAAGCACTGTTTGTTGGTACCCTTGTCTTGATGATGGCCGGGACGTTTTTCCAGCGCCATGCCGTTCGCATTGAGCTAAGGGAAACGCAACGCCCTTAGGAAAATAGGACACCGCACTCGCCAAATGGCAGATTCGATGCCTGTAGTGATGAGAATGGGTCTTTGGTCCCATACATCACTATCATCTCGGATGTAGGATACGTTCAATGGACACCAAAACTGAAGATCAGGTCATACAGACTCAGCTGACACAGGGCCGCTCCGATTGGCCGGATGAACCGCTTAAGATTACGACAGCCAGCATCGATGCGCAGATTGAGGACTTCTTTTATGATGCGTACCTGCGTTACTTCAAGACTGCAGAATCACGTCGCAGATGGTCAATCGACCACGATATCCCATGGGCCGAGATTACCGATACTGCATCAGAGACAACCGCGATAATTGTTGAGTCATTTTCAGCGGTCGAAATGTTCCTGCCTGACTATACGCACAAGATAACCGACCTAGTTCGCAAGTCGAGAGGAAGGGCTCTCTTTCAGGCGAACTGGGGTTATGAAGAGTCGAAGCATAGTATGGTTCTCGACATGTGGCTTGAACGTTCAGGTAAGCGTACCGAAGACCAAATCGCTGAATTTGAACGAAGCTTGCTTGGTGCTGAATGGAAGCTTCCATTTGAATCTCCGAGGCAAATGATTTGCTACACAATGATTCAGGAGCTTGCGACAGGCGTGAACTACACAAATTTGCGTGAGCGTGCCGAATCCGAAGGTGACGTATGTCTGGCTCGTGTCTTGCGCTGGGTTGCAGCGGACGAATCAGCCCACTATAACTTCTTCCGCAAGGGTGTGAAGGCATTTATGGAGCTTGACCCGGAAGGCACAGTCAAGGATATCAAATGGGTTTTTGACCACTTTACGATGCCTGCACATGCGTTGATTCCAGAATGGGATGAACGCGGTCAGGTGATTGAAGAAGCGGGTGTGTATGGCCCTAAGGTGTATCTTGGCAAGGTGCGTCGTCCGGTGATTGAGGACCTGGCTCTGACCCGTGAGCAGCTGCGAGGAACGGGTCTCACAGATGCTGAGGTACAGGAAATAGCTGATAAAGAGGGTGAACGTCAGGAGGCGCTTCGTCTGGGACAGTATAAACGGTTTACGACTATTGCCACATCCCCGAGATACCAGCATCTTCAACGAACCGTGATTTCAACGATTCCTTAATACTTTAGTGCTTTTGATTGACAGAGGTATGTTTCAGACGTAACATACTCCTTGTGACTCGGGGTGGAGCAGCTGGTAGCTCGTTGGGCTCATAACCCAAAGGTCGGA
>CAZSGJ010000056.1:0-5252 GCA_964606305.1 uncultured Armatimonadia bacterium
CTCCAACCGCACGCATTGCCCCCGGATTTCCGAGTTGCTTTGCAAGCGCGCCATATGTCGTTGTGGAACCATAAGGTATATCTTGCAAAGCATCCCAAACCTGTTGTTGGAACGCCGTTCCCTTTGGAGACAGAGGAACCGTAAATTGTCTAAGTTCACCGCGGAAGTACGCATTCAGCTCATCCACAAGCTGCAATACTGCTGCATTGTCGGTCGGGACATCTGGTAACAACTCGTCTGGAGTTTCATCCCGAATCGAAAATCGAGTCACTGCACCTGCGTCATTCAAACAACAGTGTGCGATACCAACGGGGGTTTTAATTTCAAAATCAAAGTCCATACCCGTACACTGTACGACATGAGCCCTCTTGATGATTCAACGCGCGTGGATGACACGATAACCAAACTCCATACGGAAACTGGCAAAGCATGGGATGAAGCATCCGTGCAATATGTTCGCGAGCTTGATGCCGCGGTTGCAAAGCTCGAAGCTGGTATCCCAAATTTACTTGAAGCGGAAATTGGACACTTGACCCGCTTGTTATCCAATGGTGGTGATGTCCTCCACGTTCAGTGCGCGGGTGGTACTGACACACTTTCTCTGCTCCTGGTTGGGGCATCCAGTGTCACCGGAACAGACATCTCCCCAAACATGCTGGCGGTTGCCGAAGAGAAAGCTGCCCGTCTAAATCTGGATGCCGAATGGGTATTGGCAGATACAGCACACCTCCCGGAATCACTGCATCATCGCTTTGATCTGGTTTACACTGGTCGTGGGGCGCTCAACTGGATGATGGACATCGATGTCTGGGCGAGGAATGTCTGCGCCTGCGTGCGACCGGGTGGAAATTTATTCATTTTCGAAGGGCATCCACTCGATTGGATTTGGGATGAACGCTCCGAAACGCTCGCAATTCACCCGGACTACGGTGGCTACTTTGATAAAAATATTGCATCCGAAGCTGAGTGGCCGACATCGTATATCGATGCAGATGCCCAGCCGGATGCTGGCTGGTCGACAAAACATGAGCGTCAGTGGACACTCGGGGATGTCGAAACGGCTGTTGCAAATCAGGGGATGCTTATCGAGATCCTTTCGGAGCACCCGGACTACTATTGGCCAGCGCATCCACACCTGACCGGTCTGGCACGAACCCATCTTCCGCACACCTACGTGCTTATCGCCAGAAAGCCATCTGCATAGTGGAGATAGTTCAGATCGAAGGTGATGCCTACATAGAGTCTGTGGCACAGCTTCTCAGTACGGCTCACCCGAACTATCCGCTGACGGTTGATGATCACCGCGAGTACAAGCGCTTCAACGATGACATGTTCCGGCGTGAATGGGTTGCGATTGACGATTCCGGATGTGTTTGCGGCTACGCGATGATTTCTCAGAATCACCATGAATTTACCGAAGGAAAGTATGACATCGAACTGGTGGTAACGCCTGAGAAGCGCGGAATGGGCATCGGTGCGCGACTTTATAGTCAGCTGTACGCCACGGCTGTTGCACAATGCGCTATCGGTGTTCGCTGCTATGTGGACATGGCTGATCGTACCGGGGCTGAGTGGGCATCGGCGCGCGGTTTCGAACGAACCCTGGTGTGCTGTGATGTTGTTCTTGATGTACCAGCGTGTCAGGTGCCCAGTGAATTCGAGCTGGCTGACATTGCCAACAACCTCGGTATCCGCGTTTCGACATTTGCTGCAGAAATGCAAACCGACCCGGATACTCCGCGCAAGTTTTATACGCTTTCCTCAGGAATACGCAGGGATATCCCGGGCCCGGATGTGCTTGAGGATGTTCCATTTGAGCAGTTTGTAAAGTCACTGGATTCGCACAAACGCCTGTTAGATGCACATTTTGTTGCAATCCGTGATGGTGAGTGGATTGCGATGTCAACGCTTTGGCGGCGTGGCGCGGATGATGTCCTGCAAACTGGAATAACGGGTGTTGTGCGAAGTGAGCGAGGCAAGGGACTCGCGAAGCTTTTGAAGTACCACGTTGTGCACTACGCCAAACGTCGGGGGGCGCCGCAGATTATCACGGACAATGCGGAACAGAATGCCCCGATGCGGGCGATCAATCAACAGCTTGGCTTTGTGGCGTTGCCTGAAACATGGTTGATGGAAAAGGCGCTGTAGGGGTTGATGAGTGGGGCCGAGGCCGTTCTTCGTTTATCACAAAGCCATTCGTAGGGGCAGGCCTCTGTGCCTGCCCGCGATAATCCGAACCTCCGTGCGCTTGAACAAATTCACCCGGCAAGAAACAACCTGCGATGTGGATTTCTTGCATCTATAAGAAAAAAATAAAGTCCCCACTCAGTTATCGAATAGGGATTGAAATACGAAAAAATACACCCGGCAGGAATCGAACCTGCGACCAATTGCTTAGAAGGCAACTGCTCTATCCGCTGAGCTACGGGTGCATCGCACACATTCTACCGAATGTCTTTTCGTGAGGCGTACAATAATCCCATGTCTAAGCGCCTCTTGCTCATCGATGGCTATTCGCTGCTCTTTCGCGCCTTCTTCGCGATGCGGGCACTGACCAACAGCAAAGGCGAACCAACCAATGCACTCTTCGGGTTGACGAATATGCTCATCACGCTTATCGAGCGTGAAAAACCCGATGTGATGATTTGTGCATGGGATGCACACGCGGCGACATTCCGACATGATGCATATCCTGACTATAAAGGGCATCGTCAGGAGACACCGGATGACCTGAAGCTCCAGGCCCCGATGGCCCGGCAGCTTGTCCTTGCCTTTGGCATCACACCTCTCGAAATCCCAGGCTACGAAGCAGATGACATCATCGGGACGCTCGCCGTCCGCGGGCAGCAACAAGGCTACGATGTCCTTATTGTGACAGGGGATTCCGACAACCTTCAGCTCGTCCGGGATGGCATTTCGGTCATGATTACTGTCAAAGGCGTCACCGATACGGTTGTTTATGACCACGACAAAGTTGTCGAACGCTATGGCCTTACGCCTGTTCAGCTCGTCGATTACCGTGCCCTCAAAGGCGACAGTTCAGATAACATCCCGAATGTCCCAGGCGTCGGCGAGAAAACTGCAACCGCACTACTTCAGAAGTACGGCACGGTTGAAAATGTCATGGCGAATGTCGACAACATTGACAAGCCTAAGATCCGCGAGTCGATTCGGGAACACCTCCACCAGATTCCAATGGCAAGAATGCTTGCCGAGATACATAAAGATGTTCCGCTGGACTACACACTGCCGGCAGTGGAATCAGTCGGGCCATTTACGCTGCAAACAGATGCCCTGGTCGCATACCTTGAGCGCCTCGAGTTCCGCACGCTGCTCAAACGTGTGCCCGGAGCCAAAATCGCATCCACTCCGACCCTGGCAAGTGGAGCATCCATTGTCAGTGACAGTAAACCGGATGCGGATTACTCCGCGGTTCCGGATGGCAGTGAGGACGACAACAGCGCGGCGGCGGCACCGCGGGATGTCACAATCACCGATGACATTTCAATCCTAGCGACTTGGGCAGGAAAACCTGTTGCAGTCCGCGTTGCCGCTGGACCTGGTGCATCGCTGGATGCTCCCATCTACGGAATCTGCCTCGCAGATGGCAGTGGAACCGCTCTGCGTATCAGTGCGCCACTTGAAGAAGTGGTTGACACAGGACTTTTTGGCGGGAGCACTGCCGCTGCTGTCATCGACACTGCGGTCAAAGCATTTCTGGAAGATGCCAATCAACCAAAATCCGTCCACGATGCCCGTGGCACGCTGGTCCTTCTGACACGCCTCGGAATCCATCTCGAAGGCTTGGTCTTCGATGCGGAGCTGGCATCGTATCTCCTGCAGGCTGGACGAAGGAGCGGCTACGCCGTCCACGATGTTGCTGCGTTCTTCGGCGGTATCCAGCTTGAGCGGGCACCGGATGCCAAAGAACTCAAAGATATTGGTACGGCAGAGCGCATGGAAATCGCACTTCGGAACGCGTCGCGGGCCGCCGATGCCATCGCCGCCCTCCAGCCTACGATGGATGAAAAGCTCGAATCTGCTGAGCAAACGGACTTAATGCGCACTATGGAACTTCCGCTCGCACCAATCCTAGCGGAGATCGAGTGTATGGGTATCTGCCTCGATAAGGATGAAATGAAGCGTCAGGCAGCCGCCATGGGGGAACGGATCACCAAGCTGGAGGCCGAGATTCATGAGCAGGCTGGAGAGAAGTTCAGTATTGCGAGTCCCAAGCAGCTTCAGCATATTCTGTTCGAGAAAATGGGTGTGCCGAGTGGGAAGAAGACAAAGACAGGTTATTCAACGGACGCTGATGTCCTTGAAGAACTTGCACCAAACTACCCGATTGTGGCCAACATTCTGTCGTACCGCGAGCTCACCAAGCTGAAGAGCACCTATGCGGATTCGCTACCCGAGCAAGTCCGCGCGGATGGTCGTATCCATACAACGCTACACCAGACCGTTGCTGCGACAGGAAGACTTAGTTCAAGTAACCCTAACTTGCAGAACATTCCCATTCGGACAGAGGTTGGACGGGCACTGCGTAAGGCCTTCGTCGCCCCCGCGGGTAAAGTGTTACTGAGCGCTGACTACTCCCAGATTGAGCTCCGTATCTTTGCACATGTTGCTGAAGACGAAGAGTTACGGGCTGCCTTCTGGTCCGGTGAGGATATCCATGTCTACACCGCAAGCAAGGTCTACGGAGTGGAGCCGGCTGATGTCACCAAGGACATGCGCCGCGCAGCCAAAACAGTCAACTACGCGGTTCTCTACGGCATCTCTGACTTCGCGCTTGGTCGCCAACTGAAAATGACTAGTGGGGAAGCCAAGGCGCTGAAGACCGGATACTTTGAGCGCTTTCCGGCTGTCCGGACCTGGCTGGATACAACCATTGCCTTTGCACGCGAACATGGCTATGTACAGACCCTCGATGGTCGACGGCGCTGGATACCGGACATCAACAGCCGGGTCTTCCAGTTCCGTCAGGCAGCTGAACGTGCCGCGGCAAACATGCCAATCCAAGGATCAAGTGCTGACATCATGAAACGGGCGATGATCGATACGGCCAAGATGCTTAGCACCACAAATCTGCCAGCGACGTTATTGTTGCAGGTTCATGATGAGCTGCTCTTTGAAGTCGATGCCGGTGCGGCGCAGGATCTCGCTGGACACGTGAGAACCTGTATGGAAGGTGCTGCTAAGCTGTCGGTCAATTTGGATGTCGATGTAAAAACGGGACTCAACTGGGC
>CAZSGJ010000056.1:5352-18221 GCA_964606305.1 uncultured Armatimonadia bacterium
TGCCCCCAATTTTTGGGGGCATTTTTGGTGCACTAAATACGCTGATATCGCTTGACTTGCAGCGCAACCTCCGCCTATAATCCCGAACGCGCTCACTCTTAACACAATATCTAGGGGCAACCTACTGGCTACGTAACTAGATATTGATTATGACGTAGATGCGCCATTTGTTAGTTGTTGATAGGAAGTGCTGTAGATGACGACGATTCCGACGAAGAACAAGACCACCAGAGTTGAGCTCGGAGCGAAGATTTTTGAGCTTGATGAGGCGAAAGCCGTAGAGGCTCTCCAGGCGAAACGAGTGATTAACGGTCGGGAAACGATGACGTTCAATCTTTTGCCACTTAAGTATCAGTGGGCGTACGAAATCTACCGCAAAATGAAGGCGAATCACTGGGAACCGGAAGATATCCCGATGCAGCGTGATATTGAGCAGTGGCGCTCGGAGACAGCACTCTCAGATATCGACCGCTGGATTCTGCGGATGGCCGTCGGTTACTTCAGCGCGGCAGAAGGCATCGTTGGCGACAACATCCAGCACGTTGTGCGCGAGCTCGTTACTGCAAGCGAAATCAAGTTGGTCCTTGGTCGGCACGCACACGAAGAAAATATCCATGCAGACAGCCTGCTTTACATGATTTCGTCGCTTGGCTTGAACCCGCATGAGTGCGAGGCGATGTTTGAAGACATCCCGACGATTAAGAAAAAGAATGAGTTTGTAAGTCGTATTTCAAAGTCCCTTCGCCGTGACCTTGATTTGTCGAGCAAAGAGAATCAGCGTCTGCTTGCAAAGAATATTTTTGTGTTCGGGCAGTGCATGGAAGGTACCCAGTTCTACGGGCTCTTCGGGATGATGCTGTCCTTGTATCGTCAGGGCAAGTTTCCTGGTATCGGCATGATGTTCCGTTACACCCTGCGGGATGAGTCAAACCACATTGAAGTCTTCCGAAATCTCTTCATTGCATTGATTCAGGAGAACCCGGACCTCTGGACCGTTGAGTTTAAGCAGGAACTCACAGACCTCATGAAGGAAGCTGTTGCGCTCGAAAAAGAGTTCATCCGGGACTGCCTGCCGGTTGCGGCACTCGGACTGTCATCCGAAGAGTTCGAAACGTATATCGACTACATCGCTGATCGTCGCCTCGAAGGCGTTGGTCTCGACCCATTGCATGCCGGATTGGTCAATCCGCTGCCATGGCTAGCCGAGCTTATGGATATTCGCAAGGAACAGAACTTCTTCGAGGGCCGTGTCACGGAGTATCAGAAGTCAAGTTCACTGAGCACCGTGGATGATGATGACCTCTAAGGCTTGTGTTTCCGGATAACGGATTTCAGCAGAGTATGTGGGTAGTGGGCGAGTGGCCCGGGTTTTCTGGAGCAGTGGTGAGTTAATGGCAACAAGATCGAATCTTCCTGAGATATTGCGTGACCTCGAAGTCAAAAAGGTCGTCGAGACAAATGGACGGCCACAGATAAATTGGGCAACGCACCTCAGCGTTGCACAAGAGATCACGGATGCGGGTCACGTTAAGGTGGTTGGTGAGGGCGCGGATGGCGGCGTAAGCCTTGCACGCGTGGCCCAGCTCGTGGGAGATGCACTTGCAAACGTCTATGTTGCCCGGGGCCTCGATGTCGACACGATCACAAACCGTGAGTTCGTTACAGGCGTTGCACGGGGCGTCGCCGACAGAATCGCATCGGTTGCGCACGAAACCCAACAGATTCGCCTCTCCGAGTATGACTTATCGGTCCTCACGGAAGCAGTGCTGATTGAGCGCGGCTCATTTGATGTAGCGAAGAGTCTGGTGATGCAGCGTGCGACGCTGCCTTATGGTCGTGGAGTTGTTGCAGATCTTCGGTTGATTCGCCGTAATGGTCAGGTCGTACCTTGGAATGCGGACAAAATCGAAATCGCCGTTAGGAAGGCATTCCTCAGCCTCCAGCTTGACTCCGAGCAGGCAATTGAAATCGCAGAGAAAGTGACTCATCGTGTTCGAACGCTCGGCCGCTCGTACGTTTCTATCGAAACGGTTCAGGACCTGGTACAGGAAGAGCTGATCCTTTCCGGGCATATGAAGGTTGCCGAGCACTACATTGTTTATCGTGCACAGCGTGCGCTGCTGCGTGCGCAGGAGCAGGCGATGCTCGCTAGCGGTGACAATGCACAGGTTTCATTGCTTTCGGTCACAGAACCGGATGGTTCGCTCGTGTTCTGGGATGGCGAAGATCTCCGGGCCCGGATTGAGTTTGCGCGTATCGGGCTTGATCTTGCCCTGACATCCGCTGAGATAGAAGCTGAGCTCCTCCGCTCTGTTCGACCGGACATCTCACGCAGCGATCTTGAAAAAACCATTATTCTCAATGCTAAGGCATTGATGGAGCGTGATGCCGACTATGCAAAATTTGCTGGTCGCGTACTGTTGTCATTCATATATGAGGAAAGCCTTGGATGGGATATTGTCCGTGATGGTGTGTCTGGTCTGCAATCAGCACACGCAAAGGCGTTGCGTCCATCCCTCGAGCGGATGGTAGAGATTGGGCGTCTCGCGACTGACATCCTGAATTATGACATCGAGCGCTTGGCGATGGCATTGGATCCATCTGCCGACCTTGACTTCGACTATCTTGGGCTTCAGACGCTGTACGATCGCTACCTCATTACGGACAAGACAGGTAATCGCAAACGTCGTATCGAGACTCCGCAGCTGTTCTGGATGCGTGTTGCGATGGGGCTTTTCCGTGAGGAGCCAAATCAGCGGGAAGAGCGTGTCATCGAGCTCTACAATATGTACAAGAGTCGACGATTTTGCTCATCGACACCTACATTGTTTAACTCGGGAACCCTTCGCTCACAGCTAAGTTCCTGCTACTTGTACAAAGTGGATGATTCCATCGAGTCCATTATGATCCGGGGAATTGCTGAAAATGCATTTCTTTCTAAGTGGGCAGGCGGCCTCGGGGGCTCATGGACCGCTGTTCGCGGTACCGGTGGCTACATTCAGGGTACCAATGGCGAAAGCCAGGGGGTTATTCCATTCCTCAAGATGCACAATGACCAGCTGGTCGCTGTTAATCAGGGGGGTAAGCGTGCCGGTTCCGGATGTGCCTATCTCGAGGTCTGGCATAACGACATTATCGATTTCCTTGAGCTTCGAAAGAACACCGGTGATGAACGTCGCCGAACGCATGACATGAACACTGCAAACTGGATTCCAGACCTGTTCATGCAGAGGATGGAGGCGCGCGGGTCCTGGACACTTTTCCGCTCCTCTGATGTTCCTGACCTTCATGACCTGTATGGAGCCGCATTCGCAAAGCGGTATGAAGAGTACGAAGCATCCGCTGCTCGTGGCGAAATCTTCGGCAGGAAAATGGAAGCTCTCGAGCTGTGGAAGTCAATGCTCAAGATGATTTTTGAGACGGGGCATCCGTGGATTACCTTCAAGGATCCGTGTAACCTGCGCAGTCCTCAGGATCACGTTGGCGTTATCCACAGCAGTAACCTATGCACCGAGATCACGCTCAATACATCCGACGAAGAGACCGCGGTGTGTAATCTTGGCTCGGTGATTCTTGATAATCACCTGCTCTCGGATGGCTCCCTGGACCATGCCAAGCTCCGCGAAACAATTCGTGTGGCGGTGCGTGCCCTTGACAATGTCATTGACATCAACTACTACCCGACAGAAGCAGCGCGACGCTCTAACTTACGGCACAGACCAATCGGTTTGGGTGTAATGGGGTTGCAATATGCCTTGTACAAGCGAGGAATTGCGTTCGCATCGGATGAGGCAGTTGAATTCAACGATGAAGTGATGGAAGCGATAGCGTACTACGCATACGAGGCAAGCAGTGACCTTGCAGCCGAACGTGGTACCTATAGCACCTACAAAGGTAGCAAGTGGGACCGTGGGCTGATGCCGGCAGACACGCTGGAGATTCTCGAACGTGAGCGCGGCGAAACCATCGATGTTGCACGCGGAGGAAAGCTGGACTGGGAACCTTTACGTCAAAAGATTGCCAAGCAGGGAATGCGAAACTCAAATGTTCTGGCAATCGCCCCAACAGCCACGATTGCAAACATCATGGGAACAAGTCCCTGTATCGAGCCGATGTACAAAAACCTGTTCGTGAAGAGTAACCTCAGCGGTGACTTTGTGGTCCTCAATCCGTTCCTCGTGAAAGACCTCAAGGGCCTCGGCTTGTGGACGGCGAAGGTAATCGATGATCTGAAGTACTTTGATGGCGATCTCGAAAGCGTTGAAGGTGTGCCCGAGACAATTAAAGAGCGCTACCGGACGGCATTCCAGATTCCATATGAGTACGTCATCGATGCAGCAGCACGACGTCAGAAGTGGATAGATCAATCACAGTCGGTCAACCTTTTCTTAGGGTCACCAGATATGAAAGCGTTGTCGCATATGTATCGAAGGGCATGGAGGACGGGTCTGAAAACGACGTATTATCTCCGAACTCTTGGTGCGAGCAACATCGAGAAGGCAACGGTTGCTGTCAAGCGTAACCAAAGCACGGATACCCAGTCAGAAGAGCTCAAGGTCTTTACTCCGGAGGAGAAGGCTGCGTGCAGTATTCAGGCGATGTTAAACGGTGAAGTCTGTGAGGCGTGCCAGTAATGTAACGTGATGCGACCGGGTCATTCGACCCGGTCGTGCTTAAATGTAAACGTTATGACGGCTTCTTCCAGCATTCCAGAGGGATTAAGCCCGCATTATTACGGGCAATCTCTGCCGAATGTGTATAATGCTAACCGTTGCGGTGCAAAAGTACCCACCAAATAGGACAATCGCCCTGTGTTGACACCCCGTGCATTAGAAGACCTTTGGAGCCGATTCAAAAATCGTGGCGACCAGCGTGCACGCGGTGCGATTATTGACAATTACACCTACCTGGTTAAAATCACTGCCGGCCGTGTCGTCGCAAACCTTCCACCAAATATGGATCGTGATGACCTGATTACGGCAGGGTCCATGGGGTTGATTAAGGCAGTAGATCAGTTCGATAGCGGTCGACAGGTCAAGTTCGAAACGTACGCGATTGCGTTGATTCGCGGCGCAATACTTGAGAGTCTGCGGGAAGATGACTGGGTTCCTCGCTCTGTTCGCGAGCGTAGCCGTAATCTTAGCCGCACGATGGTCGAGCTTGAGCGCGAGCTCGGGCATGCTCCAACGGAAGAGCAGATCGCAGAACGCATGGGTATCTCCACCGAAGAATATGCCCGTATCGTGTCAGATGTTGGCCGCGGTGCAGTTACATCACTTGAAGATATCCTCGTCGGTTCCGGTGGGGATGGAGAATCGCTCCATGTCGGAGATATTCTGCCGGACACCGCCGCAGGTCCAACGGACGAAGTCGAAATGCGTGAGCGCGTACGTCAGCTTGGCATTTCAATTGACCGATTGCCTGAACGTGAGCGATTAGTGATTGCGTTGTACTATTACGAAGGACTCACATTCAAGGAAATCGGCAAGGTCCTCACCGTATCCGAGAGCCGCGTCTATCAGCTGCATACACAGGCCGTAATCCGAATGCGTGGATATCTCGGACGCGATCGGGACTTGTTCCGCGAATCCTGACGATGGTGTCGGTATTTGCCTGGCGGTAGTGAGGGGTGCAAATGGCTCTGTATTTGACAATCGCTGCGGTGCATCTTGCGATCGGTTTACAAGCCGATACGACAGCATCACCTTCTGAACTCTTCCAACGCGCCCGTACGGCTTATACGCAGGGTGACAGTGCGACTGCCCTTACTCTCATGGAAAAGGTTGTGGCAGCAGAGCCAAAAAACGGTGATGCACTTGGATGGCTGGGGTTTTTGTTTTTACGATCCGGTGATGCAATGAAGGCAGTTCCGGTACTTGAGCGTGCAGTCGTACTTAAACCGGGTTCTGCAGATATCGCGACCAATCTGGCAAATGCGTTACAGAGTTTGCCCACGAGAACACCCGCTCAGCAGGTACGCATCCAACAGCTGTTTGAAACCGCAGTGAAAATCAATCCGTCTGCGAGCGAAGCGTATACCGGTCTTGGCTTTGCTGCATTCCGTCAGGGCGATTATGCGAAGGCACTGATTGCATTTCGTCGTGTCACCGAGCTGAAGCCAGCGGATGCCACAGGGCACCTGAATCTGGGCCTCGCATACGCTAAGCGAAATCAGGACGCTGACGCCTTAGCGAGCTGTAAGCGGGCCGTCACAATTAGTCCAAAGTTAGTCGCCGCATGGATATCAATCGCTCAGCTGGAGCTGAAGGCTGGCAAGGCGTCAGGAGCTCTCACGGCATCCACGAAGGCGCTGGACATAGAGCCGCGCAATATTGATGCCCTTCTGGTACAGGCGCAGGCGGCAGTGATTGCAAAACGTGATGATCTGGCACAGACAGCATATGGGGTGATTGCTGACATATATGCATCTCCGGATGCCCCAGCATCACAGAAAGCAGATGCATCGCCGCGCTACAACCAGGGCGTCATGTTGGTACGACTTAATAGGTTGGCAGATGCTCTGGCTGCGTTTGAACTGGCGGCACAGATTGACCCGAAGCATGCTGACACGGCTCAGAATATTGGTACCGTACTTTTTTCTCTCGGGCGGTATGCCGAGGCATTGACAAAGTTTCAGGCGGCAGCGGATCAGGATCCGAAGTCCGCGGCAAAGTGGCGCAATGTCGCGTTGGCCGCACGCAAAACCGCTGATGCATCCGTTGAGATTGGTGCACTTCGAAAGGCCGTAGCACTGGATACGACCGATATCGTTAGCCGGCAGCTCCTTGCTCCTGTGTTGGCTAACTCAGGTCGCTCCGCAGAAGCGATAGGACTTTACCGTCAACTCGGCACACTTCAGCCCAAGAGTGCCGCTCCACTGGTGGCGATGGCGACGCTCCTCATGAAGCAGGATCAGCTCGATTCGGCACTGACTGCCCTTAAGGATGCAACAGGACGGGAACCAGGAAATGCAATCGCCTGGAATAACCTTGGCGTTTTGTATGAGCGACGTGGTCAGATCAACGATGCCATAGCTTCCTACAAAGCTGCTCTAAAGGTCAATCCATCCGATGCAGACGCGAAGGCAAATCTAGCGCGATTCGGTAAGTCCACTACCGGAACAGCCAAGCCATAAGCCGAAAGAACATAAATGCCTTTTGTCATTCTCCTTGCCAACCAGGACAAGGTGGCCGCTGCCGATGCGTTGGTTCGTGTTAAGTCTGAGCTCGAGAGGCATTCTATTGATGTAAGAATCGCATCGCCTGAAACACCGATCGATACAGCTGGCGCTCTAATGCTTGTTGTCTTCGGTGGTGATGGAACGTTACTCGCTGCTGCACGTATGTATGCAGCGACTGGGACTCCAATCCTCCCTATACATGTCGGTCGCTTCGGTTTCATCACTGAATCGGACAGCACACAAGTCTGGGCACATGTCAGAAGTGCCCTTGATGGCTCGTTAGAGGTCCATACACGGGCAATGTTGTACGCATCCGTGGAATCTGCCGGGAAAGTTATTTCTGCTTCACCTGCAGTAAATGATGTCGTTGTCGCGTGCTCAGCAAGGCGTCTTGTAGACCTCGATGTTCACGTCGATGGCGATCTGGTGGCCGGCTATGCAGCGGATGGTGTTGTCGTTGCAAGCCCTACGGGAAGCACTGGGTACGCACTTTCTGCCGGGGGGCCGCTTATGCACCCGGATGTACAGGCGATGTTGATCACGCCCATTGCTGCACATACGCTAAGCGCAAGAAGTCTGGTTATTCCCATGGATGGCATCGTGGAAATATCAGTTCCCAGCGGCGGACGTGGTGTGGTGGATGCAACAATCGATGGCCAGGTTACGCTTGCGGTTCCGTCGGATGGAAGAGTATTCATCCGGCAGAACAGGCATGGTTTGGTGCTGGTCAAGGGCACTGGGATGACGTTTTATGAGAAAGTACGGCATCGCTGGAGGCTGGGTGAGCGTCGTACGGCAACTCCGGATTATAACAAGACGCATTGACAATGAAATTGCGCACGTGCTAGAATGGCGCGCATTGGCATTTGTCGCAGGACAACCGAAAAGAGGGCACGCACAGTGGCGAAGTCTGGTGGAGCAGTAGCAACGAAAAAGGCAAGTCCCCGTCCCGCACCGGTAAAAACGTACCGCCCAAGTGGTGGAGCGTTTGTTGGAGTGGATATCGGGACACATGCTGTAAAGCTTGTGGAAGTCACAGGTTCAGGTACCAACCTGAAGGTGACTGGGCTTGCGCGTGAGCGCACCCCGGAAGGTCTGGTTGTTCAGGGTGTCATTCAGGATCCCAAAAGCATGGGGCAGTTCCTCAAGCAAATGCTCGCCAAGAATGGTATACGATCCCGCAAAGCGGTTGTAGCCGTCGGCGGAACAGCAGGCATGGTTGTCCGTGTCGTGGAAGTGCCAAAGATGTCTGCTGGTGAGCTTGCCGACACGATGAAGTGGCAGATTGAACAGTACATCCCGTTTGCTGCATCCGATGTCGAAATGGCTTATCAAAAGATTGATGACCCTGTCACAGATGCAGACCCGAATGCGCAAATGGAAGTTCTGATTGCTGTAGCGCAGCGCGATATGGTTGCCGGACATCTGGATGCATTGAAGCTTGCTGGCCTGGAAGCTGTTATTGTCGATGTAGAGCCGCTGGCGATTGGTCGCGCACTGCTGGATTTGTCCAAAACTGGCCTTAAGTCCAAGACAACAGTTGTTATCAATATCGGTGCTTCCGGAACCGAGGTTGGTATCTACCGTGATGGTGTGCTTCGCTTCCCGCGTACTATCCCGCTCGGGGGCGATGCATTCACGCGCGCTGTTGCTGACAAGCTGTCGCTCTCCCTTGATGCTGCCGAAGACGAAAAGGTTGAACGTGGGGAAATTCTCCTTGATCTTGTAGAACAAGCTCAGGAAGACATTTTTGGTGGCTCAGGTGATGCAGCCGACAATGGAATCTCATCACCATGGGATGTCGACATTTCGGCACCATTACCTCCGAGTTTGTTTGGCGATGCGGCACCTGCTGCGCCAGCAGAGGCGGAGCCGGTCGAAGAAGTTAACCCATTTGAAGTGACTCCTGAACCTGTTGTCGAAGCACCTGTGGAACCTGAAGTCGTCGCACTATCGGCAGGTGAGCAACGCGTACGTGATGTGTTCATGGCATTACTTCCCGTTTTGGGTGAGTTTACGATGGAGCTGCGTCGTTCCGTTGACTACTTCCGCTCGAAGTATCCGACAGAGACCGTCGACCACTTGCTGCTTTGCGGTGGTGGAGCGAATCTCCGTGGCTTTGATGCGTATCTCGAAAAAGAAATCGGATTACCTGCGAGTGTGGCCGACACGTTTGGAAGCATCAATGTAACGGCAAAGTCGATAGCCGGAGCCCAAAGAACAGCGGTGTCGTCAGCGTTTGCCGTATCAATGGGACTCGCAGCGAGAGATGCTGTAATCGGTTCGTAGGAACTTTCCACTAAAGTGTCGAATACTTTCGACTGAAGATGTAATTGTCTTGGTGAGTCTGATGTGTGTGACTCGGTTGGATGAGGTGAATAGATGTCAGTGCTTCGCATAAACCTTATGCCTGCATACATTGCAGAGCAGCGAAAGACCAAAGCGGCCGTCGTAGGAACCGTCGCTGGCGTTGTCGCTGTGATTGGTGGTCTTCTCGGCTATCAATTTGGCTATCTCGTGCCTTCCGTTAACACGATGATTGAAGAAGCCAACGCGGCTGATGCGGATGCAAAGATTGTCGAAGGCATCGAGGCTGAAACGACATCAACACTTGCTCTTATCAAGCCACTCCAAGACAAAGTTAACTTTGTGAAGTCAGTGCAGTTTCACAATGTTCTCGTCCCACAGATTTACCGAAATGTAGCTAAGTACACGTACCGAAAGGTTGAGTACAGCTCCATGGCAGTGAATGGTGATTCTCTGTCTATCAACGCATATGTGCAGAACCTTTCCGATGTTGGAAAGTTTTATCTGACGCTCTTTGCAAACCCTGATATCAAGTCAGTGTCAATCAGTGCTCTGCCAGGATGGCCAAATGAATCAACCCAGACCGTCGGTTTACCCGGCGAGGCTGCATTGGATCCGAACGCGAGTGGATTTCCTCTTCAGGTTTCTGCCAATCTCGTTCTTCCGGTGGTTGCGCCCGCTCCTCCTGGTGGCGGCGGAGATGCAGGCGGTGGATTTGGTGGCATGATGGGTGGCTCCGGGTCTATGATGGGCGGGGCTGGTATGCGCGGTGGTGGTGGACCAATGATGGGTGCTCCTATGGCAGGTGGTGGCGGTGGCGCCGCAGCTGGTTCCAAGGGCGGCGGTCCGCAGGCTGTTGATTAGGTTGCAGGCAGGAAGAGAACCAAGAATATGTCGAAACTGACTCGTCCTCAAATCTTTATTATCGGTGGCGTAACGGCACTGGTATTTGGTTTGGGTGGATATTTTGGATTGATTGATCCGGCACAAAAGCAGCTTGAGACGGAGCGTACCCGCCGTGATACCCGTCGGGCGAAAGCTGATGAGCGATCAACTGTAGAGCGCAAGAAAAAGGATGCTGAGAAGCAGGTTGCGCAGGCAAAAGCTGACTGGAACGTTTATGAGCGTCGCTACATGCCTGACATCGATGTTTCAAACACCTACTCAGCTTGGCAGGACTTGATCAATGAACAGGTACGTGTTCTCGGTCCTAAGCTACAAAAGTTTCTCGATAGCGATAAGTCCGTTACTAAGTTGCAAGGGAGTTTTGCGCTTCCTGCTGCTCCAAGTGACCCTAATGCATCCCTGAATGAGCTCTACGTGTTCTCACCGGGCGGTGTACAAGTTCAGGGGACATTCAAAAATGTTCTAGCGCACGTTGAGCGTTGGAACCGTTTTGACCGGCTTGTCTTGGTCACTGGACTGACCTTGTCAGGAAATTCACCCAACCTGGTTGGTCAATATAATCTTCAGGTATTCGAGTACACGCATGGTGACCGCACCAAGGCTGTTGCAATACCGCAGGCATCCGGTGGTGGTGCAGGTGGCTTCGGTGGCGGAATGGGTGGCATGATGGGTGGCTCCGGTTCGATGATGGGTGGAGCTGGAATGCGCGGCGGTGGCGGACCGATGATGGGCGCTCCAATGTCCGGCGGTGGTGCACCAGCCGGTGGTGGCGGTGGAGTGAAGGGCGGAGATTAATGCTGGGTCAAAACAATACGATGGAAACTAAACACATGATTCGTACTGGTCTTGTAGCCGGCATTTTGGGTGCCTCCATGATGCTCGCCGGGTGTGGTGGTGAGGATGCGGCAACAACAGCCACGTCTGCACCTGCCCCATCGGCTCAGGTGCCAGGTGATGGTGGCGGGGTTACGCCCGCACAGGCCCCGGGAATGCAGGTTCCCGGTGGAAATGCTCAGGGCGGTGTAAGACCAGCCGGTGGTGGTGCAGGCAAACCTGCTGCCAACAGTTGGATTACCGCAGCATCCAACGTCAAAGTGGATCAATCGCTCGTAGCTGCGGGTGCCGCAGCCATGAACGCAGCTGGTGGTGCACAGGGCGGAGCGGCAACGGGTGGTAAGCCACCTGAAGTCAAGGACGGACAAGTGGCAGCCGGATTCCGCAAAGATCCGTTTGAATCATTTATTAAGGTTGTAGTTCCTGAGATTCCTGCGTACACGCTTGCACTCCCAAGGCGCTTGGCAGCACCGTATGTCCCACCGGCGCCAGCCGAATCGGATGACCCGCTGAAGACCAAAGGTCCACTGCCTCCACTTCCTCGGCGCATTGCTGGTGTGATGTATAACGGCGCGATTACGGCTATTCTCGAAACCGGAGATCCATCTGGTGAGGTGATGCATCAGGTCATTCGCCCTGGAACCAAAGTTCCTTCTGGTGACCCGCAGGCAGGTGAGCTCACGGTTGAGTCGATCACGCTTCGTTCGTTGGTTCTTCGCGCAGATGATGGACGTTCCATCGAAGTAAAGCTCTCCGGGCTTGCTCCTGCAGTCGCGGATGCACTGAGAGGTCAGTTCTCGCAAGGATCTGGCGGTGGCGCAGGTATCCCAGGAATGGGTGGCGGGATGCCCGGAATGGGTGGTTCTGGCGGAATGGGTGGTCGCGGTAATAAGTCCGGTGGTGGCGGTCCCGGCGCTTCGTTGTAGAATATGCATTGTTGTTGGATGTTGGTGAGGTGACACTATGAACGTTACTCGTATTTTGGCGATCGGAATTGGTCTGGCTGGTGTTGTCGCTGTTGCGCCTTCGACGGCGTATGCGCAGCAGGAGCGCAATCCGAACTCGATTACTCTGGATCTCAAGGATGCTCCTATCCGAACAACCTTGGAGATGGCCTTCAAGCAGGCTGGAATCACCAACTACGTTATTGACAATAACGTTGCTGGCTTTGTTACGATGACGATAACAGAGCAACCGTTTGAAAATGCTCTCAAGCTCATCATGCGTGCGGCAACTGTTCCCTTGACCTACATCAAGGAAAACAATGTTTACATTGTCAAGCCACGTCAAATCTCGCAGAACACGCAGCCTGCAACCCCTGACATTTCTCAGGAAGCTCCTGCTGCAAACAATGTATCCTTCGAGCGCATTCCATTGACGTTCATCGATCCGCTTGACCTGATGGGTGCCTTCGGCAACATTCTCTACATCCGACAGTTCAACCGTTCCGGTGGAATGATGGGCGGCATGGGCGGCGGCATGGGCGGCATGGGCGGCGGCATGGGTGGTATGGGCGGCGGCATGGGCGGCATGGGCGGCGGCATGGGTGGCATGGGCGGCGGCATGGGCGGCATGGGCGGCGGCATGATGGGCGGCGGCATGGGCGGCATGGGCGGCGGCATGATGGGCGGCGGCATGGGCG
>CAZSGJ010000057.1:0-17119 GCA_964606305.1 uncultured Armatimonadia bacterium
TGCGTGACAAGGGAGTGCTTGCGCTGGCGGTTGTCTTTCCGACGGTCGGGCGCGGGAAGGCCCGTGTTCGTACGATGCCAACAGCGGCGCACACCAAGGCTGACTTTGATGAGGCCCTTGCCGCATTCAAAGAAGTCGGTACTGAGCTCGGCCTGATCTAGGAAGCTGTAGGGAGAGCAGACACAAATGGAACAACGAAAACTACGCTCCGCAATTGTTGGATGCGGTGTGATTCATACAGCGCATGCGGATGCGATTTCACGCCTCCCTGAGTTTGTTGAGCTGGTCGCCGTCGCAGATGACAAACCAGATCGCGCTGCAAAAGCCGGAGAAGCCCTTGGCGTGCAGCACTTCCATGGACTCGATGCACTCCTGGCGTGGGGTGAGTTCGATATTTTGCATGTCTGTACGCCCAGTGGAATGCATGCGGCCTGCGGTATCAAGGGAGCCAATGCAGGTAAGCACATTCTCTGCGAAAAGCCAATTGATGTAACCCTTTCCGCCGCGGATGCGCTGATTGAGGCCTGTGCAGCGAACAACGTTAAGCTTGAAGTGGTGAGCCAACATCGTTTCAGCGATGGGATGCAAAACCTCAAGACCTGGCTCGATGAAGGAAAACTTGGCCGCCTCGTCTTTGGCGAATCAGTTACGAAGTGGTACCGAACACAGGCGTACTATGACTCAGGCGGATGGCGCGGGACCTGGGAGCTGGATGGCGGTGGCGCTCTCATGAACCAGGGTGTGCACTATGTTGACCAGCTGCGCTGGATCATGGGACCGGTGAAGTCCGTCGCTGCGACCATGGGAACGCTGTCACACGAACGCATTGAAGTGGAAGACATTGTTTCAGCCACCATTGAGTTTGAGAATGGCGCGGTAGGAACGTTGATGGCATCGACATCGATGGTCCCCGGCTTCAATCAATCTCTCGAAGTTTACGGCTCAAAGGGCAGCGTCCGGATCACAAACAGCAAGGTGCAGTTTGCACAGTTTGTGACGGGTGATGAACCGCAAACCATGTGGGGCCTTGAAGGAGCGCCAGCGCCATTGGTCGTGGATGGCGTTTGGCAAAATGACGATGCCGAGGCGGAGACGACAACGCAGGGACAGGGTGCCGCCGACCCTAGGGCTATCTCAAACCTTGGCCACGTCGCGCACCTCAAAGACCTCTGCGAGTGTATTCATAGCGGTGCGGAGACATTTATGAATGGACGTGAAGCCCGCTATGCGCTCGAGCTGATTGTTGCGGTTTACCGCAGCGCCAAAACCGGGCAGCGGGTTACATTCCCACTCGAGGACTGACACATGGGAATTACACTCGGGCGCCTACAGCCATTTCAATTCGATGATGCCGCCGCGCTTATTCATGCATCCACCAACGCCTGGTACCTGAAGAACACCGGACGGGTCGCGTTTTCATGTGAGCCTGCTGCCTGCCGCTTGTTCCCTGAGACCTACGATGCACTGGATGCCGGACAGTGCATCACCGCGACAGATGACGAAACAGGACAGCTGGTTGGAACGTGCTACCTGCATCCACGGGAGACGCACATCGGCCTAGGCATCGTGAATACATCTCCAACTGTGGCAGCCGCTGGCGTGGCATCTCTGATGATGCGTGAGGCTTGCGCAATTGCCGATGCACGTGGCCTACCCCTGCGCCTTGTGAGTTCGGCATCCAATCTGGATTCCTACAGCCTTTACCACCGACGGGGTTTTGTGGCACGCCAGATGTTTCAGGACATGTTGCTGCCGGTTCCCGAAGACACATCCGCACTCACCGCTGACATTGACACAGGCAGTGTCCGCCTCGCGACAATTGCTGATGTACCGGGCATCGCGGCACTCGAACGCGAGCTAACGGGCAGCTACCGCCCGTCCGACTGGGAGCACTTCGTGGAAACGGATCACTTTTCCGTCTTTGTTGATGTTGCTGCCGATGGCTCTCTGTGCGGTGCACTCAATGCGACGAACCATGTGGCTAACTGCACCCTTGGTCCGGCACATGCACGGGATGAAGCGAGTATTTGCCGCCTGTTAGCCGCTGCACTTCCGGCGGTGGCTGGTCGGACGGCGTTGGTGTTGGTATCTCCAGCTGCGACCAAAGTGACATCATTACTGTACGCTTGGAAAGCCCGCAATGCGGATATCCACCTCTTGCAGGTGCGCGGAACGTACACGGCTCCGAGCGGCGTTCAACTGATGACCTTCCTCCCGGAGTCTGCTTAGTTTTGACATTTCATGCCAAGCGCATCCAAAGTGCATCTGCGTTTACATCCCAGCTTCAGCAAGTTTGGGATGAATGGGCAGCGGCAACGCCTGGGGCTACGGCCATGCAACGCTGGGCATGGGTTGGAGCAAACATCGACCGTGTTCCGAAAGGGATGTTCGTTGGCATCATCCTGAGAAACGGTGATGGCCAACCGGTTGCAGCGGCGGCATTCAAGTGGGCGGGTCCGGGGGTTTTGGTTCCGGTCGGGGATGGTGTCAGCGATTATCTCGATATTGCAATCGCTCCGGATGCTCCTCCGACGACGCTGGACCAGCTTATCGATGCCATCAGCGACCTTGCGCCGGCGGTGCTGTTTCGTCAGTGTCATCCACAGGGACCGCTCGGTCGGGCCTTTCGCGGCGCCTTGGAAGATGGTGAAGTCTGCCCGATTCTTCCACTTGCCGAAACGGTTGAGGAGCAACAGCTGGCGATACCGAAGCGCCTCCGACAAAACCTGAATTACGCAGACCGTGCGCTTCGGAAGCAAGCGTCCGAAGTGGCTTACCGAATCGCCGATAAGGAAAGCCTCGCGGGCGATATCGATGCCTGTATCCGTTTGCATCAGGACCGCTGGCGCCGCAGGTGGATGCCCGGTTTGTTCGCCGGCGATGCGCAGAAGGATTGGTTTGCAGATGTCTCCTGGCGCCTGCTGGATGCTGGTCTGCTCAGGCTTCACACACTGTCCGTGGATGACAAAGTCATTGCAGCCATTTACTGCATGACATCTGGTGGCACAACGATTTACTACCTCGGTGGCTTTGATCAGGAGTACCATAAGTGGTCTCCTGGGATGCTTGCGACGCGGGCTGCGATCTTACATGCCGTAGGCGTTGATAAGTCCCACACCTTTGATTTTCTTCGCGGCAATGAACCCTATAAGTATCGTTGGGGCGCGGTGGACCGCCCCAATATGCGCCTCCTTATCGGCCGTGGTGTGTATGGAAATGTCATCTGTGGACTCGAGCGAAGCCGCTTCTCAATGGAGCTAAAGCTAAAGGACAGAATGCACGCGATGCACGCTGGGAAACAGGCTCATCCCCGGCTGGAATCGGTTTCGGATAAGATAGACGCATGAAGCGGCGCTCTGGGGGAGGAGCCGGCGGCTCTGTGCTGCTGGGCATCATATTAGTAATCACCGGAGTTCACGGTCTGCTAACATGGCAGCTCATACAACGCATCCAACATCTGGAACAACAGCTTGGCATCCAGACTCAGGGTGTGATTCCGACGGTGAGTGTGCCCACCATAAAGCGACCAGACCTACCGCGTATTGGCGTATCTGACTGGCAGATTCAGCTGGATGCAGCCACGGCACATGTTGAACGTGCGCGCGTTGCCATTTCCAAAGGCAATATGGGTATCGCCCGGGATGAGTCTGCAAAGGCACTTGAAACCCTGACGCGAATTAGCCGGATACCCGCGGTTGACGCTGATGCTGTGGCAGCCATTCGTCGACAAGTCACCGCGATTAACGGACAACTTCGGGGTGAGAGTCCATCCATCTCGACATCGAAAGGGCCATCAAAGTGATGCAACATTCAAAAATTCTCGTTGCCGGTTTACTTGGGGTGGTTTTACTGACGTCCACCGGGTGTCGCAGAGTGCGAAACATCTATACACGCACCGATGAAATCCGTATGGGTTCGCAGTTTGTCACGGCATTTAACGAGAGCAAGGAAGGCTCAAAAATAATCCGAAACGGTCCGATGGTAAACCGCCTCCAGCGCGTTGCTTTGCCAATCATCGAAGCCGCGCGCAAAGACTGGGATGTTCCGTACTCCGTCACACTCATCAAGGACAATGAAATTAATGCATTCGCAGTGCCGGGTGGTCCGATGTATGTGAATACAGGCCTGATGCAGCTGGCGACATCGGATGATGAGCTTGCCAGTGTACTCGCCCACGAGGTTAGCCATATTGTCAAGCGTCACTCCGCTCAGCAGTTATCTGACGCAGCGGTCAAGCAAGGCGTTGCCGGAATTCTGTTTGGACGGTCTAGCGCTGATGTCCGCACTGTCGTTGGACTGACGCTGGATCTGAAAGATAGGGAGTTCAGCCGTGGCGATGAGGCCCAATCGGATGAATATGGCTTCAAGTATTTAGTTGCGGCAGGATATAACGTACGCGGTATGGCGTCAATGTTCACGAAAATGCAGGAGTCTGGTGCAAAGTCCAATGAGAAACTTGCATTTCTGAGCACACATCCGCTAACGCGAAAGCGTATCGAAGCCGCTGAAAAGCGGGCTGAAGCGTACGAAAATGGCACATGGAAGGCGCCTAAGTGAGGTGTGCCGCCGTCATCCCGGCTTACAACGAGAGCACCCGGATTCTGGGTGTCCTTGGGATTCTTGCACAGGCTGGGAATGTCAGTGAGATTATCGTTGTAAACGATGCATCATCGGATGACACAGCGACTGTCGCCCGTTCGTTCTCGGGGACTGCGCCAAAACCAGTTCGCGTCTTCGATATGCCGGTAAATGGTGGCAAGGGTGCAGCGATGCACCGGGGTGCCACCGAGACCGATGCCGAGGTTGTCCTCTTTCTGGATGCCGACCTGGTCGGTCTGTCCGTCGAAATGGTTCAGAACATGACTGCAGGGGTGATTGCGGGACAGGCGGACATGACGCTGGGAGTGTTCCGCGGCGGTCAGTTTTGGACGACACTTGCGCAAATTCTGGTCCCCAATATCAGTGGGCAGCGGTGTATTCTACGGAGCCTCTTCCTCGATGTCCCCAATGTGGCAAATGCACGCTACGGCGTCGAGCTTGCCATCACAAACCACGTGCTCGCCACAGGCGTGCCGTGTTCAACGGTTATTCTTCGGGATGTCAGCCACCCTACTAAGGAGCTCAAGCTCGGCATCATCAAAGGAACCATCGCCCGCATGAATATGTACATCCAAATGGTGCCATACATGATTAAGCGGGTTTCTTCTCGGCGTAAACGATAGATATAGGAGTCAGTGATGAGCCTCAGGGATGCACAGCGTGGATTGGGGGCGTTACTGGAATTAGATATCCAGATCGACCGACGTAGACAACAGATTGCAGCACTTGATCCAGGGACGACACTGGCTGCAAGGTACAAAGTCAGCAAACCCAATGCGGATGCACTGCGTGCTGAAGCCAATCGTCTTGCCGCAGTTCAAAAGGATGCAGAGCTTACACTCGCGGGCGTTGAAGGAAAAATCAAGGCTGCGACCGACAAGCTGTACTCAGGAAAAGTGACCAGCCCCCGCGAGCTCGAAGACCTGCAGGCGGGAATCGATGCCTTGGGGCGCCAAAAAGCAACGCTTGAAGATGAGTTACTCGTGCACATGGAAGCGACTGCGACAGCGGACACTGCAGCAAAGGCAGCAGAACTGGATGTTGCCAAGATAACGCGTGCATATCGGACGCTCAAAGATACGAACACAAAGCGCGAGGCAGAGCTGCTGGCGGAAATCTCCGGACTCGAACCACAGCGCAAACCACTGGTCGCGGCAATCACAGATAAGACAGTCCTAAAGCAATACGAAACCATCCGTGAGCGCAAAGGTGGCGCGGGCGCTGCTTACTTGACCTGGGACCGTACATGTACTGCATGTGGAATGATGGTGAACGGGACCACAGTGAACGTTGTAACGGATGGCTTGGTGTTGGCGACATGTGAGCACTGTAGCCGTATTCTTTTGCCGGGATAGGGCTCGAAATGTTACCAATGCAGGTTGATGCTCTGATTGTCGGTGCCGGATTTGGCGGTTCGCTTCTGGCACAGATTCTGGCCAAATCAGGAAAGAGTGTCGCGCTGGTTGAGCGCGGTGCGCATCCAAGGTTTGCGATGGGCGAAAGCACATCCCCCCTGACCAACCTCCTGCTTGAGCAGTTCGCGGATGAGTATAACCTCCCCCACCTGAACCACTTGGCGACGTGGGGGGCTTGGAAGGCGCAAATCCCGGAAGTCGGTGTTGGTCTCAAGCGTGGCTTTACGTACTACGGCCATCAAGCGGATGGAAGTAAGTCGGATGTCCGAGGGCCCCTTGCCGTCGCAGCCAGCCCAGGAAACAGCTGTGCGGATACACACTGGCTACGCTCGGATGTAGACATGTGGCTTTGCCAAAAGGCTGTCGATGAAGGGGTTCACTACGCTGATCGAACATCGGTAATCGATGTCAACCCGTGCGAAAACGGACGTTGGAATGTGCATCTTCGCCAGGAAGATGGAACAGAACTGATAGTTGATGCCGGATTTCTCATCGATGCCGGAGGCCGGACGGCAGCTCTGGCACACTTAGTCGGTGCAAAACCAGCCAGATTTGAAGACTACCCGGACACTGTGGCGCTGTATTCCCACTTTGATGGCGTTGCCCTGGCAGCAAACATCCCGGAGCTTGGTGAACCCACCGGTGCTCCCTACCCACTCGATTGGTCCGCTCTTCACCACTGTTTCCCTGGCGGGTGGATGTGGATACTCCGCTTTGATGACAATCGGGTCAGCGCCGGGGTTGCCGTGGAGCGTTGGCTTGCAGATGATCTTGCTCTCCTAAGTGATGGCGGATGGGAACGGCTACTGGCACGGATGCCAGCTGTGGAACAACAGTTTGCAGGTTCGGAACGCGTCCTCCCATGGATGAAAGTTGATCCGCTACCGGTTCGAACAGACCGTATTGCAGGCAAAATTGGTGATTCTTCCTGGGCATTCTTACCGAGTGCGGCAGCATTTATCGATCCACTGTATTCGACCGGATTTTCGCTGACGCTCCTTGGTATTGAACGACTTGCGCCACTGATCCTCAGCGGACAGCTATGCGAAACAACCCTCGCAGAATACGAGGCTGCTGTTAGGCGGGATGTTGAATGTGTTGCTCGTTTTATCGCCGCGAACTATCGGGCCTTTGCCGATTTTGAACGCTTCAAAGACGTGTCGATGTTTTATTTTGCAGCGGCGAGCTGGTCCGAAATATGCAGACGCCTCGGAAAGCGTGACCTTGCCCCGGGGATGCTCCTTTCGGGTGATAGTGCGTTTTGGCAACGCTTTGATGCCTACCTTTCCGGAAACTGCTCAGCAGCCACAGCAATCGAACCGTGGAATATAGCCGGCCTCGCGTCCGAAGCCAAAAACGGGCTGTATCCCGCAGACCTCTCGGATGTCATCCAGTCAGCGGAGAAGCTTGGCATCACCCCGGACCGGATGAAAGCAATCCTTTATGAAGCGGACTGGGCACGTTGCGACTAGGAGTGGAGCCCGCGCCGACGATATTCCATCGGTGATATACCAACCCGTGCCCGGAAGGTACGGCTGAAGTAGGCATGGCTGGCAAACCCTGTACGCGATGCGACTTCACTTACTGTCAGGCTGGCATTTGTGAGCAGGGATTCTGCAGCACGGATACGGGCTTGCAAAATGTCTTCAATCGCAGAGACACCATAGAAGCGTAAGTACAGCTCAGAGAAGCGGCTAACGCCGAGGTGGACTTCACGCGCCAAATTTGCGATGTCCCACGGATGGTCGAGATTTGCCAACATCCGCTGTCGAAGCCGGTCAAATGCTGGCCGGTGTACAGCCTCTGCAGCCGACCATGGCGTATCGGGCATATTGCAGGCAGCAACGGTACGAGCGAGTAGCGAAAGAACCGCAATAGATGCAAGTGACTTACCGATGTCATCCTTGCGGGCTAGATCACGTGCAATGGTCTCAAAGTGCGGGCTAACGTAGGATGTTTCAATCGGCAAAAATGGCTCCCCGATTGGGTGTCCCATGATTCTACAAACGTCTTCAATGTCTTCGCCCACGATGTGGAGCCAGTCATTGCACCAGGAACCAGACACAGATGTGTACCAGTGAGGAGTTCCCGGGGGGAGCATAAGAATCGTTCCCGGGTGGACCGTATACGATTCGGAGGCGATTCGCACTTGCATATGGTCATGCAAGCGGACCCAAATAGTCTCATGAAAACCGTTTGGACGGTCAACAGCAAATCCATCGGATTCGCGTCGACGCGCGCCGAATGCTCTGACTTCAATCTGTGGGACTAGTTCGCTTATGCTCATCGTAGGATTCTGCAACGATTTCGTTACAGCATACAATATAAAGTACACCACTGCGGAATAATATGCAAAACGTGTTGGATTGCACATCGCAGTGTAACCACATCCGGGAGCCTTCATGTATCGATCTACCGCTATCCTTGCATCCATTCTCAATTTCAGTTTGCTTGCCGCATCAGCAGTCAACGCACAGGATGTAACTGTCACTATCCAGGCAGACAAACCGGGACGTTCTGTCAACAAAAACATGTACGGCATCTTCCTGGAAGAGATAAACCACGGTGTGGATGGCGGTCTCTACGGTGAAATGGTCGCAAACCGGGCCTTTGAAGACAGCCGTCCACCTGAGGGGTTCAAGAAGGTTGGAGACAAGTGGATTTCCGATGCGGGCTGGGACAGTGGCTTCAATGTTAAGCCTGGCACCGTCCCCCGCTGGCAGCTGGACCAACGTGGTGGGAAGGCAGAGTGGTGGGTGGTTCCGGTCACTGGACTCAACGCCAACTCTCCGTACCACCTGCGTGTAAATGTGACACAGCCGGCTGGCACAGGCAAGGCTGCCGCTGTACGCAACACCGGATTCTGGGGAGTTGGTTTTCGCAAAGGCGCATCCTACAAAATTGTCGCCCATATTCGCTCGACCACCGGAGATATTCGCAATGTGAGAATCCTGGGTGATGACCGCTACGGAAACCCTGTCACGTCGACGCTGTCCGGCAAATCCGTAGGTAATGGCTGGACACGTATTGAAGGAACCATTACCGCGAAGAAAACCATTGACAATGCATTCCTAACCCTCGAACTTCCATCCAAGGGCACCGTAGACATCGACTATGTCAGCTGCTTTCCAGTCAACACTTGGAACAACCGTCCTAATGGTCTCCGAAGCGACATCGCCAAAATGATTGCCGACATGAAGCCCGCATTTGTGCGCTTCCCCGGCGGCTGTGTTGTGGAGGGTGGCTCACCGGAAATGACCTACCGCTGGAAGGATGGCATTGGTCCCGTTGAGGAACGCTACGAGCGCTGGAATGCATGGAATTACCGACGTACACACGGCATGGGAGCACTTGAGTATCTGCAGTTCTGCGAGGACCTCAAGGCACAGCCGATGTGGGTTGGCTTTGCAGGTCAGACCTGTATCTACCGTAGTCCCCAACACGTCCCGCTTTCCAGCATGAGCTGGGTCATCGATGACAATATCGACTTCCTGCAATACGCCATTGGGGATCCGATTTCCGAGTGGGGCCGCAAACGCGCAGAAGCCGGACATGCCGCTCCATTTGCAAATCCATTGGTTGAAATTGGTAATGAAAATGTCGGTCCTGAATATGAGACCCGCTACAAATTGGTCTACGCGCAGGTCCACAAACTCTTCCCAACGCTCACGACGATTGCAGACTACAACATCCCGAATGCCGAATTCGATCTCATCGATGAACACTATTACAACTCGCCGAGCTGGTTCTTCAGTCAGTTCAACTACTACGACAACTACGACCGAAAGCAAAAGCCAGTTTATGTTGGAGAAGTAGCCGTCACGACGCCGGAAGGTGGTCCCGACAAAGGAAACATGCTCGCCGCGCTGAGCGAAGGCGTGTTTTTGATGGGCTGCGAGAACAACGCGGATGTTGTGAAGATGGTCTCATATGCGCCGTTGCTGGCACACGTTAATGGTCGCTCTGGCTGGCACGGGATGATTATGTTCGACAGCCTTCGGACTGCAGGTACTGTCTCGTACCACCTCTGGAAGCTGTTTCACACAAACCGACCGGACATCACTATCCCAACTGCCATCAAAGGCGCAGGCACAGCAGCAAAATCAATTGCCGGAAAGGTCGGTGTCGGGACCTGGCTTACCGGAAGTGAGTACAAAGACATTTCCGTCACATCCGGCGGGAAAACGTTGTATGACTCCAACGCCAACGGCTTTCCAAGTGCAAAGACTGAAGGTGGCATTTGGCAAACTGCTGGCAATGTCATCCGTCAGGTTGGCAAGGAAACAGGTACGTACACCTTTGGGGATGCGGGCTGGTCCGATTACACACTGAAACTCAAAGCGCGCAAGATTTCCGGAGATGAGGGTTTCCTCGTGATCTTTGGGGACAAAGCAGGTCAGCGCTACTGGTGGAATCTCGGCGGCTGGAACAACCGGGAACATGGTATCGAGCGAAATCGGGGGCCCGTAGGTCAACGCGTTTCAGGAAGAATTGAAACGGGACGCTGGTACGACATTGAGGTGTCCGTATCGGGTGGTGTGATCACCTGCAAACTCGATGGAAAAGTAATTCACACAGTGCCGGTTCCAGAGACATCCGATGTCTTCGCAAGCAGTGGCTACGACACAGCCAAGAACGAAGTTGTTGTCAAGCTGGTCAACTCTACAAGCGAGACAAAGGCATTTGGGGTTTCGATGAGCGGTTTGTCGCGTATTGGCACCAAGGCAACCATGACAGTGATCCGCTCGGATGACCCGCAGGCGAACAACACACTGCTTGAACCAAACAAGGTTGTGCCGGCCGTCTCGACAATTGCATGGCCACCGGTAAACGGCAAGGTTACGCTTGGAAGCAATGCTCTCGCAATCATTCGCTTCAAGGCGCGTCACAGCAAGTGATACAAGCCACGTCATGGATTGTGCCACCTGCGATCACAATCACAGGTGGTCCATGGCAAGCCGCACAGGACGTCACAGCGAAGCGTCTTTTGGCCTACCGGCCGGACGACCTCCTTTATACTTTTCGGCAAACGGCCGGGCTCGCTCCCGCCGGCACGCCTCAAAAAGGCTGGCAAGCACCTACATCGGAGCTGCGTGGACACTTCACCGGACACTATCTGAGTGCCGTGGCACGTGCAATTCGCTGCGGCTTTGTAGAGCTCACCCCGAATATCGAGCGTGTCGTCACCGGCCTGCGTGATTGCCAAAATGCCATCGGGTCCGGCTACGTTTCTGCATTTCCTGAGACATTCATCGACCGCGTTATCGCACGAGAAAAAGTCTGGGCGCCCTGGTACACCCTGCACAAAATCGGACAGGGCCTGCTCGATGCGCATTCCATCGCAGAAATCCCACTTGCCGGGGACAGCTGCAAATCTTTCATCGGTTGGGTTTGTAGCCGCCTGGATGCCTTGAGTGACACCGAGGTGCAGCGGATGCTGGAAACGGAACACGGCGGGATGTCCGATTTCCTGGCCCAGGCATCGGTTGTCTTTGATGACGCAGCGATGCTGGCTCTGGCAAAGCGGTTTCTTCACCGCCAAGTCATCGATGCGATAAGCGAAGACAACTGGAAGTGGTTTGAAGGCCGGCATGCCAACACGCAGATTCCCATCGTTATCGGGATGGCAAGACTCGGGATCATCGATAATGACAAAGAACTGATTGATGCCGCTGCTAAGTTCGTTAATCAGGTCCTGACTGGCTGGACGTACCCGAATGGCGGTAACAGCGACCTCGAGCATTTTGGGCTGTTTGGTCGCCAGCACGATCACATCTCAGCTGAGACCAGCGAGACATGCAATACGTACAACATGGCAAAGCTGGTTACACTCTTGTCCACGGTGCAACCACAAACGCACTGGGACATCTGGCTAAGCCGTACCTGTGAAAATCACTTGCTCGCTGCACGGGAGCCGGGTGGTCCGGGTTTGATGTATTACTTCCCGCTGACCCCGGGTGCGCAAAAGTGCTTTGACAAACCGAATGAGGACTTCTGGTGTTGCAGTGGCACAGGAATTGAGACGCCATTTTTACTGCCTGAATGGATAGCCCGCAAAAGTGCCGACCAGTCTATTGATGTCGTACAAAATATTCCCGTAACAGCACACGCACGCGGTGCGATGTTCTGCCTGCAGAGTGATGAACGGAATGAGCAAAAGCTACTCGCAGCAGCGGGTACACGCGTTACCAGAGCACCATCGCTGATGGGATCCGATGACTCCACTCGCTGGGAAGCCCTGCCAGGCGACTCCACCTTTGGATCATTCTTCACAGGTTCGACACTCCTTGCATTCACTGGCCTTACCGCTCCGATCGATGTCGCATGTCATATTCCATCCATGCGCAATGCAATCGAAACAATTCTCAGCGGTGATCAGCCGGTTGCCCTCCCCCTCCTCACCGTTCCCGGTGAAGAAGCATTAATCAATGTGATGCGCATCACTGACATCAACAGTGAGACCTACACCTGCATCGTTCGCGGATTTGAAACGCCGGATGCTCTGAATGCTTGGAAAGACGTTACGGAAGCCCGTCTTACTTTGGAGAGACAGCTGGATGCACTTACATTTGATGCTGTTTACTGCGGAGTGGAAAGCAGCGAGCTCACGCACGACACAGTAGCAACTCCCGGAAGCTATGCCGGACAGCTTGGGCCATATTCAGTCAGGGATATCCGCACCGGACAAGTGTACACAACCTGTGTCCGGCTACCATCCAATGGTCCGTGCTCTATTGCCATAACTTACTGGGGCGGTGAGTTCAGGCGGCAATTCACTGTACGAATCGCTGATACCAAGTTTTTGCAATGTCTCGAGCTCGATAAACCGAATCAGCCGGTAACATTTTGCTATCCCATCCCGGATGACACACCGCGCGAAGTTCCCCTTAGTGTTTCGATTGACCCTGAGCCAGGTGGCTATGCCGGCCTTGTGCTTTCTATCCGCTCCATCCGTATTATTTCCCCCAATCACCAGCCGTTCAAAGGAGAGACAACCATGCAGACCACACCGCAGCTGACACCGATTCGTCATACAGAGATCACGTTCCGGGACACTTTCTGGAAACCACGTGTCGATCGCAACCGAGATGTCACTCTGCCTCACGTTTTAGAGAAGTGTGAGGAAACCGGTCGCTTTGGTAACCTTCGTGCTGCCGCCCGCAAAAACCAGGGTAATCGCACGCCCCAAACCTGTGAGGGCTATTGTTTCAATGACTCCGATGTCTACAAAACCATCGAAGGAGCGGCGAATATTCTTGCTGTAAAGCGGGATGCCAAGATTGAGCGCCGCGTAGATTCCATCATTGCGCTTATTGCACAGGCTCAGGAGCCGGATGGCTATCTTTACTCACCAAAGACCATCGGAGACCCGAACAACCTCCCACCAGGTGGCACAAAGCGCTGGGAATCAATGGATGCCAGCCATGAGCTCTATTGCGTCGGGCACCTCTATGAAGCCGCAGTCGCCCACTTCCGAGCCACGGGGAAACGCAATCTGCTCAACATTGCGATCAAGAATGCCAATCTGGTTGTTGCCACATTTGGTCCGGGCAAGCGCGGGAATATCGATGGCCACCCGGAAGTCGAGCTCGGTCTCTCCGACCTCTACGGAGCAACCGGGGATGCCCGCTATCTGCGTCTTGCGCAATGGTTCCTGGCGCGCCGTGGGGATACATCCCGCAAAGACCTCGTTGGTGAATACGCTCAGGACCACAAGCCACTGGTCAAACAGGATGAAGCCGTTGGGCACGCCGTACGCGCTGCTTACTGCTTTGGAGCAGCGGAATACGTTGGAGACCTTGCACAGGATGCATCACTACGCGCAGTAGCGGATCGTCTCTGGGATGACGTCGTGGGCTATAAAATGTACATCACAGGTGGCATTGGCTCCCGCGGGAGCGGTGAAGCCCTTGGTGACCGCTACGAGCTCCCCAATAGAACGGCCTACCAGGAAACGTGTGCAAGCATTGCATTTGCAAACTGGACGAACCGCATGGGGATGCGTTATGCAGATGCCAAATACGCAGATGTCCTTGAACGCACGGTCTACAACGCTGTGCTCTCAGGCGTTGGTTTGTCCGGTAAGAACTTCTTCTACGTAAACTCCCTCCAATCTGACAACGGCTCCTTCCGCCCGGATTGGTTTGGCTGTGCCTGCTGTCCGCCAAACGTTCTCAGGTTTATCGGCAGTATCGGTAAGCTGTTCGCCGCAACCGGCGGAGCAACGCTTTACCTAAACTTGTTTGCAGCAAGTGACATATCGACGGCTACTGCTGCCGGCCCAATCAATGTCGCCATCGATACGGTCTATCCAGAAAATGGAAGCGTGACAGTCAAGGTAAAGTCCGGCACAGCACCAGGCTCGCAGCTCGCAATCCGCATTCCAGGTTGGGCGAAGGATGAGGCTGTTCCAGGACGTCTCTACCGCTTCGCAGATTCGAAAAAGACTGCAATTACAGCGACGCTGAACGGAAAGCCTCTCGATGTCAAAACTACCAATGACGGCTACCTGGTCATCCCGAAGAGCGTTGTAGCGGGTGATACGGTGAAGCTTGACTTCCCGATGGCGGTTCGCAAGGTCATCTCAAACCCGGGCGTCATGGACAACCGTGGCAAGGTCTCATTCCAGCGCGGGCCTCTTGTTTACTGCTTTGAGGGCACCGACCAAGCGGTCAAGGAAGTCTTCAGCACGGTCGCAGGTTCGAACGGCACCGCAAAGCCATCGAGTGACATGCTGGGTGGCATCACGCCAATTACAGTATCGGCGAATATCGTGAAGCGGGTCGGTCTTGGTGCTATCGCGCTCGGCGAGTCTATTACACTCACTGGGATCCCCTATTCAACATGGGCGAACCGAGGCGCGACCAGTATGGCAGTGTGGCTGCCGGGCTCCATTGATGCCGCAGAGGCTCCTGCCCTCCCGACCATCGCCAAAATGGCAAAGGTCCGTGCGAGCTTTGGCGCCAATCCGACAGCGGTGAATGACCAGAAGGACCCTGCAAAGTCGATAGACCACAACCATCCCTTCTATCACTTCTGGCCGCACAAGGGCACCGCTGAATGGCTTGAGTACACCTTTGTAAAACCCATTGAGATCGGCTCCGTCGGGGTGTATTGGTTTGATGACACAGGGATTGGCGAGTGTCGGCTGCCTGCTGGCTGGTCGCTGGATGCGCGAATCAACGGCGCGTGGGTACCGGTGAAGGCACGTGATCCATTTGGAACGGACGGCGACAAGTACGTCCATGTACGCTTTGATGCGGTAACAACCGATGCGCTTCGCTTGAATATTCAGGCACAAAAGGGCTGGGCTGGCGGGGTTCACGAGTGGCGTGTCTACCGCCCGGATGGAAGCGAGCTGCTCTAATGCGTCGTATTCTGCCATTCGTTGGGCTGTTGTGGGCTGCAGGTGCAGCTCACGCGGATGTCCGTCTCCACCCTCTCTTTGCCGATCATGCGGTTCTCCAGCGGGATAGAGACATCAAGGTCTTTGGATGGGCGGACAGTGGCGAACAAGTCACTGTGTCACTTGGTACAACGACGGCTTCAATAACGACACCGGCATCCGGGAAATGGCAGCTCACGCTCCCTAAGCGCAGCTCATCGAAAACACCAACAAACCTGATCGTGCAGGGTAAGAACCGGATTGAGCGCAATGACATCCTGATTGGGGATGTCTGGCTTTGCTCCGGGCAGTCGAATATGGAGTGGGGTCTTGGGGGCTGCGATGACCCGGATGCGATTCGTACATCCGAGAACCCACTGATTCGTCACTTTGGCGTCGAAATGCACTTTGCCCGTGACCCACAGGAAACCGTAAAAGGCAGCTGGGCGGTGGCAAGCCCTGCGACATCCGGCGGCTTTACCGCCGTTGGTTACTACTTTGCGCGCAAGGTAGTAAAGGAAACCGGTGTGCCAATTGGGCTTCTCCGCTCAAGTGTGGGCGGGACGAATATCGAGTGCTGGATGCGTCAGGAGACACTACTCGAGACGCCTGCGCTGAAGCCATTTGCGGACCGGATGCGGACAAGCCTGGCGCAATATCAGGTTGATCTTAGGGCGTGGCACAAGGCTGTGGATGCGTGGGTCAAAGCAGAAGCCAAGCGGGTTGCTGGTGGAGTGGATATAAGTTTCCCTCCCGAACAACCTAAATTTCCATTTGGTGAGCAGGCATTTAATCCGCGGTGTGTGACGCTCCACAACGGCATGATCGCTCCACTCGGAAACTTTCAGATTGCGGGAGTGCTTTGGTATCAGGGTGAGAACAATGCCGGAAATGCAATCGATGGGAATCAGTACATCGAGAAACAGCGCGCGATGATCACCGATTGGCGGACTTGGTTCGGTACTCCGAGTATGCCTTTTTATTCCGTGCAGCTTGCCGGGTGGCAGAAGCAAAGCACGGATGCATCCGGCGGTGATGGCTGGTCTGAGTTCCGGGATGCCCAGCGTCGTGCATTGGCGATTCCGCACACCGGGATGGCGAGTGCGGTGGACATCGGGGATGTTGATGACATTCACCCGAAGAACAAGCTGGATGTCGGAGAGCGCTTAGCTCTTTGGGCGCTGCGGGACATTTACGGGCGTAAGGACACCGTGGTCAGTGGTCCGTTGTTGAAAAGCGTGCAGCTGGGGAAGCCAGGGACCCTTGTGGTGTCGTTTGACCATGTTGGCGGAGGCCTTACAGCGGGCCGCATGGCAGGCCGCGGAAAGTTCGAAGCCACTCCAAACATTGCTATTGGTGGGTTTGCCATCGCTGGGGATGACAAGGTTTGGCACCGTGCGACAGCGGCTGTGGATGGCGACCGGATTGTGTTGTCGGCACCAGGTGTTTTGGCGCCAAAGTTTGTCCGCTACGGTTACAGGATGAACCCTCTTGATGCAAACCTGTACAACAAGGCGGGTCTTCCGGCGAGTCCATTCAGGACGGATCCTCAGTAAAGAATCGCCTCTCCGCTAGGCTGAGGGTTGGTTTGCTGTGACCACTCTGGGGATACCGGCGAGGTCAGGGTGGATGTTGACATTCACCAGACCGGCAGCGGTGAACATGTCGGCGATTGTGCCTGCCTGGGTGTGACCGCACTCGACGGCGAGGAGGCCGCCGG
>CAZSGJ010000058.1:0-16103 GCA_964606305.1 uncultured Armatimonadia bacterium
CTACAAATCCCTTTGAGGTATTCCTAAACAGCCGATGCGTATCCGCATCGTAGATCTCAGGCGTGCAGTAATCCCGCGTGCCTTGCGCATTCTTACAAGGCTTATCGGTCTCCGGCGTCCAAGGAGAGTAATAACAAATATAGAGGTCCAAGCGTCCATCGTTGTCGATGTCACCAAAGGCAGCGCTTGTCGCAAATCCGGTGCTGTGGGTTTTTGCTAAGCCAACTCGCTCACTCACGTCCTCAAACTTGCCTGAGCCGCCAAGATTCCGAAACAAAAAGTTTCGGGGATAGGCGGTTATCAGGATGTCGCTGTAGCCATCATTATCGTAATCTGACACCGCCACCCCATGGGCATACCCAAGGTCTTTGTCGAGACCACTGCCCCGGATGGCATCGGTGAACGTGTTATCCCCATTGTTCCGGAAAAGTCCTGTCAGGGAGCGCGGTGCTTTCAGCTGGTCGACCGATGATGCCCCAGGTTGGAGCAGAATGACATCGAGGTTGCCATCCCGGTCAATATCGACAAACCCGCCGCCGGCAGGAGTGCTCTCAATGAAGTAAAGACGCTTTCCTCCGATGCCGGTGTCCGCGGTAAAGTTTATCCCTGCCTGCTTAGCGATATCGATGAACAGAGAGGACTTGTAGTCATTGTAAGATTTCGACGCTGTACCGGCGGGTGCGCCAGACTTTGTGCAGCCAGGTATGAGCAAGCTGAGCGCAACCAGAATTGGCAGTGGATGGACTTGTCTCATTGCGATGCTCCAGGTTTTGTGTTCGAGTTAGAGCGCATCGCTGACAGCTTCTGCATAAGCACCTGGCGGTTGTTTTCCAGCTTCTCGAGCTTCTTCCAAGCTGCATCGATTTCCGGGTCCCCGGGTGTGAGCTTGTCGGCGTGGTCGAGGTAAACGCGGGCATTCATGGTATTTCCAATGCTCAGGCTGAAGAGTCCGGTTTCCTTAAACAGTGCTGCATTCTTTGGGTCAACCGCACAGCGCTTCATCAGGCCACGCATTTTGTCATTGTCCCGCCGAAGGGCTTCGAAGCGCCCTTGTGCGGTCTTAGCTTTTGCAGGTAGTTTGGCTTGCGTATAGGCATTTGCCAGCTCAAACTGAATATCCATCTTTCGCGGCATTTTCTTCGCTGCATCCTCGAGGATGGCAACCGCCTTCGCGGTATCCCGAATTCGGAGGTAGAGTTTGCCGAGGTAGAGACGGGGGAAAAGGGCATTGGGCTCAAGCTGGAGGGCGCGCTTAAAATAGGCGATCGCTTTTTCCGAACCGGCAGGGGATGCATCCAAACGATATGCAAGGATTCCCTGATACGTTGCAGCCAGGTGGCTGTTTGGCGCGAGCTTAACAAAGCGCTCTATGTACTCGCCAGCTTCTGCATCCCGCTTGCGCTCAAGGAGCGACTGACAGTACTTTTCTAAAAAGTCGGCATCATTTGGGAGCAACTTAACGAGCTTTTCCAAAGCGGCAAGCTGCTTTTCACCCATTCCACCGGAGCCGGCAAGTGAAGCAACGACAGCCAGAGAAGGGATATGTTCCGGATTACGCTTCAGTTCCTTTTCTGCTTCTTCGAATGCTGCAAGCTCACTCCGGACGCTCAGGAAAGCGATAGCAAGACGACCGTGGCATTCCGGAGTCTCAGGAGCACGCTCAACAACCTCCGACATACAGCGGATTGCATCCTCGAAGCGCTCACGACCAAAGTAGTACTCGCCGAGGAGAATCCACGCTTCGATAAGGTTTGCATCCGTACGAACGGCCTGCTCCCACTCCGCTGCCGCCATATCGTAGTCTCCACGCTCTGCAAGGCGGTTTCCTTGCGCAAAAAAGTTCTGAGCTTTGGAGTTTCCTTTGAGAGAGAGTGGAGCAAACCACAATCCAATGGCAAGGATTGGTAACACGATGACAGCGATGAGCATCAACCTACGGCGCATGAAACTATCCTATCCCAAACAAAACTGGGGTCCCGGATGGGACCCCAGCATGTGTTGAAACCAAACCGGATTAGCGACCCATTTGCTTTCGCATATCTTCCCGCATTGCAGGGTCGATATTCTTTGGGTCTGCGGGTGCAGCACCGGGCATGGTCATCTGCTTAGGTTCGAGCGCATCAGGTGGCGTTTCCGCCTCCTTTGGCCCGCACCCGGAAATCATTGCAAGGGCTGCAATGACCAATGTCATAGAAAGTAACTTCTTCATTATGTTGAAGCCTATCGCAGACGTGGGCAGATGGCGTTGTTGTCATTCCAGTTCGCGCCAGGGAAGGTGAAGTTGCCATCATCAGCCTTGACGGTCAGGTCTCCAGCGTTGCGTGCTGGGTTGAGCTCCCACATGTTGCGGTCGAGTGGCAAAATGGTCTGCTTCCACTTCATCGCCTTGGCATGGCCATCAGCAAAGATCCAGTTTGCTGGCGTACCGGAGTTAGGAGTTGCCGGGTTACCAAAGTGCTGGTAAGCACGGTTTTGGTTACAGGTTCCACCAACGATTCCGTAGCCCATGTCAACCGTTGGATCCCAGTAGTTGGCTTCGCCAATAAGGATCATGTCTGCAGGAGCAGTGATGGTTGCTTCGGAGAGAACGGTTGCATTCCATCCCCAGTCCGCTGGAACCCAGGAGGTTGCAATCGCGTTCATGCCGTAGCCGGATGGCATGCGTCCACCTGGAGCGAAGCGAGCACCAGCACCATCACGGCGGCGGCCGGCTGGGTTACTTGGACAGGCATAGACATCGATGCTCTTGACGTATGGATAGATAGCATTGCGCCAGTTGAAATCCATTCCGATAAAGGAACAACGTGGATAGGACTCATCAAAGTCCTGTGAATACATCTTGAGGCCGAGACCAAGCTGCTTCATGTTGGACAAACAAGCGATGCCACGTGCACGCTCACGTGCTTGAGCAAACACAGGGAAGAGGATGGCAGCGAGGATAGCGATGATTGCAATCACAACCAGCAGCTCGATGAGTGTAAATGCACTGCGCTGCGATTGCTTTGTACGAGGAGATTTAGACAATGGCGTACCTTTCATTCATTCCGCAGCATCAGTCACACGTGGTCACTGACACATCCGAATACCCTGCGTTGGGCATTCATAGCGGACGATCCATTATCTCATGTCTTCGTAGGAATTATTCTCAAAAAGAACCTGTATGTTCACGAGAACTTTGTGAAAATCGACGGCAGTCTTACTGATTTTACTTGTAAGAAGTTAATGTATTTGACCTTTGCCACTTCTGCGTGGATCAATATGTCCCAGCTTTGCTGAAATCCTGCAAGTAACGGGCATTTCTTGGTCCCAAGTCATCCTGGATACCGCTCAAATCGTTACTTGATGATGTACCTGCCAGCGGTTATCCAGAACAGAAGGCCCGAGAGGACAATGGTGACCGGCAGCGTTAGCACCCAGGCAATCAAAATGTTTCTCACCGTCTTTGCCTGCAAACCGCTTCTATTCGCGGCCATCGTTCCGGCAATGCCACTGGACAAAATGTGCGTGGTCGAAACTGGTGCAGCCAGATAATCTGCCGTGGCAATCGTAATCATCGCCGTTAGCTCGGCAGCAGCACCCTGTGCATACGTAAGGTGTGCCTTTCCAATCTTTTCCCCAACCGTAACGACAATCCGCTTCCAGCCAACCATCGTGCCGACACCAAGCGCCAAAGCAACAGCCACAATCACCCAAAGTGCTACGAACTCAACAGCACCCTTGATGCCTTTTTCCGTATCCGCGAGAATTTGCTTATCCTCTTTGGATGCATCCTCGTCCTTTGCAGCCTTCTTTATTGCACTCGCTGCTTTCAGCACCTCGACACGAAGCGTCTCCTGCTCACTATGGGCTAATGTAGAAAGACTGTTAGTCTTTTCTAAGATGTGATCGATCTTCTCCAGGCGCTCAGCTGCCTCTTCTGCTTTCTTGTTTCCTTCAAATGCCGGCTTTGCGAGAACATCACGACCACTCTCAATCAAAACCAAAGTTTTCTCGATCTTATTAGCATCAAAAGCAGGGTTTACCGTGTACTGTCCTGGAACCAGAGCAATAAGGATGAGCATCACCAATCCGATGCCCTTCTGACCATCATTGGAACCATGAAACCAGGATACTCCTGTACACGTGCCGATCAGCATCAAGCGGATGTACCAAGGTGGGGGAGTGTCACCTTTCGGAGGTTCATTGAAGAATTCAGGGCGCTTCGAAATGACCTTGAAGATAATGAAGATGATGGCTGCGAGTCCAAAGCCGAGTAATGGTGCCAGCGCAAGCCCCTTCAACGTGTCATAGAGCTTCTCGGTGTTGTACTCCTTGCCTGCCAGGTACGCCCATGTGAGACCAACACCGGCGATCGAGCCAACGAGCGTGTGCGAGCTGCTGGCGGGTAGACCGACATACCAGGTCGCCAGATTCCAGAAGACAGCGACAATCAAGATGGAAAGAATGGCCCAAATCCCGAGTGGGCCATGAGCATTCACCTGGAGGTCCGTCGGGAGGAGTCCTACGATTTTGAAGGCGACACCTGCGCCGGCGCCAAGTACAAACAACACCCCAAGGAAGTTTACGAATCCCGACCAGATCACGGCATGTGTTGGCTTCATGGAACGGGTGTATATGACGGTAGCAACCGCATTTGCCGTGTCGTGAAAGCCATTCACAAACTCAAAACCAAGCGCTATCGCCAAACAAACAATGAGAATAAAGAGTGTCGCAACTTCCATCAGGCGGTTTCTGTCCTTTTCGATGACAGTCTGTGCCCTGAATCCGCTCTTTATATTAAGCAAAAGTTAAAATGTTAAGAAAATATGACAATCTGATGTCTGATGACTAGGTTTACATTAACGTATGAGACAGTTGCCTTAATGTACAAAGAAACCTAAATGCCCTTGGTCGAAACGCGGATGACTTAGATACGCGCTAACGTCGCGGCCTCTCAGGATTCGCCCAGTGGCCATCGGTGTCGACCCCACGAACAACCATTCCCTTTTCATGCCAGCCTAAGTAGGCACGTACATCGGCAGCACAGTAACGAAGTGTGATCCCACACCGCCGCCTATCACTGGTATTCGCCTCTGAGCCATGAAGCAGGAGGTCAGAGTGCAGGCTGAACTCCCCTGCATGCAGGCAGTTGTCGACTGGATGACTGCCAAACGAAAGCGGATCTGCCACTTTGAGGTTCAAGACGTTGTCCTCAGCAGCCACACTCGGTGTATGCATCAATGATCCATACAAATGCGATCGTGGAATAAATCGCATACACGCATTCCCCGAATCCGTATCGTCTATCGCCAGCCACACGGTGACCGTCCTACTCGGTGTCATCGGCCAATACACTGCATCCTGATGCCAATCGACAATCTTGCCATCATTCGGAAGCTTGCAAAAGAAGTGCGCTCCCCATGCCACGACATTGGGGCCCAGAATGTCCGAAACGGCATCCACAATGGTAGGCGTTCGCATCAGGTCCCATACCGTGGCAAACCGCCGGTGCGCACCGTTGATCGAATAACTGTTCCCACCTTCTGCGAGGGTCTGCGCCAGGATGTCATCAAAGAAGGAACGCAGCGTGGATGCCTGATCGGATGACAGGGCCCGAAGGGGTGCGAGATAACCCTCGGTATTGTAAAAGTCCAGCTGCTCACGCGTGAGGTACGCTGGCGATTCTGTGGTTGCGGGACAGAAACGCAAATCGCGCTCAATCCCTGCCAGATCGCCTGCATCTGGAACAAGCGCATTCGGGAGAATATCCATAGTCCATTATAAGGACAGGAACTTGGCCCGCTAGCCGATACCACCAAGAAACAGCCACCAGCAACCGATGCCTATCGCAATAGCTGAACACGCACAAAGCGCCCTGCGGTACAGTCGGTCAATGCGTTGCGTCACTCCGTGGATGATCAAACCAAGGACTCCGGTAAAGGCCATCATCGCAATGACCGTTCCCAGCCCAAAGAGCATCAGCCAGATGGCACTGATTCCGATGGATGGCAGAGCAAGGGCCGGGATCACGCCAAACACATGTGAGCCGCCTGCAAGACCGTGGAGAACGCCCACGCCAAGTGCTGTGCGTTCTGCATGGTGATGATGGCTGTGTCCGTGTGTTGTTAGGCTTAGTTCGCGGTTGGTAATCAACACACGCAGCCCCCAGATACCAATCGCAATCAAGGCAATGCCAACGAGGCGTTCACCAATCCAAGCATATTTACTGATGTCAAGCAGCTGGCGGAGGAGAACCAGTCCAATGCCAACGAATACAACACCAGCGGAGTGACCTATTCCCCAGCGTAACCCACTTTGCCATGCATCCTTGCCACGCAGGGCCGCGCTTGGCGCAACGGCTGCGAGGTGATCTGGACCCATCAGGACATGGAGAAAGCCGGCGAACAAACCGCCAATCAGGAGAGTAGGTGACATCCGGGACGAATGCTACCACGCCTGACCATTTTGAAATCTCAACGAATCGCTACACCCGCAAATGTCAGTGCTGCAATTCCGTTCTTCCCACGTAACAGTCGCTGTTGTGACCACGCGGCGCTGTCAAGATAGCTAAGCGTCCGTCCGCTTGACCCGGAGATCATGAGCCGCAACGTATTCCCCGTTGCCTCGCCGCGTAAGACTTGACCACGTTTTCCATCAATCAAAAACTCGCTACGCAAGCTGTCCATCCAAACCACCGGCTGATCAAATGTGAGTGTGACGATTGAACTGTTATTCGGGGCCCTCATTGCGGATATTAGCCTCGGAGGACCAACTGGCTGTTTAACCTTCACTCCGTAAGTAAGGTTGTCTACGAGCGGGAAGATCAGATTAGCCATCGCCGCATACCCATCTGCCGGATAGTGACATCCCCCGGGAGGATCGATGCCAAGGGTGGACATAATCGCCAGCCTGTCCATCGCATCCGGCAACAGCCGCTGGACATCCCGCAGAACATTGTCAGAGCCATCAATGCCCATCGCACAGGATTTTGGCCAGATCTGGAACAGATACGTCACTTGACTGTTCGGATAGTCCTGTGACCATGCATTGCTCATACTAATAAACAATGCGCGGTACGTTTCGTGACCAAAGCCACCGGATGGTCCATCTGCTCCCTGGTCATTTTCGCCCTGATGCCAGAAGATGCCGCGGATGCCGTAATTCAGGCCGGCTGCTGTAACTCTAGTCAGGAGGCTTCCGTACAGGGTTGAGGTATCCAATGGGTTGTCTTTTGAGCGTTGATGCTGGTCAATCCTGGTTCCACCGACGGCTCCATTGACAATGCAAACTGGAATCTTGTGTTTGGTAACCAGCTTTTTTGCCAGCTCCATACCCCAATATCCAATCTCGCCGTATTGGCCATCCATGTTGCGATAGCGGGCTGGCACAAATCGATCCGTAAAGGTTTGAATCCATGGGCTTGTAAACGTAGGTGTCGTCGGCCCAAAGTCCGTCGCAACGGCATTCGATTGCCCCATGATGATGAATGCATCCCCGCATTGGATGTCCGAGACGGATGTCAAAAGCTCTGACTTACCTTTTGAAATGGACATCAGCTGAAGTGAATACAATGTTAGGCGGGCAGGCAGGTCCACTTGAGCTGTGAATTTACCCTTTGTGTCTGCTGTTGCCTTTACGACACGACGCCAGCCATCACTGGACACCACACGCAGCTCAATCGTGGCTCCGTTACGTGTCGAGCCAGAGATGGCCACATTCCCCGTTGATCCCAAACCTCTACTGATGAACATCCCGTTTCGCAGCTGTGAAACAGACAATGGAGGCGCATCACGCCACGCTTCAGCTGTCGGGGGTGTAACGGTTACTTCCGTTGAGCGCGAAACGACCTCACCGCCATTATCGACATCCACGCGCACGGTTAGCTTCCCGGCTTTGAAGCCGCGGTCCAGCCGGAGGATGTTCCCGGAATCTTCATAGGCTACACCGGGTCCGCTGATTTGCCACTTGTAATTATGTGGGCCGGCGCTGTGTGCGTCGGCGCGGATGTAGGTCGGCGTCCGACCATCCCATGTAAGTGGAGCATCCAGTGTGACAACGGGATCAGCAATAGCCTCAGTGACAGTCAGCGGGATGACCTGAATTTGTTCGCCAGCACCGTTTCTTGTTCGCAGGCGAATGGACATTATTGAAGTGGACGTGACCCGCGGAGCCAACAATGTAATGGTCGCCAGATCGGTTGCAATGGCTTTTGCTGATCCATTGCTTACGAGTTCCCAAGTTGCTTTGTCAGCATTACCAAGGTCAGCGGTTAACTGAACTTTTTCGCCTTCCTTCACGATGATCGGCTTCGTCGGAACACGCGGAGGCGCATCGCTGCGTACTAGCCTTCCGGTCAGGCGCGGCGCCGGTCCCTGCGTATCCGCATCCAGACCAACCCATGCAGCAGGCCGTGCAATGTTGGACACGCGCACTTCATCAATGTCGCCATCAAAATCATAGTTTCCGTACCACCCGCCAATCCACATCCGGGCACCGGCCGCAATGGACAGCGGAGCACCTGATCCGGTGTTTTTGGCTTCCAGCTGCCCATTGATGTAAAGCCGCGTTTCACCCTTGGCATAGACATGTGTGATGTGCATCCATTCATTAAGTGGAGCGTTGGAAGCGCTGCGGATGGTTGCATCTGAGAAATAGCAATCCATATTGATCTGTCTTGGGCTTCGATACTGCATCACGACTTTCCCTTGTGCGGCCTCCTTTCCCCAGCCAACGATGGTGGCGTTTGGTTTACCCACACGCACCCAGGCGCTCGTCGTGGATGCCTGACTGCCAAGAGGGAAGGTTTTACCAGTCTGAAGCAAACCTTCTATGCCAGCTCCCTTGCGGAATCTTGATCCGGTGCCGATTACGCCCGGAGTTTTTACGACGCCATCCGGTCGCAGGGACATGGTGGAAAGCGTGTCGTGAGAATCTTCGCCGAGGTGCAGTACGCTGACAAATCCATTGGAGGCATCAAAAACAGGTTGTGCCGGGATAATTTCATTGCGTGTCGCTCCCCACTTGACGTTCAGCGTTTGCCTTTGGTTGCCGCGCAGGGTGGGGATCCGAACCCAAATGGCTGCGCGCCTGGCTGCCGGGTTCCACTCTTCTATGCTCATAGGTAGGCGGACATTGGCATCGGATTCAAAAATGATGTCACTGCCATCCGGTTTAGCTTCATCCCATGGAAACTGGTCGTCCTTCAGACGCACCAGCAGGGGGTAATCATGTATGACCTGGCCAGCGGGGAGAGCATAACCTTGCTCGGTTGTGGTTAGGGTGATCTGGCCTTGTTGGCTCGATGTGATGCGATTATTCGCGACATCGGGCTGGATGAGACCGGATATGACAGCGGACGCGAGGAGTGTTAGGAAGGTTTGCCCAGGCATGATGGGAATAGCGTTACGTTTTTCCGTACGGATTCCCTTCCCGCATCATGTTCACTACGGCATGATTGCGTTTACGATTGCGATAAGCAAACAAATACCGACAGCGACGACTGTAAGTCTGAGGGCAAAGCTGCGGCGAAGCATTGCGCTGAACCCAGTTTGTCGAAGTGTGAGGACAGACTCGGGCATTTGATGATCTGCTCCACAAAGGCGACACATGTCGCTCGCCGACATCGCCGGGCGAAGAATACCAACACAGAGATTTCCGCACAGCTTGCACGGAACGACGCGGATATTAAAGTTACGCCCGCAGTCACAGGCATATTCAGTCTGTGTAGCTTCTACGGCGTGCTTCAATGGCTTACCGCAATGACAGGCGCTGTTGATGACCAAGATTAAGTACTATTACGTAACAATCGCAAATTAAACGCAAAATATTCGGTCTGTCGTTATTTGCGTAGGATAGTTAAAGTGGTGGATTTCAGTAAGTGCCTTGTCAACGTTTGCCTAAGGAGTTCGCTGGTTTGCTTACCGATTGACACCTGCTTCCAAGTATTCGGAAAAGATTCCAATATCTGCTGGAATCTAACATCCTGAATTCGGCAGGAAATCCGACCTTCGTGCCACAATAGAAAACTATGGATAATGCTCGCTTCGGCAAAGCTGTTTTCGTGTCTCTGGCATCCGTTGCTGTCGCCGGTGTTGCGCTCTTACCTGCGCAATCGACATCGCAGGTCAAGGTCCCCAATGCGAAAGGACCTGACTTCGCGAAAGACATCCAACCGCTGCTCCGTGATAAGTGTATGCCGTGCCACGGTGATATCCAGGCTGCCGGTGGCCTAAAGCTCACACAGCTCAAGTCGGCGATGGCAGGCGGGAACAGCGGTTCCCGTGGGCTCGTTCCGCATGATCCAAACGCAAGCTCGTTGATTCAACGCGTATCCACGACAAATGTGGACCTGGTGATGCCCCCGAACCGCAGCGGGAAGACTCCACTGACGCCAGCCCAAGTAGCGATGCTGAGAAGCTGGGTGCAGTCCGGACCATCATGGCCGGATGCGGGTGCGAGCACACCGGCTGGTGACACGCATTGGTCGCTTCAACCGCTGAAGAAACCTGCCGTTCCCGCGGGAACAGCAAAGCATGTTGTGGATCGCTTCCTCGATGCCAAGCTCATAAAGAAGGGGCTTGCGATGGGACCGGCGGCAGATAGGGTAACTCTTATTCGCCGCGTCACGTTTGATCTGATTGGCCTCCCACCAACCGAAGCCGAGATCAAGGCGTTTGTGGCAGACAAAAAACCTGGCGCGTACGAGCGTGTTGTGGACCGGCTGCTTGCAAGTCCGCGGTACGGCGAGCGCTGGGCCAGGCATTGGCTGGACACCATCCACTATGCCGACTCGCATGGTGCCGAGCACGATATGGGTCGCAAATATGCATGGCCATTCCGTGACTATGTCATCGATACATTCAATAAAGATGTTCCGTATGCACGGTTTGTGCGCGAGCAGCTGGCAGCGGATGTTCTCTACCCGGATCGCCCTGACCTTACACCGGCTCTCGGGTATCTGAGCGCAGGCAACTTTGACCTCAGTGCGTACTACACGGCGCCGATTCCTTTTGAAATCCTTGACCGGGATGACATGGTTAATCAGGCGATGTCGACTTTTGTCAGCACCACCGCAAGCTGCGCCCGATGTCATGACCACAAGTTTGATCCGATTCCCACGACAGACTATTGGTCACTGCAGGCAGTGTTTGCCGGCGTAATTAAAGGGGATGTCACGTACGAGGATCGACCGGGTCTCGCGGAGCAGCGGGCCAAGTGGACCAAGCTCAGAGAAGTAGCCGATAGCAAGGATGCTAACAAGGTTCTTGCTGCAGAGCACAAGCCTGTTGTTGAGACATTTGTTTCGGCGCTAAAGAGCTTTGGTGGCTGGAAGCCTCTGGTGGTGCAAAAGGCATCCGGGGTAGGAGGCGCCACGCTGACTGCCGGCGCAGATGGCAGCGTTTCTGTATCCGGCAAGCGTCCCCTGAAGGACACGTATACCATCGTCGGCTCTGCGGGAGCCGGGCGTGTTGGAGCGATTCGTATTGATGCATTGTCATCGGGAGACCTTCCAAAGGGAGGACCTGGCCGCGCTGATAATGGAAGCTTTTTGCTGACGGAAGTCACAGTTGATGTGGTGCGTGCCGGTGGCAAACGGGAAAAGACGAAAATTGTTCGAACCAGCGCTGATCATAGCCAGAAAAATGGCGATGCTCCGCGTGCATCCGATGGTCTGACGAGTACCGGATGGGGCATCAGTCCTGAGTTTGGTAAAGACCATCACATCGTTTTCGCATTCTCAGAACCTGTCACACTGGGCGCGAATGACAGGCTAGAAGTCGTGCTGGACCAAAATGATGGCGGCAGCCACTTACTTGGGAAATTCCGTGTAAGCACAGCGGATGGACCAAGCACCATTTTGTGCGCGATTCCTCCCAGTGTGTCCGGGGTCTTGAACTCGCAGATACTTGATAAGACTGCCGAGACGGAAGTTGCTTCCTTTGCGCTTCGCGAGACTGCCGCTGCGGGCATCGCTGCGCTGCCGGCACAGAAGCGTGTTTATGTGGCTGCGAAGTCTGCGGATGTTGCCGATGTCGGCTTCCGCAATATCGAAAAGCCACGCGAAATTCGGGTTCTAGAGCGCGGAGAGCTTAGTCGTCCTAAGCAGGTTGTGGGCCCAGGCGCACTTTCAATGCTTCCGCAGCTGAGCGACTACTTTAAACGGCGTGACATGTCAACGGAAAACCAACGCCGGGCAGCGCTCGCTGAGTGGGTTGTCGATCGACGTAATCCATTGACATGGCGAAGTATCGTCAATCGGGTCTGGCATTACCATTTCGGTAAAGGCATCGTGGACACGCCGGGTGACTTTGGTCGTATGGGCGGCGCGCCCAGCCACCCAGAGCTGCTTGATTATCTCGCCGTGTGGTTCCGGGATGACGCAAATGGTTCATTCAAGCAGCTACATCGCCTAATGGTAACAAGCCGTGCCTATCAACAGAGCTCGGTAAACCGTGTCGATGCTGCCAAGATTGACTCGGATAACCGACTGCTTTGGAAGGCGAATCGCTTGCGGATGGATGCCGATCAGTACCGCGATGCCGCATTGCAAACCGCTGGACGAATTGACTTCAAGATGGGGGGACCGGGCGTCAACCATTTCAAAATGGGACCTGGACCTCAGATGACACCGGCGCTGGACTATGCTGCCTATGATTGGGAGAGTCCTGAAGCGAACCGCCGCTCGGTGTACCGTACGGTATGGCGGGCGATACCGGATCCATTTATGGATGCGATGGACTTCCCTGACCTCGCGCTGTTGTCTCCGACGCGTGGTACCAGTGTTTCGGCACTGCAGGCACTCACGCTTTATAACAATAACTTTGTGCTTTCCTGTTCACAGCATCTTGCTAAACGGGTTGTTGCTGAAGGTGGCTTGGTCCCGCAGCAGGTGGAGCGTGCAGCTGAGCTTGCATGGGGCCGAAAAGTGACAGCGGTTGAGCGGAAGGTCTTGCTTGATATGGCGCATGAGAATGGTCTAGAGGCTACGTGCCGTGTGATTTTGAATGCGAACGCATTCCTGTTTATTGACTAATGTGTTAGCCGCCGGACATCAATGTTCGGTGGGTGTTTAGGATTCGAGGGGTGCTTGATGGACAATAATCACTGGGGATTTCCGACAAACCGGCGTGAATTTTTGACGGGTATAGGTGGTGGGTTTGCAGGCCTTGCGCTTACGAGCATGCTCGCTGATGAAGGTCTGGCGATGCCATCATCCGGAGCCGGTCAGGGCTCGTTACGGATCCAGCACCATCCGCCAAAGGTAAAGCGGGTTATCCAGCTGTTCATGAATGGCGGCGCAAGCCCGATGGACCTGTATGACTACAAGCCCGCGCTCATCAAATATCACGGTCAAAAACTGCCCGCACATATTCGTCCGGAAGGTTCACCAAACGAGCCTGGGTTGTGTCTGAAGAGTCCATTTACATTTAAACAATATGGCCAGTCAGGTCGCTGGGTCAGTGACCAATTCCCTGAGCAGGCAAAGCTCGTGGATGAAATGGCATTCTTTATGGCGATGGCCAGTAAGTCCAATGTCCATGGACCGGCATCGTACATGATGAACACTGGATTCATCCTTCCTGGCTTCCCATGCATGGGCGCATGGATTTCCTATGCGATTGGTAGCCTGCGCGATAACCTCCCGACATTTGTTGTTCTGCCGGATGCACGTGGCCTGCCATACAACCAGCGCGGCAACTTCAGCAGTGGCTTCCTGCCTGTCGTTCATCAGGGAACGATGATTAATGGCACAGGTCCCGGAGCCGTATCGGACTTGTTTGCTGGCGACAAATACAAATTTGCGAATCGAGAGACGGACAAAGCGGGTCTCGATGCTCTGACGAAGCTGAACAAGGCACATGCCGCACAGCATCAGGGGGATTCGCGCCTGGATGCACGCATTTCCAGCTATGAGCTCGCTGCTCGGATGCAGCTGAGCGCACCGGAAGCCTTTGACCTCTCTCGCGAGTCGCAGGCGGTGAAGGATTCCTACGGGATTGGTACGCCGCACACGGATGATTTTGGCAAGCGTTGTCTGCTCGCGGCGCGCCTCGCGGAGCGTGGAGTTCGGTTTACACAGGTCTGGAGTGGTCCGCAGGGGGCGGTCAACAACTGGGATAACCACGGCAATATCCGGACAGAGCTGCCTCCAATGGCAGCGAGTATTGATAAGCCAATCGCAGCTCTCCTTCGCGACCTGAAGGCCCGTGGACTGGATAAGGACACATTGGTTATCTGGTCGACGGAATTTGGTCGAACGCCATTTGCACAGGGCGGTGAAGGGCGTGACCACAACGGTGGAACGTTTGTTAGCTGGATTTGGGGCGCGGGTGTCAAGCCGGGTGTGGCGTATGGTCAGAGCGATGAGCTTGCATTCAAGACGGCTGAGAACACGACGTACTCGTACGACTTCCATGCAACGATTCTGCACCTCTTGGGTATCGACCATACAAAGCTGACTTGGCGCCAAAATGGTGTTGACCGACGTCTCACAGATGTCCATGGTCATGTGGTGAAAGAAGTGCTCGCTTAGCCGCTTGCGGTTGACGATGCTGGAAAGCCTCTCTGGAAACGGAGAGGCTTTTTGAATTGAGTCAGCCTTTGTTATTTGAAATGGCTTTTTGCCATTCCGGTTCGAGCAACTTTAACCAAAGATGCCAAAGGAGACGATACAGATTGTTGGCTGAAAAAAGCTTGACCTGCTATTTCCCATAAAGCGCATCTCCCACAGTTGTGGTAAGTATTGTGGTAAGCCCTTCGCCACCCACGAAAAAAGCCCCTCATCTGAGGGGCTTTCTTATCCTAAAATCACAGAGCCGACGACCAGATTCGAACTGGTGACCTGCTGTTTACGAAACAGCTGCTCTACCACTGAGCCACGTCGGCAAATGCGACCGAATATTACCATAATTCGATGTGAACGCCAACCCGAATAGCTCTGCTTTACTCCCGTGTTGGCACTAGGGTTACGCCGGTTTAGTTCCGGTACGGCGCTGTCGTCGCAGCAACACGAGCCCGAGAAAGAACCGCAAGGCCATCGGGTGTCACCGATACCGTCGCTGCTATGATCGGATGGGAACTCCGCTGCGTACTTTCAAGCCTTGACCGCTTACTCATCTCAAGGTGGTCTCCCTGATGGCAAAACAATGCCCGATGTCATTCGCAAATGTATGCCGCTGTTACAAAATCCTGATCAATCTCAACATACACATGTTAAGTTTGTCAAATGTAACTCTCAAACGATACGTATGCATATCGGTCCATTTACAGTCCATTCGAGTCATTAACTGAGAACTACCCTCTGGTTTGCCGCCAGCATTCCACACCCGCGTAAAGAGGGTGTTTCAGCGGAGTTGACTTTATCGACAAGTCTGACAAACATTCATTGCGCGTGGCCAGTTACGCTGCTGGTGGTGCAGGCTGTGCTGAGCAACGCTAACGTAGTTGATGCACCACGGAGGGACGGTTGCATATGGTAATTTCATTGGACTTTACTATTCTGTTAACTTTTTGTTATGTATTGGATGGACTAACGTAACTCCGTAATTCGTTCAGTTTGGATTTATTCAATCGGTCTCTATACTCGGTCCGTTGCTTACCAACAAGGTCACGAAAGTGATGACCACACATTGGTGAGTTAGGAGACAATCAAGATGAAAACCAAATCCAACGGACTGGGCATCAACCCGGTTCACATCACGGCGGCCCTCGGCCTCGCCGGCGTCGTCGGAGCAATGCAGCTGATTGCACCAAGCAAGGCCAACGCACAGGGCGTTCCTCCTGCTGAAGCACCAATCCCATTGACCGCTCTCAACACCGTTCCAGTTCCACTACCAGCAGACCTCGATGTCTACATCAAAGACCGTGCAGCAGCCATCCGCTTGGGTAAGGCTCTCTTCTGGGACATGCAAGTCGGATCCGCCGGCACCGCCTGTGCATCCTGCCACTACCAAGCCGGCGCCGATGGACGTGACCGCAACCAGCTCAACCCTGGCCCCGATGGCCGCTTCGATACGACGCACAGCAACAACTTCCAACTTAAGCTTGACACCCACTTCCCATTCACCAAGTTCACGGATGCCCTTGATGTCGCATCTCCAAAAGTCCGCTCCCGCAATGACATC
>CAZSGJ010000059.1:0-15908 GCA_964606305.1 uncultured Armatimonadia bacterium
AAGCCGATGCGGCCGCAGTCGCAGGACTGACAAAACATCCTGAAATCGGTCAGGATGCCAAGATTGCCATCAAGCGAATTCAAGCTGCAAAGTAAGATTGCACCTGTAATACAATCAGCCCCACCCACTGAATGCTCAGTCGGTGGGGCTGTTTTCTTTTGTTCTGAAGGTCCCGGTTGCTGCAAACCAACAACGCACCACTCAGTTGAGGGTATGCACCTTTGCAGTAGCAAATGTCCAGAGGTAGAAACATCTCGTAATGTGACAAAGCCCACCATTGTGTGAAGTCACATATACGGGCTAGGGACTACGGAAGACCTTCCGCATTAGGGCATCACTCCCCTCAGCTACCAGCCGTGTAGTAGTGCGTCTCTATGGCTTTGGCGGCGTTTCACCGGCGCAGACCTTCGGAAGTATTTCCTTACAACGCTGCGCCCAGACATCCGCAAGGGACAGAACGTTGGCTTTATTAGCCTTGGCTTCCGTAACGCCAACGGCAATCAACAGGGTTCCTTTTAGCAGGATGTCAGCACGCACTCTGGAAACGGCCCGTACCGTGATATCTGTTGCCTTGATTGGCTCTCCAATGGCTGTTCTGAGGCGCTCATTGATGACATCCGCACGTGCTGAGGCACTCAATCCGAACTCAGTGGTCCGTAGAACAATCAGCTGTTCACCCGCGGCCAGGACAACACCTTTTTCCTGTGCGAACGCCGCCACCGACATAAAGCAGACCAAGAGCAACGTAGTTAGTTTCAGCAACATCCAGTCCTCCACGAACCAGCAATCGCAACACAGCTGTGCAGCTCTGATTCATAAACACTTATCTTCAATTATTACTCACAGAATACAACACTATGTTCCCCACGGATATCCCGCAAATCCGGTGGATGCTTGTACTCATGCACGTTTGGCGCAATCGTTCCTATGACGTTCGCTGTCAAGGCAGAAATCGATCGGACTGATCGTTGAAAGTTGATGGCTATGACAACTTCAGATGTGTTGCCAAATCCGAGGCTACCTTTGCATTCATCCCGGGCACCTTAGCAATTTCATCCACTGATGCTGACTTCAGACGGTCCAAACTTCCAAAGAAGCGCATCAGAGCCCGGCGACGCGTTGGACCAATTCCTGGAATCTCATCCAATAAACTCATGTTTGCGGCACGACCACGAACATTGCGGTGATACGTGATTGCAAAGCGGTGAACTTCATCACGAATCCGCTGCACCAGAAACAGTCCGGCACTTCCGCGAGTGAGTTCTATTGGTTCATCAGCCCCCGGAAGCCACAGCTGTTCAAATTGTTTTGCCAAACCGACGATAGGGAATTCGTAGCCATAGAAGCGCATCGCTTCGACAGCGGCACTCACCTGCCCTTTGCCTCCATCGACAAGTATCAGGTCCGGAACTGCACTAAACTTAGGATTACCCGCCTGCATGTGCGCAAACCGGCGTGAGAGCATCTCGTGCATCATTGCAAAGTCATTCGGATCACCCTCGCTTTGTTCGATTTTGAAACGTCTATACGCATCCTTGCGGGGCTTTCCACGCTCAAACACCACCATTGCACCAACCGCATGGCGTCCCTGCACATTGGAGTTGTCATATGCCTCGATACGCGTCAGAAGGTTTCCGGTCATCCCCAGCGCAGATGAGAGCTCAAGAAGAGCCTTGTCGATACGCGATTGCTCTTCAGCTGCCGCATCCCGAATTTGCCTAAGTACAAGTTCTGCATTGTTACTTGCCATATCCAAAAGGCGACGACGTTCTCCCCGCTCAGGCACTTGTAGCGTAACTTTTGCTCCCTTCTTTTGACGAAGCCATGACTCAATTATCTCCATCTCTTCCAAGTGTCTTGGTAACAGAATCTCACTCGGCACAAATGCAGCATCCTGATAATATTGCTTCACAAACTCGGCAGTTGCTTCGGTTATTCCGGTATCAGCATCGGACTCTGCACCATCCAACAAGAAGTGTTCCTGCCCAATGAGTTTTCCACCGCGAATAAAGAACATCTGAACGGCTGCGCCATGCTCGTCGGCGACGACAGCCATCACATCCTGATCTCCACCCGTTGTGTTGACGACCTTTTGACGTTCCACGATTGTCTGTAGGGCATTGACCTGATCACGCAGCTTTGCTGCACGCTCAAACTCGAGCCGCTCCGCAGCCGCTTCCATGTCCGACTTCAGCTTCTTTACCAGAGGTTCCTGACGCCCGGACAGGAAGAGTTCAACATCTGCGACAGCCTGAAGGTAACGTTCACGGTCAGCGAGTCCCGCACACGGAGCTTCCGGACATCGCCCCATATGGTAATAAAGACACGGCTTTTGCTCGGGAATGTTCGTCCATGTCTTCCTGCATGTCACAAGTGGAAAAAGTCTGTACACGAGTGCCAGAGTCTGACTTACTGCGCCAGAATTGGTGAATGGACCAAAGTACCTGTTGCCATCCCCCTGTTTCACTTTCCGGGTAATAACAAGACGTGGAAACTGCTCAGATGTCGTCAGCATCAGGTATGGATAGTGCTTGTCATCCCGAAGGCGTACGTTGTATTTTGGCTGATGTTTCTTGATGAGATTACATTCAAGAATAAGGGCTTCGAGCTCGCTATCGGTTACAACCCAGTCCAGATCCGTAACCTGCGCAACCATCCGACGGGTCTTTGGTGAATGATTGGCGCTCTTCTGAAAGTAAGACCGTACGCGATTCCTAAGATTGATGGCTTTACCAACATAGAGAATGACACCATCCTTATCCTTGTGCAGATAGCATCCAGGTTGCGTAGGAAGATTCTTTAACTTTTCGGTCAGTGTAAGCGGGTTATAAACGTCATTCATCCGGGGCTATTCTACCTAGGAACTAGGGATGCAATCGTCACTTCCCTTGAGATCACCGGTTAGCGACATGGACAGAGCAAAAGCGTCGGGACATGACCGTACCTGTATACCTATAACCACCTATTGATCAACCGTGATCGTTTAACCGAACGAACTCAGTTTCTATCAACGCAAATGTTTTTGACAAACACATGCATTCTGAAAGCGTCATTGTAGTTGCCAGGGTACAAAAAAAACCCCGGGTAAGTCCCGGGGTTCACATCTAAGCGTATCTACTTGCCTATGGCAGGCGGGTACGCCATGTAGCTGATCCGCTGTACGTGATGTCATTGAAGCGGTAGGACCAGTTCACTGTCACGTTTGCCAATGTTCCTGGCTTGCCAACGGTTCCATTGAAGTCCAGAGCACTTGATTTTGACTTTCCAACACCGATGGTCGTCAGATCAACAGGAACTGCCGTGGTCGTGTTCGAAGCCGTCTGTGCAACCGTGATGTTAGCAGCGGTGATCTTGACGTTCTCCGCCGGGCCAACTGGGTTCGCTGGCGTGTTGTCTGCATTCTTGAGCGTCACCACAGCATAGATCTTGTTACCGGATCGGCTGAGGGAATAGGTTGCAGACAATGACGGTGCGGTACGAGTTTCTACAAGATTCTTGATGTCAAACTTGAATGCACCGCGACCGTACGTGGACACTGCGAGGTAACCGGTAACTGCTTCATTTCCTGGAATTTCAGGGATGTACTCCAGCGATGTAACTGGTACCAATGGAAGCTTTAGCGGCGTTCCTGCATCGGACCACGTAGACCCCTTGTCATTTGTCGTGAACACACCGATTTCGGTGGCCAGGTACCAAGTGTTAATCGGGTCCTTCGCTTCACGCACGATTGCATATGCCGGCACATCGGGAAGTCGTGTGTACGCCGTCTCGGTTGTATCTGCAAGTCCACTCTGGTCGGTGAAGACGATGTTCTGAGCCGTGATGTCCTGACACCGATACACTCGTCCGGAGAAACCGGCGACTGCAGATCCACCTAGACAAACAAGAATGTCACCAGTGTTTGACGGATTCACGGAGATACCAGTGATTGGACGTCCAGCAAACTGCGTGGCTGTGATTTCCCGCCAGGTTGGCTGGAGTGCATTGCTTGTCTGATCGAAGAGGTGTCCGGAGTTGGAACCACCAACAGCAGCCGTCACAAACAGCTTTCCATCACGGGTACCCACAAAGAGACGCTTGCCTGCACTTAGTGGTGAGTAACTCGTACCAGCTTCTGCAATAGCAGAGATGCCGCCAGCAAAGGTTTGCGAACCTACAGGGCGCCATTGTCCGAAGCGTCCCGGTAGCTCTGTTGAACCGCTCGGGATTGGCTTGAATGCAGGTGCAGGGTCATATCTCCAGAGCTGTGTCCCACCGGTATAGACCGGGCGAACCAGCTGTCCAGCGACATCCCCCTGTGCCGTCGTCGCATTCCGATCAACAATAATCGGAGCAAACGAGGCCGTCGCCGTGCCAAAGGCATTGATGACACTGTTGTCGGTCGTATTGTCATACGGGAAGTTGTACAACGGTTGACCGGATGCGTTCACACCAACCTGTACAGGCACAATCGAGGAGAACGATTGAGCCCGGTTTCGGGATATGAAAACTCCACCGGTATCCAACCCTGCTCCGAGCATATAGCGTGGAGGAGTTGCTTCAGCCAGCGAAGAAGGCAATGCGATTGCCGTCTTACCGAAGTTGTACAGTGGAGGCGCGCCAGGAGCAGGCGTAATGACTGTGGCCGTCCACAAATCACCATTCAGTCGGCCGTAACCAATCGTCGGCGTGCCGCCAAACATATCGGTCACATCGAATGTGTTCACACTCGCACCGTTAAACTGGGTCGCCGTTATCGGACCAGCGAGCCGGTCACTGAAGTTCGACGGCGCAGTCGCACCGAGGTATTCCATCTCTACCAGTCCGCCATCGTTTGCAATCAACGACTTGGAGAAGTCAAACGGGTTGTAGCGGATATCGTGCTGGCGGATATGAATACGAGCGTTGGTTGTAATTGCCCGAGCTTGGTCGACCCATTCACGATTACCCATTTCGGATGTGGCGACAGTGGATGTCCCAACCATGAGCAAATCTTCCCAACCAGTACGTGTTGAGAGAGGAGCAACCGCAAAGGCGTTTGCATAATCAGATGTTGCCCAGTTGTTAGAAAGACCATCGTTTGTCGGGAAGTTACCCGTAACATCGGCCCACTCGTAGGTGTCCTGACCAGCAAGGGTCTTGCGTACGCCCTTGAAGACACGACCATCGGAATATGCTGCATTGCCATCGACTACGTAGACAACCTTCTCATTGGCAACACTAGGAACAGCCATCAGGCTGAAACCCGGTTGCAACGCTGCAGAGTTGAGCTGCAATGGAGCATTGATACGTGTCCAGGTAGCACCGGAGTCTTCGCTACGATACACGCCACGTCCAGCACACGATGCGTAGATTGGTCGCTTGATTGGAACAAGCAGACCGTTAACCAAGCCGGTAAGTCTTCCTGTGGTGTATGGCTTATAGACTGAAATACTGGTCCATGCACCAGATACACCCGCGGGCGTGACGTTCGACCATGTCGTTCCACCATCGGTGGAGCGCCACAGTGCGCCAGCCGCATTTCCATTGCGCGTCCCGGCAATAACTACCTTCGCATTTTCAGGATCGACTACGATGGAGGTTACAGCGGAGCCGCCCAGCTGCGTCCGGCCAACATTTACCCATGTAACGCCGCCGTTGACCGACTTCATTATTCCGGTTGACATGTAGTTGCCGACCTGAACCGGACTCGACTGAGATCCAAAGTAGTGATTGAAGAAGTTCGCATCACCAAGACCAACATAAAGAATACGGGAGTTGACTGGGTCTACCGCGACCGAACTGGTCATCAATGTAGGGAATGAAAAGTCCGAAAGTGGCGACCAAGACTGACCGCTATCCGATGTCTTCCAGACGCCACCACCAGCGGTTGCCGCATAGTAGGTACCCGCATTGCGGTTGTCATACGCCACCTGATTGATGCGTCCCGTTACATACGAGGATGTCAATCCCTGTTGGTTACGGTTCGTTGGACTCATGAATGTTGGTCCGACCGGTTCCCAGCGGTTTTGTGTGTAGATGAGGTTAAGTCCACCGGCACGTGTACCACCCGCTTTTGGAACAGCACGGGTCGCCAAATGATCGGCAGGTTTCATCCTGGCCTTGAGCTCAAGAGCTCTTTGATATGCAGCATTGTCGCTACCGGCAAACTGAGCGTTTGCAGGTCCTGCGAGGGCTGCCATTCCGACGGTGGCCATGATGGCCACCATGGATATATTCCGCATGCGTAGATCCTTTCGCATCGCTTCCATTCCCTACTTCACCGCGTAGAACGTTCCGGAAACACCGCCAATGTAGAGGGTTCCATTCGTTCCAATCGCAGGAGATGAGTCAAAGTATTCGCCCGCAGCAGTAGGCGTAAATGCCCATGCAACACTTCCGTCGGTCGTGCTCACACCGTACAGCTTGCCATCGTAGCAACCGATGTAGAGCATACTTCCATCAAACGAAACTGCAGGTGAACTGGTAAAGCCCGGATTGAACGACGGAATTGTCGCTGTATTCCACTTGTGTGAACCATCAGCTGCATTGAGTGCAAGTACACGGCTTCTGTCGAGTCCAGATGTGTTGTCAAAGGTTGCAACATAAATGGTCGTTCCATCCGGGCTAACCGCTGCACTGGAATAGATTTGACCTTCCAGATCAACAGCATCCGCCCAGAGGGATGTACCCGATGTCAGAGAAACGGCGTGAAGCTTACCCTCAGTCGTTCCGATGACTACCGCGGCCTGTCCACCGATCGAAGTGATCAATGGAGCAGCGGAGTAAACAACGCTTCCCGTGCTGTACGTCCAGTTCGATGTCGCAGTCGAAGTATTGACTGCATAAACGTTTCCGTTCACATCTCCAAGGACAACCGAGGATTCATCTGCTGACAGAGCAAGTCCGCCCTGAACTCCACCACTCGCGGTAAACACCCATGGGGTTCCGGATGGCGTTCTCTTTGCGGTTCCGCTAAGTGCATCCACGCCGATGACACGATTGTCTGTGTCAGACGATGCAAAGTAGAGGTAACCCGCCTTGTCGATTACCGGACTACTGGTAATCGGACCTGCGGTCTTGTATGCCCAAGCCCGGCGTCCGGATGTGCCCATATCCTGGATGGCATACATGAAGCCATCAGCTGAACCGATGTAGACCGTTCCATCCTTGCCAATTAGCGGCGTAGCCTGAATAGCTCCTCCGGTTTGGAAGGACCACTTAACAGTGCCATTTGCTCCAAAGGCGTACAGACGACCATTTAGTGCACCAACGTAAACATCGCCGTTCTTTGCAACTACAGGACTGGAGAACTCCACTGCAGCACCGACATTGGCTGTTTCCCAACCAGCAACGACAGATGGAGCTGTCGTAATGGAAGGAACATCGGCGGCAATACCAGTGTTCTGGTTGGTTCCGTGGAACCGTGGCCATGGTCCAGTACCAAGTCCAACTGGGACCGTTACAAGATCGGTCGATGTCGTAATCCCGGATTCTGTTTCCTGAACCGTCACAGTTGTCGTTACGGCATCATCGACAGAGGAGCCGGTGAAATCAACCGGGTTCCCAAACTCAGCAGAAAGACTTCCACCAACGACCGAGCTTTGTGTCCATTTCCACTTGTTTGGCGTTGTCAGAACAACGTTGCCGCTACCATTAACACCATCATATGCAGTAGCAGTAAGGGTCATCGTTCGGTTCGGACCGAGATTTGTACCAAGGATAGGACTGGAGATGACAACAGACTTGATCGTAGACGCCATTGTCAAGCCTACGGTTTTGCTTGGATCTTCCGTCGATAAACCGACATCGACCGTTCCGCTTGCCTGAGGTACAGCGGTTGGGTTTGTGATTGGATCCACAGGGTATGCCGTTGCGGTGATTGTGTAGGTGAACACCTGCTCCGCAGGAACAGCACTCGCAGAATCACCGACCTCGAGGTTCTCGAAGGTTACGGTGCTCGGCGGGGTCGCATCAGAGAAGTCCGCAGGTTTCACAACGGTCTTGGATGCGATAACAGCACCATTTCGCGTTACGGTCACACGGATGGCGTTGGATGCCAGTGGAATCAGGCGGGACTGCTTTGGCCATGTAACGCGGAAGGTCATCGACCCCACCTTACGGGTAGTTCCAGCGCCACCGTTACCGCCGAACAGGCGGTTACCGGCTCCACACCCTGACAACGGCAGAACCGTCATCAGGGCAAGTACCGTCACACTGGCAGCGAGTGCCAATGGTTTGAGTTGTTGACGTGTTTTCATCATTAGTTCACATCCACTCCGATCGAGCCACCCACAACGGTTACCGTTGCGGCATTGCTGGATGCTGTGTCGTAGTTGCTTGTTGCAACAATCCGGCTGACTTGTTCCAGCTTACCGAGAGCGTTCTTAGCAACAGTAGCAGGAGCCGTATAGAGTCCGGCTGATGTTATTGTCCCGTATCGGTTTCCTGTGTTAGGTTCGCCATTCGGTCCGGTAACCGTCCACGTAACAGTAGCATCCTTACCAGCTGGCTGACCCGTAACTGCTGCGGTGAACTGTTTCGTTGCCTTTACAGACATCTTCACAACTTCCGGAGTGACCTTTACAACCACATTGGTTTGAACATCGATGGACAATGTAAACGACCGACGATTGTCATACACACTGGTCGCACGTACCAGATAGGTTCCATTCCGCTTTGGAGCCGTGAAGCGTGCAGTGCTAGGACCGGTTGAAACCAGAGCACTGGAGAAGCCGTTCGGGCTTACAAGCGTCCATGTCACGTTTTGAACAGTCGTTCGTGCAACGGTAGCCGAAAGGTTCAGGGCTTGTTCCCATTCGAGAACCGGTGCCGGATTCGGCTCAACGGTCACTGCTACTGCAGACTCGACCGTCACAGGAACTTCAATCGACTTCGTTGTGTCGTAAACACTCGTAGCTACGACAGTGAACGTACCTTCACGCTTAGGTGCCGTGTAGATGCCATCTTTGGTGATTTTGCCAACACTCTGACCACTACCATCGGTGAGCACCTTCCACGTCACACCCCTGCGAGCATCTCCAGCTGGAATTCGTGGCGAGAGGTTGTTTACCACGGCAGCCAGACTGACTGACTCATCAAAGGAGATCGTAGGTGCAGCTGGGGTTACAGTTACCGTTGCGGGCGCATTCACCGTTACCGGAACTGTGGTTCGCTTCGTTGAATCGTACTTGCTGACGACTTCAATCTCCACTGTCTTCACAGTGGCACCAGTGACCTTAGGAGCAACGTATGTTGCACTGTTACCGGTCACACTTTCCAGTGTTCCGTTCGCAGTGCCAGCGCCTCCCTTGATCGCGAATGTTACTTCCGTTTCAGGTGCATTCACAATCGAGGCATTAAGGTCAAGCGGAAATTCTGAGCCAATAGCAGCATCCAGCGGGCTGACAGACAGCTCGGTACGGCTTGTGACAGCGACGCGCTCGGCCTTCGAAACAGCACCGTCAACTTTGACAGTCACGAATGCTTCGATTGGACGCTTGCCTCGTACCGATGACCCGTTGTCAACAGTCTCGAGGTTTGCGGGATTCGCAGAGACTGCAAACAATGCTGAGCCGTGCGTCAGAGGCACAAGCTCACCCTTCGCATTCCGTGCTTCGAAGGACAGGTCTTTCGTCTCACCCACTTCGACAGACTGGTTTGGAACGACCGCGACCGTCTGAATACCAGTGTAGGTGGAGATTGTTACCGTCAACGAACCATCGGCTACGACGGTTGCAGATGCCTGAGCAAAGCCAACTTCAGGTCCGGTTGCGTCAGTGGTCCCAAAGAACTTGACTGTCAAGAGGTGGCTTCCGACCTTGGCTTGTCTCGGTGTGTCATACACGACGGGAATACTGACGCCAGCCTGCCCATCAGGACGGTTGACAACCCAGGTGATGTCTTCAGCATTGCTGTCAGCACCCGCCATCGTGATGCGCGCAGACAGCGCAGATGACAGACCAACAACACGGGTACGTGGACCCCAGTCGACTTTGACGCGGAACGTAGCGAAGCGCGTTTCGCCTCCACCACCGCCACCACCATTATTGCCACCCTCAATGGTTGCCGAAGGGCTGCTTCCACCGCCACAACCTGCAGGCACTACAGCCACAGATCCCAGCAACAGCACAGCAGCGGCTAACCAGGAGTAACTCTTCCCGGCGCGAATTTGCATGCCAAAACCTCTCCTTTCGGATGAGCCGAAGTTCACCTGCGAACCGCTGATTTCCTGCGGGCTCTGTCCAAAAGTCTATTGATATGCCCCACCCCATCCCGCGAATGCGCTCGCAAGACATGGCAAGGTGCCGATACAAACGCGAATCCGCCTGTCTAAACACACATCGGCCAGACACACGAAATCGGCATTGCCATTCTCTGGTCTAGCAGGGTGTGTTGTCAAGGGTAATTAGCGGTCGGAACCAGTGAAGTTTTACAGGGAGCTACGGTTTGGTTAACATCGCCCCAGAAGAATCCGGAGCGGCCGCATTCATCTTTTCCGTCAACTCAGCAGCAATGGTGTCAATGTCATCCGTTGACGCGACATAGAGCGGTGGCAAAAATTCGCATTCCACCTTACTAAACGGTTTCGGAATTGTATAGTGGTCCCAAGTGCTTAGATGCCAACATTTTGTGTAGCGCATCACGATTGGACAGATGGGTTTTTGTGCTTTTTGGGCAAAGTAAACAACACCGTTCTGTATGACACGCCGCGGTCCCCGTGGGCCATCGGGAGTGAACGAAATGCATATTCCCTTTTTCAACCGGTGGACAAGTTCAATAGCCGCCTTTGCCCCACCGCGTCCCGTGCTTCCCCGAACGATGTCATAGCCAAGCTTCTGCAGGATTCTGGTCTGAACATCACCGTCTTTTGAAAAACTCGTCAGTGCCGTTAACTTCCGCCAGGAAAGTACGTGCGCCGGGATTAAGGCGTCCCCGTGCCATGCAATATAGATGGCACCATGCGTGCTCGCTCTCTCTGCCTCTTCGAGTCCAATAACCTTGACACGAAGGGACAATCGGAGTAAAGAGCTCACGACATGAACGATAGTTGACAGTACTTCCGTGCGCAGTGTTCGCGGCCGTGCCACTTCCATCAGGATTCCCCACCTTCTCCCCGTAGCTGGGTTTCTACCAAGCTTGCGTAAACTCCGCCCTCTGAAACCAGACTTTCGTGAGACCCAATTTCAACAATTCGCCCTGCCTGCATCACAACAATACGGTCTGCATCTACAATCGTCGACAACCGGTGCGCCACAACCAACGTGGTTCTGTCATGTCGTCCGGCACGGATTGCATCCTGCACTGCGGCTTCCGTCCCACTATCAAGAGCGCTCGTTGCTTCGTCCAGGATCAAAACACGCGGTTTACATACCAGCGCACGCGCGATTGCGATGCGCTGAGCCTGGCCACCAGACAGCATCGCTCCACGCTCGCCGACCATCGTGGCATAACCATCCGGTTTAGACATAATAAACCCATGCGCACCCGCAGCACGGGCGGCCAGCTCAACATCATCCTGTGTTGCGCCAGGCTTGCCGTAAGCGATGTTCTCGAAAATCGTTCCAGCGAACAAAACAGTTTTTTGCGGAACAATCGCCATGACGGCCCGCAAACTACCCTGCTTCACCTGTCGGATGTCGATTCCATCGAGGCGTACACTTCCTTCCCACGGATCAATAAAGCGCGGAATCAAATCCACCAATGTAGACTTACCGGATCCAGTGGCACCAACAAATGCGATTGTCTCGCCGGGTTTAACATCGAGGCTCACACTGCACAGTACGGGAGCGTCCGCTGTGTATCCAAACGTAACATCCACTAGCGAAATGGCGCCCTTTACATCACCAAGCTCTACTGCGCCGGGTGCATCGGCAATTTCGGGATGCACATCCAAAACCTCTTCATGGATCCGGTCGACAGCCCCAAACATGTCAAGCAACGCTCCTCGAAGTGCGCCAAGCCCTCCTATGGCGCGTGATAGTTCATTGGCGGCAAACACAAACTGAAGAAATCCACCGATGCTTAGACCACGTACACGTGCTGCAACCCAGCTCTCACGAGCTGCACCATAGAGACCGGCTGCGATCGCTTCCTTCGTCACGCGTTGCATATCCGATGTATGCAAGGCAATCTCCTGAGCACCAATCACAAGGATTACTGCCATCGCTACTGAACCAATCCAATCCACACTTGGTCCCAGTAAAGCCGAGCGGCGGACCCCGCGCATCTGGGCATGGATAGCACTGTCGGCGACTCGGGCAAAGCGGTTGAGTTCCCGCTCTTCAGCGGCAAACGCTTTGATCACCCGCGGAGAGGACAGAGTTTCATCCATCAACGAGTTCAGTTCCGCCTGCTTCGCCTGTGCGGTCTGACTCAATGCACGTAATCGCCGTGTGATTTGTTGAATGGCCAGGGCCATTACGGGAACCACCGCGACAGTGATCAGGACCAGCTTGGGACTGGTCTTGACCAGAATGACTGCCATCGTTATCGCTGTGATAGGTAAAGCGATTGAGTCCTTGACCCAGTTTGCTGCATTCTGTAACTTGGCGACATCCGTGGTCATGGTTGACATCAGGTTGCCGGTCCGCTGGGTATCGAAATACGTCAACGGCATCCGTAGCAAGTGGGAATACAATGTGCGCCGGAGATCGTTTCCGACGCGAAGGCTGACCTCTGCCAGGACGGTGCCCTGAACATACCGGAGCAGGACCAACAGCGTGTACAGCCCCACTATCGCGGCAGCGACAAAGTAAATGCCACTGATATTGCCACTTCCCGACCGGTCAGCAAATTCCTTCACAGCGGCAGCAACGCCACCGGGGATTGCTCCTGCGATGGCGGCAGCTACCAGTCCGACTACCAGTTTTGAACGATATGGCTTTAGAAAGTTGAGCAGGGTTTTGAGTCGGGATGCCTCCAGCTTACGCCTCATTCAGCTCCTCCAATAATCCCTCGCCATGCTCTGACCAAAATGTCTTCAATGCATCGAGCGCGGTCCGGATGTTCTCGGGCTTCATATCACGGGTTGATGCAAGGTTGCTGATCGCACGCACCTCCAGACATGGGACATTAAATGCGGACGCGATATCTGCTACCGCATAGCCCTCCATGGTTTCGATGGCGACACCATAGTTGTCGCGATGTCTTGCCCCGGTCTCACGGGTACCGGTGACCGTCGAGACTGTGCAACCAGCCACAAGCGGAACTCCCGTGATGCGCGGAGCAAAGAGACTAAGACGCCTGTGCGTTGAACCAAATGCAAATGCACTTAGCGGAGTGAATCCTGGTTCCGAAGGCAGTTCCATTCCCAGGTCACCTACGATTTCACTCCCGACGATGACAACATCGCCGATCCTCAACCCCACATCCTCGTATGCGCCAGCAATCCCAAGGCTAATCAAGGGACCGCAGACGTTTTGTGTCAGAAATGTACGGTAAACCGCAGGCATTCCCACGCCAGTTAGCACATGGTCAATCGATTGCAATGGTGTGAGGGCTTGCAGCTCCAACTCGCTCGCAATAACGATGGTGGGATTCGACACTAATTTGTAAGCGGCTCTACGCGCACGGATGAGACCTTCGTCACGCCGTTGTCAACCGACATCCCAACCCCACCACTTGCATCGTCCATCGGGATCAGGCCCTCGACGCGAATCAACGCACCCGGGGCGTCTACGATTCCAATGACATTGCCATCCGCATTCAGGTCAAGGGATAGAGCGTAAACGGTATCCGGGGCCCATGAAACAGTTTCTTCTGCGATAACTTCGACGATGTCGTCCTTTCGGTAAACGAGTTTTACGGTTCCAGTCGATGTCACTTCCAGTGCAACGTGGCGCCGCAGACCGCGGACGGCCGCCAGCAGTGCAAAGCTCTCGGCCATGTGTGGAACGAAATGCGCCGTCGTCCGATACCCGGTCCAGACATGTCCGCCCGAGATTGCAAGCTTCGAGCCGCGGTTGCTAACGAGCCGATAAGGGTACAGCGCCTCAGGACCAGAAAACTCAAGGCGATCGAGGTCAGTGATCCACGACGCCCGCCACGCCTTATTGAGCGGACCATCCGACGGAGGACATAGCGAGACCGAAGGTACCCCCGAGTGATCCAACCAGTCAAGATAAATGGATCCCGTGCCACTCTGCCCAACGACCTGAAGCCCGACGGCTCCGACCGGACGGCCATGCGTGTCCGGAACCGTCCACTGCATTGTGGATGCCTCGCCCTGCGCGATAGACGTTACGTGAGAGCAGAGCCATGTCAGGTTGCCATCTCCTTCGAGAACGCCGACACACAGACGCACCGAAGCTGTCCGGGCATTGGATGTTCCAGCCACAACCCGTGCACGTACAAGCTGTCCGGAATACAGGTTCGGGCTTCCAATCGCCTCATAGCCACCAACATATGCCTCAGAAGGATAAAAGGTGTCGGTAGCAACACGCGCTACGACTCCAGTGGCGATATTTCGATAGGAAATGACCAGAGCCCGTTCATCGGCAGCCACTCCAGCATTCTCTGCAAGCTCGCCAATTTCAACATTGTCAATGGAAACACCATCTGTAGCATCGTCACCGCTCCGCACGCGGAAGCCATGCAACGACCCTGGCAGCATGAAGTGATACCGCATCCCACCATTTGGCATCACCGGACGCATTCCTTGAATCCGCCGACCGATGTTTGCGATACGAACGGCTTCCACGGCAGCATCCGTAATCTGAGAGCCAGGCTTCGCACTTGGGAGATACATTCGGTCGGCAACCGGCGTTCGGTAATCAGGTCCGCGGTCGATGGCATCGAGACCATTCTTGATACCCATGAGTGCGCCAATATTGCCCACGTTGCAATCGGTGTCCCACCCTGCCGTTGCTGCAATCATCAACGTACGCTGAAAATCATCATCCCCGTGCAGGAAAGCCATTTGAATGATGGCATGGTTAGGGATTACGTGACACCCGCCACCAAACTTGTCGTAGCCATACTTATTTTCAATTTGGGCAAACGTATGTCGCCAGTCGCTTGGGTCCGCCGAATGCCAGGCCCGGATGTCATCCACGAGGCGGCGTAACTTACCACGCTTCGAAATGTGTACTAATGCGAGATCAAGAATTTTGTCGCGATCGGATTCGACGAAGGCGATAGCTTCCATCGCCGCGAGAAGCTGAGCAGCGCGAACCGCATCGCCATCATGGCTGACACTGGCTGCCACTCCAGCTAGGCGTGCTGCCTTTTCCGGATCACCCGGGGCAATCATTGCCCACGCATCAATAAAGATCTGCGCGCCAATTTGCTCGGCAACAACCTGTGTATTGCGTTCAATGCTTCCCGAATCAGGAGGCTGGATTCCATCCCGCAGGCGCAGATAGGCCGTATGCTCCGTGCTTACTCCCAATCCTCCCCACCACAGCACTGTCTTGTTCTCAATGAGGTGGTTAAGCCATACATCTGCAACCATCTTAGGGGTCACATCGTAAGGGCAGTTGTTGTCATCAAAGGCACGAGGAAAGATAAACGTCCCGCTAATGTCATCATCGGTGACGACAAGCGGAACACCAAACTTCTGGTGGACGTAGTAGTTGACTTCGCCTATGGTTTCTTCGATTTGACGGCGCCCCCAGCCCTCAAATGGTCGACCAAGGTAGACACCTATCAGTTTTCCAAGGATTCCCGCGTAAACGCGTGCATCGTAATCAGGCGGCAGGTTCGTCATGGTTGCTCCAGTCTACGCCGAAATACGGTTTTGCATCCGCCTTCGGTTCCACAAAAGGCGGATGAAGCCATCGCTACATGGTTTGGATGCATAAAGTTCAATCCTTTCTCTCCGGTACATCTGCGGCGGTAAACTATACGCTGTCACAGGTCGGGTAATGCCGCATCGATGCGTCGTTACCGCGTTTTCAACCAGCAGGAGAAAATGCCCGGCTGGTAGAACGGATTCCGGTTGGATTTCC
>CAZSGJ010000060.1:0-15850 GCA_964606305.1 uncultured Armatimonadia bacterium
CACCGCGTTTGACCAAAAACTCGATTGTTGATCCCATCGTGGCACCTCCTTCGAGTTTCACAGCATGCGCCCCTGCTTGCATGAGCATGGTCGCAGCCCGCATTGCATCTTCAGGACTTGCCTGATAACTCCCAAAAGACATGTCGCTAAGAACGACCGCATCGACGTTCCCTCGGGCAACACAGGCTGTGTGGTACGCGATATCCGCGATGGTTACGGGCAAGGTGTCTGTGTGCCCTTGAATGACCATCCCAAGTGAGTCACCAACCAGCAAAACATCGACTCCAGCCGAAGAGGCATAGTTTGCAAACACCGCATCGTATGCCGTCAGCATCACCAGCCGTTGGCCATTTTTTGCCGCTGCACTCAGCTTATTGAGGCGTTTCATCACAGTTTGCCTTGTGGCATTTCCAAGCCAAGCGTTCCACCACCGACCAGCCACGATGCAAATGCGTTGTCGTCATCGACCAGGATGTACTTTGGCTGGAGGGCTTCATCTGTCATGACAAACGCTGCTACGATGACCTTGTCGCCAGCGTGAATCAGGTGTGCACCTGCGCCGTTGATAATCACATCCCGGCTGCCATCGACTCCACGAATGGCATAAGTCTCAAGCCGGGCACCGTTGGAAATATCCCAGACGGCGACTTGTTGGCCTTCAACAATATCGACGAGGTCCATAAGGTCCGGGGGGAGAAGGATACTCCCGATGTAGTCGATGTTTGCACTTGTGACAGTTGCGCGGTGGATTTTAGATGAGCAGATAGTTCGCAGAGTCATGCGCCAATCAGTGTACAAGGCAAATGTTAACGATTTGCTTCCAGCAGTGTCGTTGTTATTGACGCCTAACCATTAATGTTCATTCGAATCTCATCCAGATCCGGACGCAGAAGCGCCTTGTCTTCATCTGATGGAATCTGGGCGAGTGACTCATCTGCCGCTGCAAGGGCGGCGCGTGCATCATCGAGGTTACCAAGCACCCAATGTGCACGGGCAATCGCCTCGTATGCATAGCCGATAAAAAACGGAAGGTCTGTTTCAGATGCAGTTTCCAGGCTGAGGTTGCCGTATTCAAGTGCCATCGCTCCGTTGCCAGCGAGCGCATACACCCTGCTTAGCTGCCAATCCGCGATAGACCTGTTTTTCGGAGTTGCATCCTCCCTGTGGCGCCAGTGCCAGCTGCTCGCATGCGCGGCATCCAGCATATGACGAACGTCTTCATCTGTGCGGGATCCTAATTCGATGAATTCCCACGCATGGTTGAATGCCATCGCTGCAAATTTCTTATGGCCAAGTGTGAAATCGAAGTCTGGAGCGTTACTCACTTTTGCTTTGTCCTTTGTTTTGCTGTTGGCGGTGCTACTGGCGCGGCTACCCAAGCGGTTCCCGGCGATGAACCATCCGTAGGTATCACCTGCAATACGCCTTTGAAACCCACTGCCGCCAGCCATTTGCCATCCGGGCTTGCCGCGAGTCCGTACACCCAATCTGCCTGCTTGCCCACTTCCTTCGACTTCTCATCCGATGCCAGACTCACCCTCTGAATAACGCCACCCTCGCCGGCGACGTAGGCAGTTGTCCCGACAACAGCCATCGCAAAGACATCCCCTGTAAGCCCATGCTCAGCATAGCGCGTGTGCCCCTGTGTGAAGAAGCGGGTTTCCATATCGCCGGCATCCCCGGTCTCTGCCTTGGCCTTTTCCGGATTCCATGTCTGGACCCACTGGCCACCACCAACCGTGACAAACCCGGCTGATCCATCCGGGGCAATCGCAAACACCGGTGCCTGCCCACGGTAACGACCATTATTTCGGTTGTGCCCGTTGTATGTCGTGTAGAGGGTGCCATCGGTTGCATCGTAGACCTTCACGACCTTATCCCGTCCGGTGCTGGCAACAAACTGACCATTTGCCGAAAATGCCAGGCCGGTGACCTGATCTGCGTGGACTTTACTCGACCAAAGTTGCTTGGCCGTCGCGAGCTCAGTGCAAACAACGCTGCCATCCGCACAGCCTGCTGCAACATGAAGGCCATCCGGGCTGACTGCAACGCTGGCTGCCACATCCGGGAACGTAGCAAGCACTCCCGTACGGCGACCGGCTTTGATGTTAATAACCGCGGCTTCGCCGTACTCGCCAGGGATGCCTCCTGCGATAACAAGCTGGTCTGCATTCAGCCACTGAATCGCCCGGATGCGTTCCGGAACACCACCGATTCGCCTGACCAGCGCTCCAGATGCCCGATTCCAAAGCAGGACTTCACGGTAGCCACCGGTGGCAATCGTGTTGCCATCCAGGCTGAATGCCACGGCCGCAAGCGGTGGAGGAGCCGTATACGTTGCAGGCGCAGCTGGATGACTACGCGGACCCATTAGCTTGACCAATGGAATCTTTGGATCCACACCCGGTGCCTTCGCACCTTCGTTGATCCACATTCGAAACGCATTAATCATGACTGGAGGCAGCTTTTCGCCACCCTGCGGCATCCGCTTGTCAAGGTCAGTTGAAACCATCCTTGTATATACCAACGAATGCTCTGAGTCGCGTGCAGCGATCGGAGAGCGTCCACTGGCCCCGGGACGCATCATCGCTTCGAAGGTATGCATCCGGTAGCCACCGAGTGCTGTACGCTCGCCATGACAGGCGATGCAGTTCTTGACGACAATTGGCGCGATGTCCTGAATAAAGTTTTGTTCCGCACGTGCCTGAGTCTGGGATACGACGATAACGGCAACGGTTGCGGTCGCAGCCCTAAGGAGTGCTTGTTTGATGTCAAACTTCATCTGATATCCCTCTCAGTCTCAGTGCTGGAACAGAAATTCTTTAGTGGAAAGCAGCGCCCAGATAAAATCGATACGTCCCTTGTCCCGATCGGCTGCTTTACTGATAAACCCAACCGCAGCATCATGCTCTTTCTTGACGGGGGGGCGACTCAACGCCGTCAGATAGACACGCTCCACAAATGCGGAATCATTCAGTGCCGAATACGTCGTTGAAACATTCCCAAGGCGCTGGTAGGTTTCGCTTCCATTAAGGAGCTCAAGGGCCTGCAACAGCGTAGGGTTTGTCTGACGTTCGCAGGCGCAAGCGGTTTCACGCTTTGGCTGGCCAAAAGCAGCGAGAAACTGTGTCGGTCGTGGCTCTGAGCGCTGCGTCGCGTAGCGATCGTACTTCAGCAACGAAGTCCGGTTCTGGATCAGTCCGCGTAGGTTGGGATCGGAATTATCGTAGCCTGCAAGCAGGGCTTCATCCGAGTTCTTGTTCTGACGAATCGATGCCCGAATGGACATGTCGACATCACAGCTATCCCGATAACGCATCCAAAATGGCTGGAATTGATCAGGCATATCACAGCGAATATAGATGGTGTTGACGCCCTCCTTCAGAGAAAGGCTACGCTTTTCCCGTTCGCCCCGTGGAACAATGGCCCCATTTACCCACACAGCAGTGCGGTCTGCCGGGAAGATGTTCACATCCAGTGTCTGTGCAACGCGGCTATTGATGATGCGTCGGATCCAGTAAACACCGCCTTTGATGTGACCAAAGCGGACATCCTGATTGTCCTTGACGTCATCACGCTCGAACCATCGCGAGTCAGGTGTTTTCGTGATGTCTTTGATGGGAAGAGCATCTCCAATACTTGCTGCCGGCTGGGAGTACAGCTGCCATGGCTCTGCAGCAAACATCGCGGCAGCATAGCGGGTCTTTTGGCTCTCCAGCCAGGTTGTGTAGCCACTTGCACGGCTGGCACGCAGGGCTTCAATATCCGATGTCATCGTTCGCAAAACCGGCTCGAGGTCGGTATCGGTCTTGATATCGCCAGTGACGACACCAATTGCATCGAGGAGCTGCTCCGCCGACAGAAGACGTGGCTTTGCGTGTGAGAACAGGGCATCATCATTTTTATTGAACACATCGGTGGCGCTGGTTCGTTGATACGTCTGCGAATTACAAATCAACCGGATGATGTCTTTACGGTCATAGCCATTTGTTTCTAGACGCTTTGAGAGCATGTCAAGGAGGGCCGCATTGCTGGGGGGATTGGATGCCCGAAAGTCATCCACAGGGTCAACAATGCCGCGTCCGAACAGCTCAGCCCAAATGCGATTGACTTCGGTACGGGCAAAGAGTGGGTTTGCCGGGGATGCCAGCCAGCTCGCAAATGTCTGCCGGCGGTTTGCAGGCTCGCTGCCCTTTGCGGCGCCGTAGGGAGGCATAATCCGGCCCTTGGTTGGATGCTTGGTCTCTCCGGCAGATGTACTCGTTACCGAGAAGCCATCCGTTTCCGTACGCGCAAATGCCGCAGCAATCGAGTAGTAGTCATTCATCGTCCATTTTTCATAGGGATGGTTATGACACTTTGCGCAGTTGATACGCGTGCCCATGAATGTCTGTGCGGTCATTTCCGTACGGTCATCCGGGGTGGTGACGGCTACCAGATAGTTGGCGGGTGGTGAGATGCGCGTGTCGCCATCGGTGGCTATCAACGCCTTCGCTTCGACATCTGCTGGGCGGTTGACCTTCCAGCCATCCGCCAGCCATTTGGTAAGAAGGGCGGCTCTTCCATGTGGCATCCGCTCATCGGTCACACGCAGCAAGTCGGCGCGCTTGAGCGCCCAAAACCGTGCAAAGGCATCGGATGTGAGGATTGAATCCACCATTCGTTTGCGCTTGTCAGGTGCTTTATCTGCTGCAAATGCGCGTGCTGTATCCGGGCTTGGGAGCATCCCAGTCAGGTCGAGCGTGACCCTGCGAAGAAATGTCGTGTCGTCGCACGTTGGGCTTGCCGTCACCGAGAGCTGTTTCAGCGTCTGATTGACCAGCTTATCGATGATGTTGACTTCGGGGACTGGCTTCCACGTGTAGCCCTTTACGGTTCCGAGGACTTTGATGGGGACGCTCTCAAGATGTTGTAAATATCTAATGGAAACTGCTGTCTGGCCTCGCCCTGTTCCTGTGATCAGGCCATTTGCCGAGACTTTAGCCACTGCGGGGTGGGCGCTCTCAAAGGTTGCGATAGGAGTGACATCACGGCTGGTGCCATCCGAATAATGTGCCACAACCCGAAGCGGAAGCTGCTTCCCTGGGGATGCCAAAACCTGGCTGGTGGATGGCGTAATCGTGAGCTTGGTGCACTCGGTTGCTGAGATTGTTGCATCTGCACCTTGGGCTATCCATGTCCGGAGCACGGTGTAGGCTGTGTCTGTCGGTCGCAGCTTTCGACCACCAAGGTGTGGGGTTTTGAGCATCGGTTTTCGGATGATGAGGCTTGCATCCGGCACAAATGTGTCAATCCGCCGTGCAAACGAGTCACGTGTCAGCGCACGCTGGTCCATGGTTGGGTCGTAGCCAAAGAGCGATAGGGAAAAGCTTCCTTTGCCTTGTGGGGAACCGTGGCAGCTTCCTCCGGCGCAGCCCTGTTTGGTGAGGACTGGGACGACATCCTGAACAAAGTCCAGCTTGCGGTTCGTGCTGTAGGTGCGAGGGCCTGTTTTGGAAACGACTGGCTTTAGCTCGCTGCCATTTGCAAGCACGGCTGAGATACCGACGGCGGCGGTGAGGAGCAAGGTGGAGATGCGTAGCGCGGTGTTCATACGGTTTCCTCGGAGGGGATGCAGCGATGGACATCAAATTCCCAGCCATCCTGTGCGTGGAGCACACGGCGTTCCAGCTTACTGAGTGGCTGGCGTGTGCAGAGAAAGAGGTGTTCGCGGTTGCGGAGCTTGCCGATGGTACCGACTTTGTCTCCACTGGGGTTGTGGATGCCAATCCGCGCACCGACATAGCGGGCATATTCCGTCGTCCAAATATGGACATCCCCGGCTTTTGCAAGCAGGCGAATCATTTCACATTTTGGGATGAAGCCTTCATCCGAGAACGAGACGAGCAAGTAAGGGCTTGTCGTGGCTTGAATGAGCTCATCCATGGTCGATGTAAACGTGCGCCGGGTGTTATACGGGCTCTTCCGCGTCCGGCAGTCAATACGTTTGCACGCCGTGCCATAGACCTCGGGGGCATCCCAGCGGACAAGTGTTTCCCAAATATGGTAGTTGCCAAGGTAGCTGTGCTGGTTGTAGGGAGGGTCAAGATAGGCGAGATCCGTATCTGTCGCGGCCGCTGCAAGGGTGGCATCCATGCAGGTAGCACGGCTTTTACCATGCTTACCCTGGGCGAGCACACTGGGCAATCGCAGACGAATTGGGTTGAAGGACCGCGGTGCCCACTGCTTGACATAAGCCATTTGCAGCCCTGTAGTGCTGTCTACCCTGTCTGCTGCTTCCATTAGAGACACAAGGACGACTGCTCGGACATCCGGGGAAAGGTCCATCTGGTCGATGTAATCGCGCATCGCGTCCACGCGGGCGCCATTCTCCGGCTGGAAAAAACGGCTCTGCAAGCAATATGTTTCTGTAAAGTAGCCGGCTTTGCCCGGTAGGGCATTGAGAATCTCGATGGCAGCGGATGCATCCTCGATGACATCCGGACGGTCCGCTTCGACATAGCAGTGTGCGAGTGTATGTGCGTAGGAGAGGAGGTCATTTGAATGGACACGGTAGCCGAGACCCTTTAGTGCATGTCCGACGCGTGCGGTGCCTGAAAACAGGTCGGTGATGCTTTTGACACCGCCGAGCGCCTGAATCGTGTCGGTTATCTGCGGAATCAGCGTCCGCTTTGACCCCAGGTACTTGATCACCTTGGCTGGCCTGGCTTCCTAAAACAGCTCTGGGATAGGGCGACCCTTGCCAGCGATGGGCACGGGGCGTCCGGTAGGCGTGTGCAGCGGATGCGCACGGTCTATCCCAACCTTTGCAAAAATGCTGGCAGCATAGTCTTCGATTGTGTAGGCATTGCTGCTCGTGATGAACCCGCCATCCCGGTCGGTTGAACCAACGACCTGTCCACCCGGGACTCCTGCGCCGGCAAAGACGAAGGAGAAGGCATGTGTCCAGTGGTCGCGTCCCTGGCGGTCATTCACTTTGGGGGTACGTCCAAACTCGGTAACAAGACAGACGAGTGTGTCTGCCAAGAGACCGCGTTGATCGAGATCGGTAATCAATGCGCTGTAGGCCTGATCAAGCGAACCCATCATCGGCCATGTACCGATACCAAACCTGCCCGAACCTGCGCCGCCATTTGGGATATTGGTATGACTTGTGGAGTAAATGGCATCGTGGTGATCCCAGTTCATGTTGCCACCGCCATCGTATGTGACAGCCTTTCCATTAACATGCGAATGGAATGGTTCGCGGCAGTCGACGGTCACGTAACGCACTCCAGACTCAATTAGCTTGCGTCCAAGGAGATAGCACTGACCGCGGTGACCCGTGCCGTAGCGTTCGCGCATCGCCGCGGACTCATTGCCCAAATCGAACGCCCCGCGCGTTTTTGGGTTTGTCAGCATGTCTGCCGCCTGGTGGACCAGACTGTCCATGGCTTCGACATCCCGGGGGCGTCCGCCCTGCGTAAAGCCGATATCCAGCCGTGACAGCAGGTCTTGGCGGTCTTTGAAGCGACGCTCATCGATGCCGGCGAGCAGACCAAGGTTTGGCACTTTCCAGCGCGGATCTGCAGGTGAACCAGTTGTCCGGAAGGCGGCGTAACCGGGGGGGAGAAAGCCTGGCGCAGATTCGGCGGCCTGTTCGGAGTTGCCTGGGACAAGGATATTGGCCGGGAGGTAGAGGGCATCGGAGCGGAGCTTTGCCGCAACAATAGAGCCGATATCCGGCATGTCAACAGGACCGCCCGGCGCTTCGCCACTGAAAATGTACTTTGAGCCCTTCGGATGCGAATCTCCAATACCTGCGGTTGGCTGCGTCATACAGCGGACCACGGTCAGCTTGTTCGCCACCTTGGCGGTCTTTGAGAGAAGTTCAGTGAACTGCATCCCGGGAACAACCGTTGGAATCGTCTTGAATGGACTTCTGTGCTCGCTGGGGGCATCCGGTTTTGGATCCCATGTATCAATATGACTGACCCCGCCCTGTTCAAAGATCACGAGGACACGTTTTGCCTTCGCGGACGAATTGGTTTGCGGCGCGGCTAGCACGTGTTGACCGCCTAGTGCGGCGATGGTGCTGCCAAGTCCGAGACCGATAAAGCTGCGTCGGGAAACAGGGCGATGATCGTGCATTGTCAGAAGCCTCCGGCGGTCACTCATTCTACCGGGAGAGACCTTGCACCTTGGGTGGATTTCCTTGACAGATTATGCCCATCAGGCGAAACTGACCCTATGTCTACACGCAATCTCTTTGACCTCGCCGGCAAGGTCGTTTTGGTGACCGGCTCCACTACCGGCCTCGGTAAATCGATGGCCTTTGCGCTGGGTCGGGCGGGCGCCAAGGTCGCGATGAACTATGCGAACAACGATGCCCGTGCGGCCAAAGCATTTGCGGAGTTCCGTGGTGAAGGCCTCGAAGGTGCACTTTACAAAGCATCGGTGATTGACGAAAAACAAGTCAATCAAATGGTGAGCGACATTGGACGTGACCTGGGCGGAGTGGATGTTGTGATCATCAACGCAACCTGCGACCAGCCACACTTCCCAATTGAAGAATATTCGGTTGAGTTTTTCCAGTCGATGCTGGATTTCTTCCTCATCAGCCCATTCCTGCTAACCCGTGCGGTGCTCCCGCATATGAAGGAGCAAAAATGGGGACGCATTATCAACATCGGTTCGGAAGTCGTTGCGCGTGCAGTGCCAAATTTCGTTCCCTACGTAGCGGCAAAGAGTGGTCAGAATGGCTTTACCCGCTCGATGTCGCAGGAACTGGCCCCATGGAACATCACCGTCAATATGATCTCCCCAGGCTGGATTCCAGTAGAACGTCACGTTGAAGAAGTCGTCACGGATGGTCCGGGTTACCGTGTACTTATTCCCCTTGACCGCTGGGGTGTTCCAGATGATATTTCCGGGACGGCAATCTACCTGTCCAGTGAAGCATCTTCATTTGTGACGGGGCAGAACATTCATGTAAACGGCGGAATGACAACGCAAGGGTGCTGATGGCATGAGAATCCACCCTTATCTTTCGTTCCCGGGTACCTGTGAGGAAGCATTTACATTTTATGCAGACCTGTTTGGCGGCAAGGTGGCAGGGGTCAACCGGTACGGCGAAGGTAGCCCGTTTCCAGTACCGGATGGTTGGGGAGTGAAAATCATTCACGCTGAGCTCGAAGCCGGCGGGATTGTCATTTATGGCTCCGATCATGTACCGGAAATGTTCGAGGTTCCTCAGGGCTTTTCGATGTCCTGGAATGTCACCACATTTGATGCAGGTAAAGCTGCATTTGATGCATTGGCGGCGGATGGTGGCTCCGTGGTGATGCCTTTTGCCGAGGTTCCATGGAGTATTGGCTACGGTATGGTCAAAGATCGCTTTGGGATCACATGGCAAATCAACGTCGACCCGCCAGCCGAATAGCCGTGCAAGGTACCTGAAAACAAAGAACACCCCGTAGAAACCTATGGGGTGTTTTGTTCACCGGATGTGTTTACGTTGCGTTGGAAGTTTTCGCATAGGGGCAACCGCTCGTGATTGCCGCACATCGGCGTATTACTTAGATATACGACGCCTTGCGACGAACGATTTGAGGTTCAAGCGGCGTTATGCATCTTTTCGACCTGCGGTGTGGATAGGCCGTCCTGACCGTTCAAAACAAAAAACACCCCGTAGAAACCTATGGGGTGTTTTGCTTGAGGGAGGATGATGGGGATCGAACCCACTACCTTCAGAGCCACAATCTGACGCTCTAACCGGATGAGCTACACCCTCCATGAAGCGACAAAGTCTATCATGGTCTATTCCTTATTTTCAAGGGCTCATCGGATGGAATCTAACTGAACAATGTGGCCATTTTGAAAATCACGCACACGATGCATCGTCATTCAATAAAACAACAGCGCCTACGCTGTCCAGTAAGACCCCATTCAATCCGATGACAGTTCTCATCTGCAGATAAGTCAATGTATCCTCTAATATCTGCAAATCATTTTGTCGGTTGCGCGGGAACCGATTTTGAATGGAATTCGTTTGAACTAAGGCTATGGTGACGTCTAACGTTACCGGCGCGCCAGAAAGAGGAGTTGACGCAGAATGGATGCCTTGCCGGTTATTTGTCTGATGATGCCATTTCTGGTGGCTAAACCGAATGATTCTCCGGTGCCTCGTCAGACGTTGACATTCTCCGGCGTCATGAATCGTGTCCAGTCAGCCTATCCCAAGGTCAGGGGTATTGCGCAGGAACGACAGGCGGCAGCCGGCAAGATCCGGGAAAAGCAGGGTGCCTTTGACACGACGGTAAGCTTAGGTCTCGAATACCTAAGCTACAACAGTGCAAGCAGCCGCGGGAAGAATGCCGAAGCCAGTATTTCGACGGCTACCGTCGAAATGGCAATGCGCAGTGGTGCAAAGCTGATTGTTGGTCGCGATGCCAACTCCGGGTTGGTGAAGTCACCCATCTCGAGCACAGGGTCCGATGGCACCATTTATGCCGGTATCAAGCTGCCGCTTCTACGCGGCGCCGGAGTCAACGAAAAGAGCATCGCAGAGCTGCAGGCAAAGCTTGGACTTCCCCTTGCCGAAGCAGCTATCACCCAGGTTGTCGTCGCATCCAAGGCCGCTGCAGGAAGCGCCTACTGGGAATGGGTTGCCGCAGGTCGAAAATACAAGGTCGCCAGCGACCTCCTCGCTCTGGCATCGTTACGTGCAAAGCAGATTGCCCGTGAAGTCGAACTTGAAGCACAACCACGCATTGCCATCACAGAAGCTGAGCAGGAAGTACGTCGCCGTGAAGCCGCATTGAATAAAGCTGACCGGGATATTCAGAAAGCTGCAATTAAACTTGCAGGCTACCTCTGGCAGGATGATGGAACACCGCTACCACCGCCACCTAATGAGCAGCTCCCATCCGATATGCCAGCACCCGCATTTCTGGAGGCTGCCCGGTTACAGGTCAGTCGGGAGGATGCGCTTGCTAAACGACCGGAAATATTGGCGATTGCGCTGCAGCTATCGACGGTTGGCCTGGATGAACGCCTTGCCAACAATGACAGCCGGCCAGACCTCAGCGTCATTCTCCAACCCGGACAGGATATGGGGCGCCTAGGCATCGGCGATACCCTCAAAGCCGGCATTAACTTCAGTGTCCCTGTTGGCCGCTGGGATGCAACTGGACGACGGGACACCGCCCGTGCAAAGACCATCAAATTGACGCAGGACCGTGAGCTCGTAAAGCGACAAGTCCTCCTTGAAGTCGATGACGCATGGTCGGCTATCAACGCATCCGTGGAACGATATCTGGCAACGGATGCCGAAGTTACGCTCGCAAAGCGGCTTGAGGATGGTGAACGAAAGCGGTTTGCTGAAGGCGATTCAACCCTCTTTCTCGTCAACCAGCGTGAACGTGCTACCGCTGAAGCACTTGGACGCCTTATCGACATCCAACTTGAATACCAGCAGGCTCTGATCGCCCTGGATGCTGCATCGATCGCGCTTTGATGAAACGCTAGGAAACCCACGATGAGTCATCACAACGACACAACCTCCGACCACCATGCCCACCCAACGGCAATGCAGCGCTTCTTCCACCTGATGAGGCAGGAAAGGGGCGACATGATCGTCCTGATCACCTACACAATGGTGGCGGGATTGACTGCATTGGCGGTTCCACTTGCAACTCAGGCACTGGTCAATATCGTTGCGGCTGGAGTGCTTGTCCAGCCACTGGTTGTATTGACGATTCTTGTCTTCTTTGGAATGGTTGTGACGGGCATTCTTCAGTTGATGAAGCTCTCACTTGTCGAGCGACTACAGCAGCGCGTCTTTGCCAAGGTTGCGCTCGAAATGGCTCACCGGATGGTGAATGTTCGTGTTCAGTCCGTACATGGTGAGTATGCACCGGAGCTGATCAACCGATTTTTTGATGTCCTGACGATACAAAAGACCCTCTCAAAGCTGTTACTGGATGGCCTGACGGTTTCCCTTCAGGCCTTCGTCGGCCTTGTGCTCCTTGCCGTTTACAGCCCCGTCCTGCTGGGCTTTGACATCATTATTCTTCTGTCGATGGCATTCATTATCGGTGTACTCGGTATCGGTGGCTTGCGTACAAGTATTGTTGAGAGCAAGGAAAAGTACAGGGTCGCTGACTGGCTTGAAGAACTGGCACGCTGTCATATTGGTCTAAAGCTGCATGCGGATGGCGACTATCTCGTCCAGCGGGCTGACCTTGCCGTCGTAAAGTACATAAAGGCCCGACAGAAACATTTTGCGGTTTACTACCGCCAGGCCGCCGGGAGTTACTTCTTCCAAGCATTTGCCAGTGCAGGCGTTCTTGCAATAGGCGGCTGGCTGGTCATCAACCGACAGTTAACCCTCGGGCAGCTCGTCGCCGCGCAGATCATTGTTGTGTCAGTGCTTGCATCGCTTGACAAACTCGTCCGACAGGCTGATCAGGTCTTTGATCTCCTAACCGGTCTCGACAAAGTTGGTCACGTGACAGACCTTCAAACGGAACGAACCGGAGGTTATGAACTCCCGGGCGGCTCACATCTTCCAGGAATCGTTATCAAGTGTCACGGCATCCGATTTTCGTATAACGAATCTCAGGAAGTGCTCACCGGTATCGAGTTTGATCTCAACTCCGGAGATCGCGTCAGTCTTGTTGGGGCAAGTGGTGCAGGGAAGTCGACACTTGCGATGATTCTCTGTGGGCTGGAAGAGCCGACGCATGGCACGGTTGAACTGGATGGCTTTGATGTCAGGGCACTTGACCTTGCAAGCCTGCGGAAAGAAGTCACTATGGTGGGCTACACCAACGAGATCTTCGAAGGAACGCTTGAAGAAAATGTCCGTGCAGGGCGCGAGTGGGTGACGCACCAGGATGTCTGGTGGGCGCTTGAAATCGCACAGCTTGCGGATGAGATTGCACGGATGCCGCAGGGGACCAGTCTCCAGCTCGTATCCGCCGGTATGAACTTTTCACGCGGGCAGATTCAGCGTTTGTTGCTGGCTCGCGCTGTAGCCGGCCGGCCACGTCTGTTGATCCTTGATGAAGCCTTCACTGGAATTGATGAACGTACGACTATGGCGATTCTTGACAAAATCTACGCACCTGAAAATAACTGGACAATCGTTGATATCTCGCATGATTCGGAAGTTGTTCTGCGGTCCCGTCGGGTTGATGTTCTCGACGGTGGACGGATTGTTGAGAGCGGCACGCCCGATGAGCTGGCAAGTCATGAAAACAGCGCATTCCGTGAGCTCTTCCCATTCCTGACCGCACGTGTACTTGCAGAGAGGGCATCCCGATGACAACGCCATCCAATCCCACCACGCGACTACACAATAGTCTTGAACTGGTCAAACCTCCAAAGAGCGGAAGGCGCATAGCCATCATCCTGATCATTCTTGTGGCCTCTGTTGTTCTCGGTTTAATCTTTATCCCGTGGCAGCAGACAGTCACTGGCTATGGCACCGTTGCCGTTTTCAGCGCGATGGACCGCCCACAAAACATCGAGGCACAGATTTCCGGACGGCTAGTAGCCTGGCACATACAGGAAGGGCAGACCGTGGCAGCCGGCGATGTCATCGCTGAGCTCGATGACATCGACTCGAAATTCCTTGACCCGGAGCAGGCAACGCGAATCGTCACACAGCTTGCTGCTTTAGGTGAACAACGGTCGCGTGCAACCGGTCGGATCGAGCGGCTGCAAGCGCAGGTTGATCAGCTTACTCTCAGCCGGGAGGCTGCCATGGACACGGCTCGCCAGCGTGTTGCACAGTCAAAGCAGCGCTACAAGGCAGCGCAGCAGGCTGTGATTGGAGCTCGAAAGACTGGTCAGATTGCCAAAGATGTTGTTGAAAGCGGTGCAGCCGAGCGGGCCGAACAGGCGCGTCTGCGTGTACTGCAAACGGAGCAGGCCCTTACGGCGGCAAGGCAGGAACTTGACACGAGTCGCTTTCAAAGAGACCGAATCAAATCACTCTTTGATGATGGCCTTCGTTCAAAGCGTGACTTTGAAATAGCGGAAAATGATTTTGTAAAACGCAAAACCGATGTCGAACGCGCGGATCTTGCCCTAAAAGTTGCGAAGCGTGATGCCACGGTTGGAGACCTCGATAAAAACCGTGCCGGACTTGAAGTTGACCGTGTTCAAACAGATATTGAACGGGCAGTTGCCGCACTGGATGTCGCAGCGAAAGACGTTCTGACGGCTCAACTGGATCAGGCAAAAGTGACATCAGATACCGCTGCAACCCTTGATGCTATCGGGGCAACTATGGAAAGCGCGCGTGAATCTGTTGCGAAAATCGATGCCGATATCCAAAAGCTCCGTATTGAACAAAGCAATGTCGGACAGCGTGCAACACAACAGGTTGTACGATCCCCAGCAGCTGGACGCATCGTGCGGTTGCTGCAAGTCGGTGCCGGAGCAACGGTGAAGGCTGGTGATGTGCTGGCAGTGCTCTCGCCAAATACGGCAGATCGTACTGTCGAGCTGATGGTCACCGACAACGATGTTGCACTGCTGCGGGAGGGACTACCCGTCAGAATCCAGCTCGCTGGATGGCCTGCTCTGCAGTTCTCCGGATGGCCGAGCGCGGCTGTTGGTACATTTGCCGGACGCGTTGCCGTCATTGATGCACTCGATGATGGAACCGCGAACTATCGGGTTGTTGTGAAGCCGGACTTCGAAGCAATCGCTGCAAAAAAGGAAGATCCGTGGCCACGGGCAGATCTCCTGCGGCCGGGAGCAGAGGCCACTGGGTGGATTCTTCTTGGCGAAGTTTCACTTGGCTTTGAGCTCTGGAGACAGTTCAACGCCTTCCCGCCCACGGTCGAGCGACCGATGCCGGGTGAAGTTGGAGCTAAGGAAGGGAAGGGCGACAAGGCATCCAAGGACAAGGCAAAGGGCGACAAGAAGTCGCCGTATATCAAGCTGAAGTTGCCGAAATAATTACGGATAGCCCGCGCTATGATGCTCTCATGTCAACGATGACCAAGCGATTCCTGGTTTCGTGTCACAGAGGGTGCACAGAGCGGGCCCCTGAAAACACCCTGGCAGCTGCCCGGGATGCGGTGCGGCTTGGGGCCGACCTGATTGAGTGCGATGTACGTACTACGGCGGATGGACACTTGGTCGTACTGCACGACAGCACAGTTGACCGAACGACGGATGGTTTTGGGCCGATTTCGGGGATGACATTGGCGCAGGTTCGCCGCCTGTGCATCCGGGATACCCGCTTTGCAAGCGTTGGTAGACACCACGTTCCGACGCTTGAGGAGCTGGTCAAAGTTGTTCGTGGCCGTGCAGGCTTTTACTTTGACACAAAAGATGTCCACCCATTGGCACTAAAACATGTCATCGGTGATCCACAGGTGATTGCCAAGAGCTTTGCTTACATCTCAATTGATGAGGCAAGCCTGTGGAAGCGGCACATCCCGGAGCTGCGTCTCATGGCAACAGCACCGGATGATGTGCGGACACCGCAGCAGCTGAAAGCATTTGTTTCGCATTTTCAGCTGTCTGCACTCGATGGCCCATTGACACTATCGGCAGAGCAGATAAAGGCAGTGGCGGAGTTGGGAGTTGTTTATCTCCCAGATACGCTGACGCTGTCTGAAGGACCGGAAATCTGGTCGGATGTGATTGCGCGAGGTGCAGGAGGAATTCAAACCGATCGGCCATCGGCGTTGACTGACTTCCTCAAACAACGCGGAATCCGTCGATAGTAAGACTGGTAAAGGCAGTCCTTCTCTACGCCGGGATTAGGAGTTGGACTTTCGGAATTGACGCAGGGATTGTTCCAGCCCATCCTAGCAAATCGTTTTGCGTCCGTGGTAAGTAGGCA
>CAZSGJ010000061.1:0-15755 GCA_964606305.1 uncultured Armatimonadia bacterium
GCCTTTCCCAAGTCATCGATTTTTTTGCTTAGCTCAACCGGTGCCTTTTTGCCAGCAATTGCGGCATTGCGCGCCTCAGTCAATGCATCTGCCAAACCCTTAGCCGCTTCATCCGCCTGCTTTAGCAAGCCCTCATACTCTTTTTGTGCAGCTTTCATAGGGACCAACAGCTGTGCAATCTGGTCCTTTGTGAGCTCAAGCGGCACCAATGAATCCAGAAGACGAAGGTCGGCATACATATCACGCGCACGGACTGCATCCGGATTTGGCTTGAACGAAGTGGATTTTGCGGTGTCCTGGACGGGAGCAAAAAAGGCAAATGTCAATGGGAGAATGACGCTGAGCATAACTGCACAATACAGTATGTCTGGTATCTCCTGCGAGCAATATTGCCTTTACAACCAATCCATAATCCTACGCTAACCCTTCGGATTGCACTTGAATAGTCTTTTTCTGCAATATTGGTGAAGGATGTAAACGCCATCGGAGTCCATATTCCAGATGTAGTTCAATATCTATCTGGTTGCAGGTAAATCGTGAGTTCCGTTATACTGTTGGTCGATTGTCGGTCTGTGTATGTACACAGGAGTATGCCGACTTCCGGAGGTACCGAATGAAGGTCGAGACTGCCAGCGCTGTAGCTGCAACGACGAAGACATGGACGAGACGCGCCATGCTTGGCTGCTGTGCCCTGTCCGCTGTGGCATTGGCCATCACTGGATGCGGTGGTGGATCCAGCGATAACGGAGGCACCGACACACGTCAGGCCACGTTCACCGGTAAGGTCATCGACATCAATAACAATGACAGCCCGATCGAAGGCGTTGTGGTTACATTGAACGGTGCATCCGCTACAACCGGCGTGGATGGCACCTTCTCCCTCAAGTGCAGCGCATTCACAACATCCAAAAACGGCTTCCTCGCAGCACCAAAGGCTGCCAATGGAACAGACCGCTTCTATCGTTCCGGGTATCTTGGCGGTGAGCTCTACGACTTCGTGTCCGATGGCTTCCCTGCAGCACCTATCCAAGCCAATCAGACAAGGACCCTCGGGACCTTCAAGCTTGGCAACACGGATGGACCTCCGTTCCCACCAAAGATCTAACCCCCGGAACGTTTGCGAATAAACCTGTGACTCCCGGTGTTCCACCGGGAGTCAACATTTTTTAGCACTGCCATGCACCACGCATCCGAGTACATCCTCCCAACCGCCTGCATCACCCTGATCGCCGCCGGACTCGCACTCGCGTGGCAGCTCTCCGCAAAAACCGTCTCGTCGATCGGAAGGCCTGCCAGCGAAATCATTTCAGGTGCACGCTTTGAAAATGTCACCGCGCAAGGCTACACAAACGGGGAACGCGCATGGAATGTCACCGCACCACGCGTCACCGCTGACCGCTCCGCACATCAGCTTGACTTTCAAGGCGGAATCAATGCCGAAATCACCTACGCGGGCACGAAACGCGTGATATTCAATGCTCCACGAGCCCAGTATCATGATGAAAATGGACGCTTTGATGCAAGCGGGCCTCTGCTAATCACACTGCTTCCGCCCGCAAAACCAACCGAGAATGACATCCCAATCAGCTTTGGGACAATCAGTATCACCACCCTCTCACTCATCTGGATGACCGCGACCCAGCAGCTCCAGTGCCCCAACCCTGTGAACATCCAAACCGCCAAGGGAAACCTGATGTTTGACTCCATCACGGCAGATTTCGCACACACAAACATCAAAGGAACACACCTTCGCGGTAAATTCCTCGTAGAGGACCTCCCGTGAACCTGAGACTGCCCATTACAACCGCCATCCTTGGAGTCTGCGCAGCACTCGCCATCGCACAGTCCAAAGACAAAACGCCGCCGGTACTCGGGTCACAAACAAAACCTGCTGCACAAAAGCCAGTCAATCCCGGGACCAAACCACTCCCGGATGGCATCAAAACCGCTAAAGACCCTGGCGCAAAGGAATCCTTCAAGCCCAGCGGACCCGATGACCCTTATGTCTATCCATACGGGGACGAAGGCACATACGTGGATACACCTAATGGCGGTATAGCTACCCTAAAAGGCAATGCCCGCTTACTGTACAAAGAAACCAAGTTCCAATCAGCTCTTGTGACCTACAACCGTAAGACACAAATAGGGACAAGTCCGGGCAACGTCACCGTGGATGATGCACAAAACACCATCACCGCAAATCAAGGCACCGCGAACTACGGGAAAAAGCTGGTCAACCTTGTCGGGGATGTCCATATCATCGCACGCCCCAAGCAGGATGCGGCGACCGCACCAGAAGGCTCGGTGCGCAAGGAGTTTTCCAATCCCGTTGACATCCGTGGCAGCAAAGTCGATTACTCCTGGAAAACAAAGACGGCGATTCTGTCGAGTGATACTGTCATCACCTTCCGCGCCCGCGAACGCAACTGGACCGTAACCGCTGATAACCTCGAATACCGTGGCGGTGAAGAAAAAGCACTGCTCCGCGGCAACCTCCTCGCGAAGTCCGACAAAGGCGAGAGCCTCAAAGGGAAGTCTGCAATTGTCACCCTCACGGATGGCAAAGAAGCCATCGATATCACCGGTGTTGAAGATGGCAGCAAGTTCAAAGTGGATGATGAGGACGAAAAAACGCCTCCACCATCCGATGCACCTAAAGGCGGTGGCCTGAAGCCACCCGGCAAACCGGAAAAGACCGATAAACCTGTAACGGTTCCACCACCGTCCGGTGGGGATGCTAAACCCGGCACCACGCCTCCACCGCCACCAGCTGCCACATGATCACACTTGTTGGCCGAGGCTCCGGGCAGCGTCCTGTCCTTGGTTGGGCTGTCAATGTAACCTACCTTGACCGGCGTCCGACGATCGACACCGCGACCATCGCCCGCCTCCGGAAATCTGTCGAAGTGGATGAAACCGCTCTCGATATCGTGCTGGTGGTCGACCGTATCGATGTCGGGCTTTGGATGCCTCTCCCCCTCGGGAGCACACTTGTTGGCATCGTCTCACAGCAGCCCTTCCCTTCGGATATCCAAAACCCACTGGATATTCCGTGCGTCCATGTCTCTGAGCTACCGGATGAAGCCATCGCCGATGGAATGCTTGTCCTTGTCGATCCGCTTCGCCAGCTGGTGCTTGTTGAGCCCACCGCCGATGAGCTGGTCCGGATCCAGTCGACACGGCGGACCCGCTACGCCATCGGGGATGGCCATATCCCCGTCCACACCCGCGGCGGGGTTAGTATTCCCGTTTATGCAGCGATCATCTATAGCACCGACATCGAAGTGGCCATTTCACAAGGTGCGGATGGACTTGCAATTCTGGGTGCAATAAACGATGAACTCTGGGATGCCTGTCTCGCTACAGGAAGCCAGGTCTGGGTCAATGCAGACATCACGACGATTTTGCAACGCACCGGGACGACAGGCTGGCTGACGGCGCCAAGCGGCATCCAAGGGGGACGTGCGGCATTCCAGATGGCGGTCAGCGATGCCATCCGACAGCAAGGCATTGTTGTTCCACCCCTTCGAATAGTGGATGTACGTGCCGCCGGTGATGTCACTTTGCCAGAGGACTCAGCGGATGTTTTGCTGTGCGCAAACGGGATGCTCCCCTCTGACATTCTCTCTGCTCCTCCGTGCTGGGTCGTTGTCGAGATTCCATCGGATGCGCCATCCGCTGTTGTCGCTGGTGCCGCAGGCCTTGTTGTGCCTGCTTCGGTCGTCGCGGAAACAAAGGAAATACTCCGTGATGCAGCTGCGCACGAGTAGGTAGACTGTAGTTCATGCATATCCTCCTCCTGAACAACGGTGAAGATGAAACATTGGTCCGTCAGCTGCACGATGTGGTTGTCAGCTTTAACGGGGTGTTCACGCTGGATGTGTACTCTGAACGTGACGTGCCACCAGATGTGCTTGCGCGGACGGAAGTCGTGCTCTGCGCGGCGCTTCCTGCTTCGTTAAGGGAACAAATGCCCAACCTGAAGCTTGTGCAGTTCTGGTCTGCAGGCGTGGATGGCAAGCTGTATCCAGAGCTTTTTACCAATGCTAATGGCCAAGAGGTGATGGTCAGTACGGGCAGCGGAATCCATGCGGCATCGTGTTCCGAGCATGTGCTCGCAATGATGCTCTCCTTTGCACGCGGTATTCATTTGTCTGTGGATGCACAGCGCGCCGCGAAATGGAGCCGCCGCGAGCAGGCCGACAAGCTGTTTACCCTAGAAGGCAAGACCGTCGGGATTGTAGGCGCGGGGCAAATCGGACAGGCGATTGCGCGAAGGTGTCAGGCATTTGGGATGCGAACCGTGGGTACCCGGCGGGACCCGGAGAAGCCGACGCCACACTTTGACTATGTCCTCTCGCATCTCCAATACCACGACCTCATCCTTGCAAGTGACATGATAGTCCTTGCTCTCCCATTGACTCCCCATACACGCTGGTTGTTTGGTGAAGAGGAAATCGAGATCCTCCGCCGCCCTACCTATGTGTTCAATATTGGGCGAGGAGGCTTATGGGATGAGCGTCACGTCCTCCAGGCAGTAAACCGCGGGTGGATAGCAGGCGTCGGCGTGGATGTCTTCGTCGATGAACCACTACCACCGGACTCGCCTTGGTGGAGCGCACCAAATACCATCATCACCCCGCATACCGGAGGTGTAAATCCTGATTATTGGGAGCGGTTTGGTGCATTGGTGATGCGTCAGCTAACAGCCATCGTGGACGGCCGGCTATGTGGAAATCTTGTGGACCGACATCTAGGCTACTAGACTGCCAACCGCCACTGCAGAAAGCCGCCATTTTTGCGGCATTCGCCTGCCTGTGATACTTACTGAGTGTGGGATTCGCGTCTGAGCATCCCTCCTAAGGAGTTTCCATTGTCACAGCTGCCACACTTCGGATTGACCGGACTTGCGGTCATGGGTCAGAACCTCGCGCGAAACGTCGCGCGTAACGGCTTCCCGATTGCCGTCCACAACCGCACTGCGAGCAAGGTGGATGAGTTCCTCGAGGCATATGGCTCCGAAGGCGCTTTTACCGGCGCACACACGCTGACTGAGTTTGTCGAAAAGCTCGCAACTCCACGCACGATTCTCATCATGGTCAAGGCTGGCGGTCCGGTGGATGCCGTTATCGAGGAGTTGGTTCCTCTCTTGGCACCAGGCGACACCATCGTGGATGGCGGTAACTCCCACTATGCAGATACCCAGCGCCGCTGCAAATATCTCGAGTCTAAGGGCCTGAATTTCCTCGGCGTCGGTGTCTCCGGTGGCGAAGAAGGCGCACTGAACGGTCCATCCATCATGCCTGGCGGACCACAGGATGCATATAACCGTATCGCACCGATCCTGACGGCAATCTCCGCCAAAGTGGATGGCGTTGCGTGCAGCGCGTACATCGGCGCAGATGGCGCTGGTCACTATGTCAAAATGGTCCACAACGGCATCGAATACGCCGACATGCAGCTGATCGCCGAAGCATACGACCTGCTCAAGCACGTTGCCGGTCTCTCAAACGAGCAAATCGGTGCAACGTTTACCGAATGGAACAATGGCGACCTCGATTCATTCCTGATTGACATCACCTGCAAAATCTTCAACACATTTGATGAAGACGGTGGCTATCTCGTCGATAAAGTCCTCGACAAAGCAGCGCAAAAGGGAACCGGCAAGTGGACCAGTCAGTTGGCGCTCGACCTTGGCGTCCCGACAACGGCTATCACGGAAGCTGTCTTCGCCCGCTGCCTGTCCTTCCAGAAGGATGAGCGCGTTGCGGCATCCACACAGCTCCCAGGACCTGCAACCACAGTGGATGTGGGGGACATCGCACAGCTGGTCAATGACATCCGGGATGCCCTGTATGCATCCAAGATCGTGGCTTACGCACAGGGCTTTGTACAGCTCGATGCGGCTGCTGCTGAAAATGGCTGGACGCTTGACCGCGGGTCGATTGCGACGATTTGGCGTGGAGGATGTATTATCCGCGCGCGCTTCCTCAACCGTATTAAGGAAGCCTATGAAGTCGAGCCTGGTCTTGCGAACCTGATGCTGGATCCTTACTTTAAGGCTGAGATCGGTCGCTGCCAGAGTGGCTGGCGACGTGTCGTTTCGCTTGCGGCACAACAGGGCATTCCTGTTCCTGCATTCGGGTCATCGCTCAGCTACTACGATGGGTACCGCCGAGCCACGTTGCCGGCAAACCTCATTCAGGCACAGCGTGACCTCTTTGGTGCACACACCTACGAGCGCACTGATAAGGAAGGAACCTTCCACTCCAGCTGGGGTTAGGGAACGCCTTCTCAACAATTATGGCCGGCGTCAAGACAGTGACCCGGCCATTAACCATTTAGTGGTTCGAATAAACCAGTATTACGATTCTTAACACTACCCTAACCCTAAGGCACGCTTAGTGCTATAATCTATATTGCGTCTAGCGAACTGGACTCAGGCACTTCCGGATATTGTTTCCGTTAGAGTGGACCTGACCGATAGTGCAGCTGTCGTAGAACCTTCTTTGGGGTTTTCAGCCCGCGCCTAATGGATGGCGCGGGCTTTTTTGCATTTTCAACGTTGTGTTCAGAACTGCGTCATCAAAAAAAGACCACAGAGTCTCCTCCGTGGCCTTTGTTACTACGAGCAATAGATGGTTACAGTGCCGGAGCCTGCTCATTCCAATGGGTGGCATCAAGGTAAGCACGCGAGACCTTCAAGAGCATCGCCTCGGAAAGCGCCGGACCCAGCAGCTGGACGCCGAACGGCAGTCCGGCATCATCAAATCCAGCCGGGATGCTGATACCTGGGACACCCGCCAAATTTGCGCTCAATGTACAGATGTCAGAGAGCTTCATCGCGAGCGGGTCATCCGACTTCTCACCAATACCAAATGCAGTCGTCGGCGTCGTCGGGGTGATGAGGACATCCACCTGCTCGAATGCCTTGATGAAGTCCTGTTGAATCAGCGTCCGAACCTGCATCGCCTTGTGGTAAAAGGCATCGTAGTAGCCAGCTGACAGCGCATACGTTCCAATCAGAATACGCCGCTTGACTTCCGCACCAAAGCCCTGTTCACGGGTCTTCTCTGCCAAGTCTGAATGCGACAGTGTCTTTGGTGCACGGTTTCCATAGCGGACACCATCGTAGCGCGCGAGGTTTGAAGATGCCTCCGCTGGAGCGACGATGTAGTACGCGGGCAGGGTGTATTCGGTATGTGGCATCGAGACGTGGCTCACAACAGCGCCAAGCTCGGTCAGCTTGTCCACAACCTGCATCACAGCAACGCGAACCGGCTCGCTGATACCTTCTGCGAAATACTCATCCGGAATACCGATGCGCAAGCCCTTGATATCGCCATTGGATGCATCCATAAGCTCAGGAGCTTCCATCGGAAGGCTGGTTGAGTCCTTTGGGTCATGCCCGGAGAGGACTTCCATGGCAAGCGCGATGTCATCCACGGTGTTCGCAAATGGGCCGATTTGATCAAGGGAGGATGCAAACGCGACGAGGCCAAAGCGGCTGACACGTCCGTACGTTGGTTTGAGACCAAGGGTGCCACAGAATGCGGCAGGCTGGCGGATGGAGCCACCGGTATCGGAGCCAAGGGAAATCGGTACAAGACGTGCGGCGACAGCAGCGGCTGACCCACCGGATGAACCTCCAGGGACCTTTGATAAATCCCAGGGATTCCGCGTCACACCCAGAGCACTATTCTCACTGGAGCTGCCCATCGCGAATTCATCGAGGTTTGTTTTCCCGATGATAACGGCTCCGGCATCCTGTAAACGGGTGATGACCGTAGCGTCGTAAGGAGGAATAAAACCATCCAGAATCTTACTTGCGCACGTTGTGGCTACCCCGAGGGTACACATATTGTCTTTGATGGCAATCGGGACACCGGCAAGCTTGCCCGGGTCGATACCCGCTGCAACTTTGGCATCCACTGCAGCGGCTGCGTTACGTGCGGCATCCGCAGTTACCGTTAGGAATGCGCCAACCTGTGGGTCGACAGCGGCAATCCGAGCCAGAAAAGCATCCGTGACGGCAGCTGCGCTAAGCGTGCCTCCGCGGACAGCCGCGGCGATTTCTGTGGCAGAGAGGGAGGTGATATCAGACATTAATTATGCATCTCCCGCCAGAACCTGTGGCACCACAAATCCACCCAACAGCTCATCCACCTCCGGGCCCATCCCGAGAACGACAGCCTTGGGGAGGGATGGGACGATGACATCCTCACGGAGGAATGCCTTGACAGGGACAGAGTGGGACATCGCGGGAACACCCGTTGTATCCACTGCCTGAAGGCGTTCGAATTGCGCAAGGAGATCGTTGAGTTGGGGGGTCAGGTGCTCGACTTCGTCATCCGTGAGCGCAAGACGCGCCAAGGAACCGACTTTTCGCACCTCATCAGGAGAGAGGGCCATGGCGAAATTATAGCACGCGGGCCAGCATAAGCCGGGAGGTGGTCTAGTGTGTCAGTATCCTGCAACCGTATGGGATGCCACGAGAAAATGCGTAGGTTTAACGCCCTGCGGTAGCTGTCTTTGTCCATAACCAACCCCCGGGACCCACAGGACATCCCCTGTTGTTGGACACACAGCAACCCACACCGCAGGACGTTCTTCAGCTGGAATTCCCGCCGCCCTGCAAACATCTGTAACGCTCCGCTTTGCACCAAGCCGGTCGCCGTTCCTCGCAAGCCGCAACACGACACCTTCACTCCCGCCGGGAAGTGAGACAAAACAGGTCATCCCGGATGGATCCGCTACGACATCCTGTTCGCCCGTCACAGCCTGCATATGGATTTGAAGGCCATTCGGCAACCCGATGGTTTGATTGACATCCAGAGTCATTCCCGTATGGATTCCGCTATCACTGAACACCAGCCACGGTCCGCAGGTTTCCACATGGAACCCACCAGGAAGCACGACTTTACCTCCATTGATCAACAGGTTCCCAAGCGTTCTGACATTCAATTCCACTAAAGCGGCTTCGTGGCAATCAGGAGGGAGCTCTCTCGCAAGAATATCGAGGATGGCCCGCGAGCGGAGTGCCGGATGAGCCGTAGTAAGCGGTGCGATTTTCCAGATGCCCGCTACCGATGTCATCGCATTGTCCAGCAATGCCTGAACGTGCATCCCGATAAAGGCACTGTCATCGCGTGCCGCATCCGCGATCCGGCAAAGGGCATCCGTGAGGTTGCCATTGAAATCGGCCTGCAGCTGACCAAAAGCGTTTCTTAATCGGTTCCGCGGGAAGTCTGTGTTGTCATTCGTTGGATCGTGGCGGAATGAAACACCTAAATCGCGGAGGTAGGCAATCCCGGCATCCCGGGTTTCATGGATGAGGGGCCGCGCGACATCGATGCCCTTCGCCAGCTCCCGCCGGGGTGGGATACCCGCGAGGCCATCCGTGTGCGTCCCACGAAGCATCCGCAGCAAAACTGTCATTGCCTGGTCGGTGGATGTATGCGCTGTCACAATGACAGTTGCACCATGTTCGCGAGCGGCATTTACGAGCCAGGCGTATCGGTGGTCACGGGCCTGTTGCTCATTCCAGCCCATCCCCTGGCCGTAGCCAATAGCCCCGTGGATGCCGCAGCGTGCTGCCATTCCCATGACAAATTCAGCATCCGCATCCGCTTCTGCCCCGCGCATCCCGTGGTGGTAATGCAACACACAAATTGGCAACGAGATGTGTCCAGCACGTGCCAGCGCGGTAAGCGCAAAGAGCGCGGCGAGGCTGTCAGGACCGCCCGAGCACGCAACAGCGATACGGTCTTCAGGCATCAGAGTCCGTGTTTGGGTTATTGCCGAGAGGATGCTGTTTTCGTATGGATGGAGGCTGACTGGGGTCACTTCCCGGAAATGTACAGTCCATCAGGGGTCGTGACAAGTTTGCATCCCGTGCCAGACAGTGCCGCTGTGAGTGCTTCTTCCGCAGTTGCATGGATTGGGCTGACGCGGATGCGGGCTGTTTCTGGAATATCCTGAAGGGTTATCGGGATGTTGTAGCGGCTTGATACTTCGCGTGCGGCATCGGCTATTGGGAGGTCACGAATGCCAAATGACTGTCGCCGTGGCGTTGGTGTCTCCGGGGAAAGTGGGTGATGCTCGATTCGCTTATGCGTTGTGTCATCACTTGTCCACACGGTGTGCAGGCTGGCGACATTGTCATTGCCAAAAAGCGTGACAGGAATCCGGAAGTGGTTGGCGACTCCGGGGGCGAGTGTAAAGCGATAGGAATGTGGGTCACCTGAAATGCTACATTTGGCGGTCCCGGATGACTTTGAGAGCAATGTAAGCTCAACATCGTAGGTGGGTGTCGCTGCATCCGCGCGCAGCATCCACCGAGTATTCAGCTTGGGCGCAACGGTTGGAGCTGGTGTAATCGCGCGTCGCGTTCCCCCGGCGCCGGCCCGGATTCTGTTTGGACCATCCACGACCGGGTTTACCTGCATCCAAACAAAAGATGCGACGGTGGCTCCTGCAAGCGCAGTGGTTATTCCAAGCCGCGCGGCGCGCCACCAGGGCTCTTTGGCGGCTGACTGCTGGGCCTCAATCCTGGAGAGGATATTGTCGCTGAAGTAAAGCGGGACATCGGGTGTAGGAAGCGATGAAAGCTCAGCTGACAGCGATTTTATACCTTCCATATCGGCTGCACATTCGGGGCATGTCTGGATATGCGCATCGGCTTCCCGGGCAAGCTTTGCCGGGAGAGTGCCATCGATATGGTCGGATGCGCATTCGCGCCAGGTTGTACAGTCCATGGTAGTGGTGTTTATGTGACGATGGAAATATTCGTTAGGTTCCAGATACGTCGCTGTAGTAATTGCGGTTTGTCGTAAATCGTTCTATTGATGTGCAATGCGTTTATTCAGCCGATCACGAAGTGCCAGTCTGGCGCGATTAAGGCGTGACTTTACGGTCCCGAGGGGCAATCCGGTAATCTCGACAAGCTCTTCATATGTCTTTTCCTGGATGTGAAATAGAACCATAAGCGTACGCTGTGCCTCGGGAAGCTCCATCAGGGCATTGTGCAGCTCAACCTGCTGCTCTGTTTCAAGGGCGAGCGCTTCGGGCCCGGCGGCGGTGTCCGGGATGTCCATTGTTGTCGCTTCCTGGTTGGCATCAATGCTCTGTTCCAGGCTGATGTGCTTTTTGTTGCGATTTTTCTTGCGATGGTCAAGAAAGACATTAACGACAATACGGTGCATCCATGTGGAGAACATCGCCTCGCGGCGAAACGCTTTTATATGGCTCCAGCCGCGGATAAAGGCTTCCTGAGCGATGTCGGCTGCGTCATCCGTGTTGCCCGTCAGGCGGACCGCAAGCTGATACATAATCCGCTCATATCGCCGGACAAGGACATCGTAAGCATGAACATCCCCTTTACAGGACCGCTCGATCAGCGAGCGTTCATCCGGTGGCGGTCCGCTGCGCACCGCTTCAGGCTAGCCCTTGTTGTGCAGGAAGGGTTGCGGATGCTATCGCAAGCTTTTCTTCATCGGACAGCATCATGTTGCTGATGCCATTGACGACGGGCTTGCAGTAGGTGCGGCTTTCTGCACGGCCCGTAATGACGGTGATGACGATGCCAGAGTTTGCATCATCAAGGAGAGCAAGAGAGAAGCTTTGCATTCCACCCTGACCCGGGACGGCATCGTAGCGGTGGAAGCCCGTCTTGCGGAAGCCTTGGATAAACGATGAATCAATACGTTGAACGGCCTTTGACAGGGATTCAATTCGTGCTTCGGATTCCTGAGCGGACTCGATAGTTCGCATGACCTGCGCTTCAAGATCATTACCAGTGGTGCCCCGGAAGAGACGTTTATGGCGTGCGGCAAGACCTGCGATCCGGTTGGTCCAAATGGTTGTGATGATAATGGTTAGAACATGCAGAGCGAGCGTGATAGTGAGAGCTGTCCCAGGGTGTAGTTTCACCCAGTCAACGAGTCCAACCAGTGCATTATCGATGCTGTCCATTGCGCGATTGTAGCAGACACACGGGTGCGGTTCACGCAGTCTGTTTGTGGGTTACATCCCCGAGCTGCGCAGGAAATCCAGCTCATTCGCCGTGATGCGGTAGGCGGCGGCAATGATCACGCCCATGAGAATCCAGGTAGCTCCGATGATGATTTTTGTACGAATCGACACCCCTGAAAAGTAGGGAAGGTCTGGCAGTGGATTACGCCATAGATGAATGGCTGGCATCAGGGACATGAGGCCGAGTATCCAGACAATTGGGCTTGTTGGAGCGACCACCACCAAGAGGATGATTCCTGGGAGGAGGAGTTTTGGGAAGGTTGCCATCGCGACCGTGCCGCCGCTCAGAAACGGTGCAGGAGCCAGCTGGAAAAGGGTGATTGAGAGGCCAAGGAGAGCCATCACCGGCCAGATGCGGGAGCCGGTTCCGATGTACAGACCCAGACAGCTGAGCGATAGCAGACCACTGGCCATAGGACCGGACAATCCAACCCATGCATCATGCGCCGCAGTTTCACCAGCATCAGCTGCAGTAAGACCTCCACCGATAAATGGAATCAATGTGAGGGGTTTGATGCGTCGTCTTTGGCATTTATATGCGATGAAGCGGCCGAGTGACATCGAGAGGATGATCAGCGTGATGATTACGGCTGCGGGCCAGCCAAAGAGATAGGCTTCAAGGCCAACAAACAGCAGAATCGAAAGGCCGGATTTCGCAAGCCAGAGAAACTTCAGCGCACCGATGATGGATTTTCCCTTTAGGAGAAGTAAGCCGATGGCTGGGAGGAACTTCAGTAATCCGGTGCGTGGCTTTGGCGGAGGTGTATCAGACCACTGCGGCTGCCCGGAATCAGGCTCCGGGTAGCTTTCTGGTGTCTGTTGTTTTTCATCATCAGGAGTGTTCACGCGAGTGTGACAGGCGTTTCGGCTTCAATCAGCGTTGCGATTGCAGTCGAGATGGACTGCAGTGAGTCGGTGCCAGACTTGCGTGTCTTTGCCACCACGACTCCCGGCGCGTTGACGAGAAGAGTAGTTGGATAGTCTGCGATGCCGTAGAGCTGTGCGTGATAGCCATCCGCATCAACGAGGCGACTGCCCGTGAAACCGGCTGCGGATACGGCGGCGTTGATTTCGTCAGGCGTCCCGGCACTAAAGAGCGGCCAGACAGTGACTTTTCCACTTTCTTTATAGCCGTTAGCAAGCTGCTCGAGCAGGGATAGGATGTGCGTGGCGTCAGGAGAGGTTGCATCCAAAAAGGATAGAACCAATGCGCCTTTTCCGCGCACTTGTCCGGTATGGCAGGTACGTCCATTTTGGTCGGTTAGCTGGATATCACGGATATAGGTGTTTGTCCGTGCGGTGTTGTCGCCCCAGCGCTGTTGCCCTTGTCCGCCGTAGATTGCCATTCCAATTTCCCCTTGCCTGCAGGTGTAATTACACCTATTGGTACGCAGCAAGTTTACCATCAGGCATGGTTTTGCCAGATAGATTTGCGATGCAAACAACGTTGCTGTGGGGTGTAATGGTTGTAATAAGGGTCTGGAGCTACGGCCCTGAGGAGAGTCCAAAATGGCAGGCTTAGCGTTTATTGGCGTTGCGCATATTCATACCCGCGGCTTCATGTCGCGTGTCGCGGAACATCCGGATGTAGCGGTGGTTTCGATGTTTGATGATGATGCGCATTACACGGAGAAGGCGCTGGAGTGGGCTCCGGGCGCCGTAGTTGCTGCAACGGTTGAGGATGCCCTGGCGGTAGAGGGCGTGGATGCGATTGTGGTTTGTACACAGACGCTTAAGCATAAAGATGTCGTCGCGCAGGTTGTCGCGACGGGAAAGCCTGTCTTTATTGAAAAGCCGATTGGATTTGCGGCGGAGGATGCTGCTGAAATCGCAGAGCTGGTGACCAACGGAGGCAACATCTTTCAGACAGGTTACTTCATGCGCGGGATTGGTGAGCTTCGTAAGATAAAGTCACTTGTGGATGCGGGAGCATTTGGACAGATCACGCGTGTGCGTGCTAGCAATTGCCATCGTGGTGCACTGGGAGGATGGTTTGATGGCGATATGCGTTGGATGGCGGATCCAAAGCAAAGTGGCGTTGGCGGATTTGGTGACCTCGGCACGCATATGCTCGACATATTGATATGGATGTTCGGTGATGTTGAGCAAGTCACTGGTCGTATCGGTCTTGGAACGGCCCGCTATGAGGGCTGTGATGAAACAGGTGAAGCCATTCTGGTGTTTAAGAATGGTGTTGTGGCAACACTTGCTGCCGGGTGGGATGACATCACGGATCCGCAGACATTCATGGTCTCCGGGACACAGCTGCATGCATCGGTTGTTTATGGCAAGCTGCGCCTGACCACATTGGATGGTCCCTACGAAGGTGTGGCTGAGGAGGCTTGTGAAAGTGCACCGGCAGGCTTTGATGCGTTCCTCAATGTATGTACTGGTGGAGCTGCTGAGCTGGTCGGTGTTCATGAAGCTGCATACCGGAACAAAGTGATGCAAGCGGTGTATCAGGGGGCTGCCAACAGTACTTGGATTTCATTGTAGTTTGCAATTAAAGACGTTGCAGCACCCGGTTAACAGTAATGTGACCGGGTGTTTGTGTGTTATGTATGTTGTGTTCATCCATAACATTGCACTGTGAAATGTCGTAGTGTGCGAAAGTAGGTGCCTTATGTGCAATAAGCTAGCCTTATTTGACATATATGACACACCAAAAAACACATATAACGGCAATAAATGGCATAGAAATTGTATAGGAGTGCAAAAAACCTAGTAATTTTGCGCTGAAAAAATAAAAACGGTGTTCTAAACTCACTTCGTAACCGGATGTCATGCTGACTACAGGCATGGCATGCGGATAGCGAGATTGAGACCAAATGAGCATCCTGAACACCATTGACCGGACCCCAACACGCGCTCAGCGTGTGAGTGGTGGTACGCGTCTGGATGGGCTCAAGAGTCTTGGCATCGACACCCCGGATGTTGATCTCGCTGAGCGAAGTTCCGGTAAGCTTTCGCGACGGGATGTCAGCGGCTTTGACGTATCTAAAGTCAAAGTCGGTGATGCTTTGTTCAGTGCTGTTTCGATGCAGGATGCGATTGCGCTCATCAGCCTTTTGATTCAAAAGGGGAGCGCCCCGCATCACATCGTCACGGGAAATCTTGATCACCTCTACCGTCTCGAGAGGGATGAGGAATTCCGGGATGTTTATCGCTCCGCATCCCTTGTGCTTCCGGATGGAATGCCAGTCGTATGGCTATCACGTCTGTTTAGGAGAGCAGGTCAATCCGGGCTTCCAGAGCGCGTTGCAGGCAGTGATCTCTTGTTCGAGCTTGCAAAACATTCAAGTCTGACGGGAATTCGATTGTTTCTGCTTGGTGGTGCGCCGGGTGCTGCTGATGGTACACGCGCCGTCCTTGAGCAGCGTTTTCCTGGATGTCAGATATGTGGCACGTATTGTCCGCCGAAGGAAACGTTTGACACAGTTGAAGAGCAGGAGCATATTCGGAAGATTGTCCGAGCTGCAAATCCCGATGTTCTCCTTGTCGCGTTGGGTGCTCCAAAGCAAGAGAAGTGGATATTCAGGAACAAGTATGACCTGGGAGTTCCAGTATCCATGGGTGTCGGCGGGTCATTCGAGATGGCTAGCGGCACGGTGGCGCGCGCACCGAAGTGGCTTCAGCAACTGGGTATGGAATGGGCATTTCGTCTGTCCCAGGACCCGAAGCGTCTGTGGAAGCGGTATGTCGGCAATGACTTGCCATTCCTG
>CAZSGJ010000062.1:0-15574 GCA_964606305.1 uncultured Armatimonadia bacterium
TATGCAGAGCATCGAACAGGAATGTTGGCATATACCACTGGAGACATCCTCGCTGGACCAAGTCACCGATGCCCTTAAAGCGATGGAAGTTGAAGCCGGTGCTCTTCGCGCTGGTATCCATGCACGGCAGCTTGCATACCGTGGACAAGTGATGGCCTATGCGGCCCGGATGACGGCTGCATAGCCTTAAATTGACCTGACAACATTGTAAGGGCGTGGTACTTTGCGCCTATGCGCATTAACACTGTTCTGGCGTGCTCCGTCGCCGCCATCGCATCCCTTGGTATGGCCGGTCTCTCTGCCGTCGGACAGGGACAGCAAAATCCGAACTCGTTTGCTCCTACCTACGCTCCTGACCGTGAATATGATCTCCTTCATCTCAAGGTCGTCCTGGATGTCAACGAAACTAACCGAACGTTTACCGGCGAGTCTTTCAACACCATCCGCCCGCTGGTACAAACTCTAACCACCGCAAAGTTTCATGTTGGACAGGGCCTAACCGTCAAGTCGATGGCTGTGAACGGGAAAGATGTGCCGTTTAAGCGAACTGGAGAGTTTGTGGTTGTCACCTTACCTTCTCCGCTCGCACCGACATCCACTGCAATCGTCTCAGCAAAGTACACCGGCGGCTCCAAACAGGGCGGTGGGTTCGGATCGGATGGCGGCTGGCACTGGATGGTACCGACCAGAGTCAATCCTGATAAAGATGGCTTCTGGACGCAAGGCGAGACCGGCTTTAACCGCGAGTGGGCAGTGACCTGGGACTATCCCAATGACTTTGCAACCACCGAAACCATCACCACCGTCCCCGCAAAGTGGGAAGTGGTCGGCAATGGCATCCCGGTCAGCAACACGGTCAAAAATGGCCGTCGTACGGCTCACTGGAGGATGACTCAGCCGCACGCGACGTATTTGTTGTCTCTGGTTGCCGGGCAGGTCGCGATCAAGAAGGATGTCTGGGATGGCATTCCACTTTGGTATGTGGTTCCCGCAAGCCAAAAAGACACGATTGATGCATCCTTCTCTGACACACCGGACATGATGAAGTTCTTTTCGAACATCACAGGATTCCGCTATGCATGGCCAAAGTACGCGCAAAACGCGATGTATGACTTTGGTGGTGGTATGGAAAATGTGTCCGCAACGACGCTGGGCTCCGGAAACCTCACGGATGGACGCGATGGCATTCGCACCATGGCATCGCTGAACTCCCACGAGCTAGCTCACCAGTGGTTTGGGGATGTTGTCTCCTGTAAGGACTGGGGACAGACCTGGCTTAATGAAAGTTTTGCCACATTTATGCAATCCGCATACTTTGAGCATGCGCGTGGATCTGCGGCATACGACCGTGAAATCGAAGGCAATATGCGTGGGTACTTCTTCGAGGCACGGCGGTATATGCGCCCGATTTCCACGCGTCGCTATGCGAACCCGGATGCGATGTTTGACTCCCACAGCTATCCTAAGGGAGGGGTTGTCATCCACTCGCTCCGTCAGCTGCTGGGAGATAAAGCCTTTTGGAAGGGCATTAACCTCTACCTGACCCGCCATAAGCACACGCCTGTTGAGACATATGACCTCATGAAGGCAATGACGGATGCAAGTGGTATCAACTGTGAGCCCTTCTTTAACCAATGGATTTTGTCGCCGGGTCATCCAGTTTTGGATTACACATGGTCGTACGATGAAGCATCCAAGTCAGTTAAGCTCCGCGTCAAACAGCTGCAGAAGACCGATGGCGGTGTCCCTGTCTACACCATTCCGACCAAGGTTGGGATTTTTATGTCCTACGGAATGCAGACGCAGAAAGTCACCCTGTCCGGCGCAGAGCAGGAGCTCACCATCAAGGTGGACAACAAGCCTGATGCTGTTTTGCTTGACCCGAATCATGATTTTCTCCGGGAGATGCAACATAAGCCTACAGCAGCAGAGGCACGGGCCATCGTCCGGCATGCAACGAATGCCGTTGAGCGACAAAGTGCCTTCGATATGGTCTGCTCTGACAACCCGTCAGACTCCGAGCTAAAGTCATTGATGGCAATCCTCCGTAAGGACCGCCGTACTTTCCCTGTATTCAGTAGTGTTGCAGCACTTTCGAGCATCAAGAACCCAATGCTCAAGAGTTTTTGGAGCGAAGAACTTGGACATCCGGATCCAGCACGCAAGTCCGCTGCAATCCGTGCACTTCTCGACCACGATGTGACAAGCGGCGATATCGCGACGGTCAAGTCCCTTGTGAATGAGTCACAGTTCAACGCAGTCAATCTCGCTGCGCTAAACTTCCTGGACAAGCATGACAAAGCCGGAAGCAAGGCTGTGTTCGAAAAGGCGCTGACATTCAAGAATCGGAATCAGTCCATTGCGAATGCAGCTAAGAGGGCTCTCGGGAAATAGCGTGCTCAAGCCAGTCCGCTGGGGCGTTCTTGGGTGCGCCCGCGTCTTTCAGAAACGGATGTTGCCTGCATTTGCAGCATCCGAACATAACATTCTGACCGGACTTGCCAGTCGGGATTATGCAAAGGCTAAGTCGGTCGCCGCTGCGAACGGAATTCCGCACGCATTTGGCGACTACGATGCGCTCCTGGCTTCTCCGGACATCGATGCGGTTTATATCCCGTTACCCAATGACATCCATGCGGAGTTCACTGAACGAGCATTGCTGGCGGGAAAACACGTACTTTGCGACAAACCATTTACGCTGAACAGCGATGATTCCAAACGGTGTGCAGCGCTCGCGACGGAACGCGGACTGCGGTTGATGGAAGGATTTATGTATCGCCATCACCCACAGCACGTCTTTGTCCAAGGGTTGATACAACGCGGTGATATTGGTGCGCTGATGCGTATCGACTCCACTTTTTGCTATACCGCCACCATTGAACACGCTGGAATCCGCTGGAACCCGTCGCAGGGCGGCGGGGCGTTATGGGATGTTGGTGTCTATGGCATTAATCTCGCCAGAATGTATATGGGCGAGCCTTCCGGGGCCTATACCCGGCTTGCAATGCACGCAGAGACAGGGGTAGACATTCACAACACGGTTGTCCTTGACTATGCGGACGGGCGACATGCCATTCTACACTCCGGGTTTGATCAGGCATTTGCAAGTACGGCTACTCTGACCGGTACGCTTGGTTCAATCACGCTCGAGAGGGCGTATCAGGTGGGGGAAGCGGGCATCCGTGTTACGTATCGCTCACACGGCAAAGATGAGCTCCATGTTATGGAGTTTCCATATATCAACCAGTGGCAGCGCGAGCTGGATGATTTTGCAATCAGCATTCGTATTCCCGGAAATCCATTGCTTGGTGGTGAAGATGGCGTAGCCCAGAGTATCGTCATGGATGCAGTAATCCGCTCTGCGCAATCTGGCCAAAGGGAGGAGATCTAAAATGCCTCTTCCCCCTGGTGTTGGCGAGGGACTACTCCTTGGAATTACGGTGCTTGCTGGTGGCTTTGTCATAAGGCGTATCAGGCGACGCAAAGCATTTACCGCGGCAGTCAATACGGATCTGCCGCAGTGGCCAAGTAACCAATCGCTGACAGCAACACTGCGCCGTCAGTGGCGGGATACCGCGCAGGACCTCCCGATGGTCGAGCTGAATATCTTTGGCAAGACGATAACCGCATGCCCTGTCGATACGGCAGAACACCTTCCGACATATACAGCATCCACGGGGAAACAGCTTGATATTGTGCTTTATGGACTCTGTACGCTGAACGAAGGCGGGATTCACGCAGCGAAACATTTGATTCGCGATATCGAAGTCGTTTCTCCACCTGACAACTACGTCTGCGTTGTGGCTGTTCAAACGGCTGTCAATGATACTTTTGTCGTGGCTGAAACACGCGGGTCACGGGATGAGAGCTGGGGGGAATTGCCCCTTCGCGTTTACCGCGCCATTGTGCTACGCGGGACACGCGGTGGTGACATCACGGTTGACCTGGCAGTGCCATCGGATGCCAATGCGCCATGGCCGAGCGGGACGTTTGCGCACGGTAGCGTGCGATGGTTCTGCCGCATCGCCAGTCCTTAGACCAGATTACTTTTGTGCGAGGAGGGCGTCTGCGATGTCCTCCCATTCAGCATCAAGGGAGACAGTCGCCACGGGCTCGCCCGCTTTGCGGTACCAGTACGCAGCATTCATGGCATCCCCTTCTTTTCGATGCAAATACGCATGAACCCAGGATCCCGCTTTCGAATGATCATCCTGCAGAAGATCATGTGCCTCCGTCCAGCTGCCACGCCGGTCAGCAGCTAGGGATTGGAGTGCATTTGAGTAGTGGTCCAGTGTTGCTCCAGAGTCGCAGGCCTGTTTGAAGAGTGTCAAAGCTGTCATTTTTGGTCGGATTTCTCCATGGCTGTTTGCAAAGGCAGGTTGTGATGTTCCCGTTACCTCATAATATACATTGAGGAGATTCGCATGATCCGTCTCGACACGATTAAGGCTGTTTATGACCGTGATGTCCGTCCGTTTATCAGGGAAACTCCCGTCTATCGTGGGCGAGGGATTGCAAACTTTGCTGAGTGCAGCGATCTCTACTTCAAGATGGAGAACCTCCAGCGAACGGGGTCATTCAAGATTCGTGGCGGGTGTGCACGGGTCGCAATGCTTACGGATGCCGAGCGAAAGCGGGGAGTGGTGACCGCCAGCGCCGGAAATCATGCACAGGGATTGGCGCTTGCAAGCAGTGAGGCGCGTGTTCCATGCCGTGTTGTAATGCCGCGAACGGCAAGCAATGCCAAGGTTGAGGCGACGCGTAGCTACGGCGCGGATGTCATTTTAGACGGTGAAAATTTCGATGAAGCCGTCGCGGTTGCAAAGGGTATCGCCGAAGCCGAAGGACGGGTTTTTGTGTCCGCTTACGACGACGATGGCATTATCACCGGTCAAGGCTCTCTCGGCGTCGAGCTGTTGGAGCAGCTCCCCGATGTTGACACAGTCATCATCCCGATAGGCGGTGGTGGACTCTTCGCCGGCGCATCCTGTGCGCTCAAGGAAGCCAAACCTGGCCTCCGCGTTATCGGCGTGCAGGCGGAAGGCGCGGATTCGGCAGCCCGCTCGTTCAAGGCTGGCCACCTGGTTCCGAGGAAGCTGGCCGTCGACACAATCGCTGATGGCATCGCCATCAAGGCTCCGAGCGAGCGCACATTTCGCTATATCCAGCGCTATGCAGATGATGTCGTTACCGTCTCGGATGATGCCATTGCTCAGGCGATTTTGTTACTGCTTACGCGAATGAAAGTCCTTGTGGAGCCGAGTGGCGCGGCGAGTTTGGCTGCGTTGCTTGAACACAAAGGCCTCGGGCAGGGACGTACGATTTGTCTGCTCTGCGGTGGCAATATGGATCTGAAGCTGCTGGCTGACATTATCGAGCGGGGGATGATTCGTCAGGGCAGGTATCTCCACATTTTCACATCCGTAAAGGATAAACCCGGCGGTCTGGCTGGTTTGCTCGAAGCTGTTGCAGCCGTTGGCGGCAACATCATGAATGTGGAGCACAACCGGCTGGCATCCGATGTACGTTACGGAGCGACGGGTGTAGAGCTATTGGTCGAAACACGGGGTTCTGACCATGCCACCACCATCGCAAAGTATCTGATTGAACATGGCTACCCGGTTCGACATATCGACCATGTTGGAATTCAGTAGGATAGAACGTCATACCTGTTTAGGTCGTGGCACGGTGCCATTCGTATGGATGAGTGAACTTATTCCTACCCGCCAGCGGTATACTCCGTAGGCCATGAAGTGTGAAAATGTGACGAGCGAACTGCTACAGCCCATCGTGGCTGCTGGCCGCCCCGTGCATTTGCTCGCCCTTGGACAGACCGTTTTCTGGGATGAACCGACAAAAGCCGGCATCCTGGCACGACTGAAGGAAAGCACTCCTGGCGCAACGGTAACCGTAGGTATTCACGACACGGACTACTTTGCAAAGTCTCCGCGGCACCCGAAAATCGATGCATCCGCGCACTATGCCATCCTAGGTCATGATGACTGGATGACACGTGGGCTCTGGTCAGCCGCGGGCGAACTCCACCGCATCTTTGGCTCTGAGGACCCACCAACACTTGCTGCGCTCACTGAACAGGGTGGAGCCAATATCCACGCAATTCGCAGCACGGCGGTAGATCCTGACACAACACTCTCGATGCTAACGGCCGCGGATGGCTGGACAGGTATTGTCCAAACCGGCTGGAAGAAGGTCACTGTCCGGGATGTTAGCCTGGCTACGATCCTGCCGTATCTGTTGCAACAACTGACATCCACTCTCGAAGCGAGTGAAGCTTGTGTTGTGGATGCAAATGCCGACATTCGCCAGCATCTGCTTGATTGGGTTAATGCATTTTCGGCTGCAAATCCGGATGCCAAGCTTGCCGACCTGTACGCGGATATCCTCCCAAGGTTGCATACTCTGGTAAGTGGTAGCCATGTTATTGACCTTGTAACACGAACCAGCGAGCTCCTGGCCTTTACTCCAGATACATCAACTCTGCCACGCTTTGGCTTGCTGGCATTGTTCTTGGATCCGGCAACGTTTCGGCAGGCGAGTGGTGCATATGATGCTGCTCTTGATGGGGCTGATATGTATCCATTATCCCAGTTTGGGGATGGTGCGACGCCATTTGATGTCTGCGTTCCAGGCAAAGGACGCGGGACGCTGTTCGTTCATGCCGACAGGGTAGAGCTTGACTTTGATACCCGTGAGGTCATCTACGGAGCTGTCTGTTCACCGCGACAGCTAGCCGAACTCCTCGAGGCGGCTGGTTACGAGGATGTCTGTGTTGTGGGTAAGGCCGTCGCGTTGCTCCCTATGCTAGGTGCTGAATTCACTATCGCTTTTCATGAAGGAGCGAGTGGATACTCTCATTTATCAGCAAAGTTAGTTGCCAATCTCCGTGCCACCGGACTTCCGCTTCCACAGCAGTATCCAATCATTCGAATAGGTCTGGATGCCTGGTCGGCACTCGGCGCAGCCCCGCCGGTAACCATAAAACTGCCAGCTCCGCTGTCGCAGGCCCTTGGACGTTCAGCTGTGGACACAGATGACCTTGCTCTCTGTTGGAACAAGGCCATCTCGTGGGAAACCTCCCGTATTGACGAGTTAAAGTCCATGGCGTCCCCCCGGTTACTTGCCAATCACCTCGCCGGCAACGAGGGCAACCCGTGGTGCACACACTACAAGCGCCTAACCGAACTTGATGAAGCCCTTGCATCGCATGCCGTTATGCTTCAGCCACAGCGTGATGCTATTCGCGATATGAGGGCCGCATTACATGACCTTCGTGAAAAACGGGTACAGCTCGAAACGCAAAAGGGCGCAGATTTCCGCGCGCGTCACGGACTGCTGGATGTTCCTGCACAAACTGAGCGGGCATCTACATTTGATGTGCCGCTGGCGGTGCTTGATCGTCAGATAAACGCGCTGCGGATCGCGCGCCGGGCTGCGCGACAATCGCTACGTTCCGCTGAAAATGTTGCTGAAGTCAAGGCTCTTCGCGCCGAGCGAAGGCGCTTGATTGGTCTGTTTGAGACACGTCGGGCAGAGCTGACAGCAAATGCGCTTCGCGTCATTCATGGATTGCCGCATGCAGGCAGCCGGCCAAGTGGCTGGTGGTTCCCTCTGGTTGATCCAAGCGGCGCCTGGTACCGGAAGATGATTTCGGATGCCACACTGCGCCTCGAGGCGCTGGAGCCCTAACCTGGATGCCGGTTGATATCCCGTTTCATAAAATGCATGGCATTGGTAATGACTTTGTCATTGTCGCTGACGATGTATTCACGCAAATTCCAGGTGATGCCATCGAACCGGCCATTCGCTATCTCTGTCATCGAAACATTGGTGTTGGTGCGGATGGAGTCCTGACCTATGCTCCGCATAGCGGAGGGCTGCGCTTTCGCATTTATAATGCGGATGGCTCCCGCGACACAATGTGTGGAAATGGCCTTCGGTGCGTCGTTTCGTTACTTGCGGCAGATGGACGCATTCCCGCTGTGGGTGTCGCAAACACAGATTCTGGGGATGTTCGCTACACGTATCAGGGCGGGAACGATGTGGTGCTTCAGCTTCCAGCTCCCATCGAAATGCGTGCCCCTATGAAAGTCGGCGAGCTGCCGTTTTCGTTTATCAACACGGGCAGCCCACATGCAGTGGTCTTGCTGGCAGGCGAGCAGGGGCCAAATCCAGTGATGTTTGTGAACGTCAGCTGTGACCTGGAAAACCATTCAGACTTCCCAAGTGGTATCAGCACCAATTGGGTCTGGCGTGACGCGAGTGGCATGCTGCGCCTACGAACATGGGAGCGCGGCGTTGGTGAGACGCTTGGTTGCGGAACGGGAACGTGTGCAGCGGGCGTGGCTTACATGAAGGCATTTCCGCAGTTGAAATCTGTCACGTTGACATCGGATGGTGGTTCCCTCAATGTCGCATGGGATGGGACACCTGATGGCGCAATTTACCTTGCGGGACCTGTGGAGCTTGTCATGCACGGGCTTATATCCATCCCCGATGCCGTGTTAATCGGGCAAATCGGAGTATGATAAACCATGAACACCATCGCTAAGTCGCTTGCCGGCATCGTTGCCGTGTCGCTGCTTTCGGTCTCGGTCGCCGGGCAAGGCGTTGCACAAACCACTGCTCCAACACCAATCAAGCGTGGCGCGACGGTAAAGCCTGCCGTGACAGCACAAAAAACCCGTACCGCAACAGACAAGCAGACGGACCAGGTCGCTGATGCAATCCTCAATGACGTTGCGAACCGCCTTTGGGAACAAGGGGATAAGTATTGGCATGATGGCGACTATCAGCGCGTCGTCGGGCTCGGACGCATCATCATGGAAATTGATCCAAATGATGAAGAAGTGATCGACTCGATGGCATGGCTGCTGTGGTCTATGGGAGATACGAAGGGGGCAGATGAGCTCCTCAAGTATGCAATCAGCAAGGCGCCGAAGCAGGGGATGCTCTATTCAAACTTTGGCGGTCACTTGTACCGAACAAAGCGGTATGAGGAAGCGGAAAAGTATCTGGTGCAGGGAGTGAAAGTCGGCGGTGTCACAAGCGCTGCTTACTCGTTCCTCGGACATACCTATACCAAGCTGGGAAAGCTTAAAGAAGCTGTCGATACCTGGCGCGAGTGTGTAGAGCGGTTTCCGAAGTATCCCGCTGGTCCTCCAAACCTCAAAGCTGCAGAAGCACGCCTTGCCGCTGCTAAGTCCAAGTAAGCATCCGTGAGCGAGGAGCCTCAGGCTGCTGACCTACCCGTAGGCGTATCACCAAAGTGGCGTCCAAGCCCGGTGGCGCTCCTCTGGGCTATCGTTGCGATGTTGACGTTCGCAGCTGAGTTTGCACTTACATCCCTGCCCGGTGTCACCGCGACCAAACCCCAGCCTGCTGTGGCAGTACGTAAGCAACCGGCGATGACGAGTATCCAGACGGCAGTGATGTCAACCCGGTATTGGCTTGCATCCGGTGCCGACAAAAGCAATGCATCGCTCTTCGGCAACCCGCCGATGCTATGGCACAAGCTCGCAGAGGATAGTCTGTCGCTTCGGTACGCACGCTATGCGGTAGTGACGCATGGTCTTGCAAATGCTGAGCTCAAAGCGGATGACCGCCAGCTCATCGTAGATGCCATCGAAGCGGAGGCTGCAGAGTCATCCCGAAAATCCGATGACAAGAAGAAGCAAGTGTCGCAGGCAAGTGTTGCCACTGACCTTTCTGAAGTTGGTGTCTGGGCATACATATTCGATGAAGGCGCACCACCACCCAGCGGTGACCTCGTGCAACGCATTAAGAAAATGCGCCTTGGGGTTCTTGAACCGTTTGTACTTTCCCGCCTAGCATTGCGAACCGGTGATGCAGCCCTTTCGGCAAGAGAAAATGCAGCGGGTAAATCCCGTGCGATGCGCTCAACATTGCCTTACTCAATAGGCATCGGGATGATGTTGCTGTCCGGGATCACCGGTATCGGACTATTGCTCTGGAGTGCGACATTGCGGTTTGGTCGCTGGAAGTTTGTGGCGGTTGCGCTACCTGTTTTGTTTGCACTGCAGGTGACCCTTTCCGCCATTGTTGGCAAGTACAGCGGTCAGAACATCATTATCATGGTCATCGTCGGTGTCATCATTACACTGCCTGTGGTTGCCATACCCGGAGTGATGATGCTGATCGCGGCAGCGGGTGGCAAATCGTGGCTCCCGGAGCCGCGCGTTCCAGTGTTCGTTGGATCGCTTGCATCCCCAACCACTTCCGACACACAGACATGGGATGATGGCATAACCGCGTTCGTCGCCTACATCGGCTCCTATCGCCTTGCACAAATCGGTGGACAGCTGCTTGCCAGAGCACTTGATATCCCGCTTGTTCCGATTCTAGTTGTCGGACAGTTTGTGTCTGCGCTTGGAGTGCTCGTTTGGATGGCATCGAGGCGTCGCAAGCGTGGCGAAACGCTGGCTCCCTTCGGATTTACGTTTCACCCAGGCCACATTTGGGATGGCATCCGGGCATACGCTGCGACCCTTCCACTCCTGACCATCGCGATGATTGTGTGGACGAGGCTCGTTCACATTGATGCACTTGATGACAAAAACGCTGCCTTTCAGCTCCTTGAGAATGCAAATGGCGGCATCACGGCCGGGATGATTATGCTGATGACATCCGTTGGAGCCCCTATCTTTGAGGAGATGTTCTTCCGCGGCTTCCTGCTCACGCCCGTTTGGTTGCGCGTGCGTCCGTGGGTCGGGATGGCAGCGGTCAGCATCTTCTTTGCAGGCTTACATCCGGTAACGGACTGGGGAGCGATATTCGTCCTAGGGATGGGCTTTGCCTACTGGCGTCAGCGAACACAGAGCATCACCCCGGGAATCATCGCGCATGCGATGCAAAATGGACTGACAAGTCTTGTTGCTTCTGTATCGCTATCGCTAAGCTAAGCGCCTCTATCCCTCTGGATGGGCTACCCGGTGATGTTTGTTGATGTCCGGATTCAGGATGATATGTGTCATCCCGCCGGGCCACACGATGCGTACATTTTCAACCGTCATCGTCGTGCCAAGTCCAAAATGGGCCACGGGCTCGTTCTGGCAGAGATAGCCTGAGCCGCCATCGATGATGCGTTTTTGTGTCCTGCCACCAGCTGTGATTTCGACGAATGCACCCCGGGCGGGTGCGCCAAAGCGTGTCATCGGAGCAATCCGTAGCCAATTGTTCTCATAGCCACCCAGCGGTCGTAAAAATGTCAGTGGCATCATCGCGCTCTCGCCGTGCGAAATCAGGACTTCCAGGCGGCCATCACCATCGATATCGCAGCAAGCCATCCCCGTACCGCAGCCATCCGGTTCTGTAGCATCCCCGGCATCAATCCGTACCCACTGCCCATCGATGTACTTGAGCAGCCGGTTCGGTTGGTCCATATTGTTGATGAGGATTTCTTCGTAGCCGTCATTGTCAAAATCAGCCACAACGACATTTCTTGCTGCGCTTGGACGACGGAGATCTGGGGATGCGACATCGAGGAACGTGCCCAGCATGTCGAGAACCCAAAAGCGGTGCTCATCCTGCCAGTTGGTGGCAACAATGCCGAATTCCGTTCCAGTTCCTGTTGCAATCACCGCTGTGCCGCGGCCATGAGAGCCCTCATCGGAGATGCCGAGATCGTTGGCGACATCCCCAACGGTTCGCGTTGAGACATCGAGAAATAGCAGGTTTGGGCCGTTTTCCGTTGCTGCAAACAAGTCGGTATGTCCGGGTGGGGAGAGGATAGGACCTGCGATCAGCGCCCGTCCACCCGTCGTTTGGTCGATACCGAGCTCTGGTGCGACATCGATGAGGCGATCTCCGAAAATGTGTTTGTACAGCCGCATCGGGCCGCCGTAGTTTGCCACCCAGGCCATGTACTTTCCGCAGCCAGTCGGGTCAATCATGCAGACGGAGCGTCCGGCAAATTGGTTGATGAACTCGATATTCTGCGGCAACGAAAACAAGTCACAGCCGATGTCGCCATCACGGACGGCGAAGAGCTGGTCACCCATCCGCGTGTAGCCACCAAATGTGTCGGCATTTAGGCAGTAGAGCTCCTCGTTGCCATCACCATCGACGTCAGCCGCGGCAATCCCCAGTGTGTTTCGATCCGCCGAGTAGATGACAGGATGATATTGGTCAATCAGGCGATGACCATCCCACGCGAGGATGCGATTCGGAAAGCCATAGCCAGCGACGGCAAAAGCGTAGTCCCCATAGCCACTGGAATCAAAGACAGCGACCCCGTAGCCAAGCATCGGGGGATTGGCAATCAACGCATCGGATGCATCATGAAACATTCCCCTACTCTACCCAGTTCCGGGCAGTTGAGGGTGCATTATTCTGCGTTAGGATCCTCATCCATGATGTCATCGTCATCTGAATCAGCATCGAAGTCTGCTTCATCATCGGAGTCTTCATCATCAAAATCCACTTGATCGACGCGGACCGCGCGCTCATTTGCTCCACGGACTTTGTCTTCCTTGTAGGTGCCCGGTGTGATGACGGTATTAGCTCCCGTCAGGGCTTCCTGTTCTGTTTTGAGAATCTCGAACATCTCGATTCCGCGCTGGATGCCCTGATCGTAGAGGAATTTCAGCTCAGGAACCGAGCGGATTTCCAGCATCCGGCCAAGCTGCCCTCGGAGGAAGCCGGCGGCACCACGGAGCGCGCGCATCGCAAGGCTGCGGTCCTGCGCATCCCCAAGGACGGAGACGTAGACTTTTGCTATCGTGAAATCACGTGCCACATCGACACCTGTGATAGTTACCATCGCGAGGCGGGGGTCACGCATTTCCTTCTGGAGTATTTCGGAGAGATCCCGTCGGATCATTTCGCCCACGCGGGCCTGTCGTAAAGTTGCCATTTTAGAAGTGGATGGTATCACGTGGGGCAAACCGGTGTTTACCTGCCCTGATAGCGAGCTGGTAACGCGAAGGTTTCCTGCCTACAATCGTTGGGTTCACATCAAGTATTCTTGAGCAACTAGAAACATCAATATCTCCATGGCTTACACCATCAAAGAAATCTTCTATACGCTCCAGGGCGAAGGCGCACACACGGGACGTGCCGCCGTGTTCTGTCGCTTCACCGGGTGTAACCTCTGGACGGGCCGCGAAGAAGACCGTCATAAAGCCATTTGCCAGTTCTGTGATACGGACTTTGTGGGCACCGATGGCGAAAATGGCGGCAAGTATGCATCCGCTGAGGATGTCGCTGCGATGATTGAAACCACATGGGCCGGCGGGGATGCGCACCGCTATGTGGTTTGCACGGGAGGCGAACCGACGCTCCAGCTGGATAGTGCCATTGTGGATGCCCTGCATGCGCGAGGCTTCACGGTAGCAATTGAGACAAATGGCACTCGCCCCGTCCCGGCAGGCGTCGACTGGATTTGCGTCAGCCCAAAGGCAGGAGCTGATCTGGTGCAGACATCCGGGAATGAGCTAAAACTCGTCTATCCCCAGCTCGGGATGGAGCCTGAGCGGTTTACAAACCTTTCGTTTGATAGCTGGTTCCTTCAACCCATGGATGGTCCGCGACAAACGCAGAACACCGCTGCGGCGATTGAATACATCAAGCATCACCCAAAATGGCGCCTCAGCACCCAGACCCACAAACTGAACGGGATACCATAGAGGCACAGCCATGGATCTCGTACGCAAATTTCAGTTTGAAGCCGCTCACTTTTTGCCAAATGTGCCTGCCGGGCACAAGTGCGCCCGCCTGCATGGCCATAGCTTTATGGTTGAGCTGCATTTACGGGGCGACCTTGATCCGCAGCTTGGCTGGGTGATGGATTTTGCGGATGTCAAAGCGGCATTTCAGCCCCTTTACGATGTCCTTGATCACAACTTTTTGAATGAAGTCCCAGGTCTCGAGAACCCGACCAGCGAGATCCTCGCTATCTGGATTTGGGACCGTATGAAGCCAGTGCTCCCATTGCTGCATGCCGTGATGGTGCAGGAGACCTGTAACGCTGGCTGCATGTATTACGGTCCGGATACCCACTGACCCTCGATTGTGTGCGGGAACCTCAGGATTTATTTTTAGGTAATCGAAATATGCAATCCACACGCTTAGTACCGACATTGTTGACAGCACTGTCATTGCTTCCAGCTGCAGCATTCGCCGATGCGACAGTCACATCCAAGTTTTACGCCGCGGGTGCCGGTGCGCCAAATGGTCCAACATCGGGGATGCAGCAGGTTGCGAAGTACCAAAACGGCTGGATGCGTACTGAGCAGGGTGGCATGGTGATGCTTGCCGGACCCCGTACGACGATGATGATTGATACTGCAAAGAAGCAGTTTTATGCGATTCCAGCGGATGTCGACCCGATGGAAGGCAGCACCGAAATGGACATGGTCCGTAAAATGATCAAGCCGGTCGGAGCGCCAAAGGTCACTAAGGGGACGACGACCAAGGTGATTGTCGGGCGTAAGGTGCAGCCCACAACGGTTGAGGTTTCCCTTGAGATGACGATTCCCCGTGAGGCGATGTCTATGGGCGGCGCGATGGGTGGATCCTCTGGCGGCTCAAAATCCGCAAAGCGTGTGCGTAAGTCTGCAGAGACGCTTGCGGCACAGGGCATGAAAATGACGCTGACGCTAAAATTCGTCGTCTGGACATGCACGGATCCTGACCTTGCGAACATGCATCGGGGCCTCCCCGGTGGTTTGGAATCTATGATGAGTCAGTTCATCACGCCGGAGTTCAAGCAGACGATTGCTGGTATTCAAGGCTTTCCGCTAAAGACAGAGATTAGTCAGACAATCGGCGGAGCGAACCCTGAGCTTGCGAAGCAAATGAAGGGGATGCCCAGATTTACGATGATAAACGAAGTCGTCAAGCTGGATACCAAGCCCTTGCCGGCCGCATTGTTTGCCGCTCCAAAGGGTTTCAAGCAGCTCCCGTATGAGCCGGGAATGGGCCAGATGTTTGGAGCACCGGGGGGAAGGCCGTAGGGGTATCCTGTGCTGGCCTTAGTGCCTTCACTTCGTGCCGTTTTCGTCCATCGATATTGCGGGCAGGCGTGAAAGCCTGCCCCTACAGAGCTGTTTTCGATACTTGAATTGCCATCGGACATCCGCTGAATGGGCATTGTTGACAAATCCTCCGCGTTGGGGCGGACCGCCGTGTCCGCCCGCTCCTATCGGATGTTTCGTTTGGTATGGGATGATGTGGTTCCACGGTTTATTCGGTTACAAAATGTTGGGCTCAACGGCCTATTCGGCTCCGGCCGTCACCAAGACGACCGGGATGATCACCAACCCACGCCGGGTGGCAGGTTCCCGCAATCGCGGGAATGAAAAGTTTTGTCTTGTGTCCGTTTGGCTGACACCCCCGGTCGTTTATGCCTCCGGCCTCCACCAAACACGCCGCTCCGCCACCGCGCCGTCTGTCGAACCGGACGTCCGATAAAAATCCTCTGCGTTCTCCACTGCGTATTCGCTTCCAATTTCTCCGTGTAGGGGAGGGCCGCTGTGCCCTCCCGCACTCTCAGATGAGAATAATCACTCCACCGCGATGGCATACAACAACAATG
>CAZSGJ010000063.1:0-11121 GCA_964606305.1 uncultured Armatimonadia bacterium
GCTGACAGCACCGTCAGTCCGAGCATGAATCGCATGCTCTATGCTACCGGAAAACCATTCGGAAGGGATAAGGCTACTGCCTATGGATCACAATGCGGATACTGATGTCCGATGCCACTTCTGATGCGGTTTGTTCGATCAGGGCGCGGCTGACTTCAGGGTTCATTCCACCGATGCCGGCACCAAGTAACGGGAATGCCAGTGATGTCAGGTTGTTTTCAGCTGCGATGCCAACCGCATTTCGGATGCACGACGTTACGATGGCTTCCGATGTTGTCCAGTACGGAGTCAGGGCAGCGACGTGGATAATGCCTTTGATGGGCAGCTTACCCGCAGGTGCGAAGACAGCGGTGCCAGGCTTCAAGTAGCCGGCGGTGGTCAGGGGGCGAAACGCCTCCGAGCCTGCACGTTTGCGAATCGCACCGCTGACGCCTTGCGGTAGAAGGAGCCACCACGGAATCACATTGCTGTTCCACGGGTTCACGATGGCATCCACGGACTGATCCAGGATGTCTCCGTAGACAACGATGCAATCAGCCATGCTTCTCAACAAGCTCTTTCATATCTTTGTCCAGAAAGAAAGTGCCTAGTGGGATGATGCTCGCAAACCCGACTTTGATTCCCCAAAGGAGGCCCTTTTTATAGGCAATCATCGCGTGGAGTGTCATGAACGCAAAGGCGACAAAGAGTGCGCCATGGATGCTGCCTGTTACTGTCACAGCCATTGGCACTCCGAAAAATCTTTTCATCGGCATCGCAATCAGGAGAAGCACGATGTAGCTAATCCCTTCCACAAATGCGATGGCCCGCAGGCGCTTTGGGGCTGAGCCGAATTGGAGAATCTGTGTGATGTCCATGATGATTCCTATGCTAACAGGTCGTTATGGGAGTGTGCTGCGGATGCTGGCGATAGCATCGATGGCTGCCACCAGACGCTCTTTGTTTTCTTGTGAATTCAACCAAGTCGATGCACCGCTGGAGTGGGGTAACGGCACCACCGGGATGCCGTTGTATTGGTAGACATTGCCAATACGTTCGGTTAGTGGGCCAGTCCCGAGAAAACGGTTTATTGCCATCGTGCCGAACGGGATAATCAGGCGGATGTCGAGGAGAGAGAGCTCCCGGTCCATCCACTCTGAGCACAGCTTTTGCTCAGCACGGCTCGGAGCGCGATCGGTAGACATCCCTGGCTTGCGGCCCGGGAAGCAGCGTGTCATCGCTGTTGCATAAATGGTCGTGCCCAGGGCATCCGCGGAAAACCCGGCGGTCACGAGCCAGCCCTTGAGTTTTTCTCCCGCTGGTCCGACGTAAAATCCATGGGTTTCATGGTCAGTTCTGCTTGGTGCCTGTCCAACGAGATAGACCTTAGCCTGTGGTGTGATCAGCGTTAACGGACGAGCGGCCGGGATATACCCGGCCGCCTCGCATTTTGTGCAGGACCGGAACGCCGTTTCAAAGGCGCTCCAATCATTGTCTATGGCTGACACTAGTCTTTGGACGCAACCAGCTCATTCCAGCGGCGGCGGTATGCAATGACACCACCGAAGCTGTAGAGAACAGAGCCCAGCCAGACCAGCCAGATCATCGGTTTTGTGGACAGCTCGATCACTGCCATTTCGCCTGGATCCGGAGCATTCCAGGTTTCAAACCGTAGCGCCTGGAAGGTTGCCAGCTGCTGATAGGTTTCGGCCTGCTGCTTGAGGAAGACGCTCGGAATCAATGCCTGTTGGAATGCTGGAGTACCTGGCTTTCCGGCCTTCTTCGCCTCTTCGATCGCGCTCATCCACGCACCCTGCATCTCCTGAACCTGATCAGGTGTCGGAGGTGGAACAAACCGTAGGACAATATCTTTACGCGGTCCAGGGATGGTGACGACATCGGAGTACGTGCCGCTCTTCTTGCCCTGACGAATCATCGGGGTTGCAAGAATCTCCTGATCTTTGTATTTGACATTGACGATAGCTTTGAGCTGAATCTCAGGAAGGGCGTTGAATGCCTTCTCATCCCGTGAACGGAACGCTGCCGCAGCCTTGTCATCAAACGAAACATTCATCAGACTGAAGGTGTAGTCACCAATCGTTTTGGGTTCGCCCACCTTGAGAGAGAACTGGTTATTCGGCGTATCCGCACGATCAGGGTCATCCATGATCTTATTGGTGTCGCCACCGAGAGCGATGTAGGTATCGCCGAGAAGATGACGATTAATCGCCGGTGGGTTGGCGAAGAGAGTGTCTTTGCCTTCCCATGGTGCAAAGTAGTAGCTTGGTTCTGCAATCCAGGATGACTTGCCTTCCTCCACCTTGATCTTCATGGTGTTGGTCTTGTCAAAGGGATGCTTGGAGTGGCCGAGGTAGGTCAGTTTGTAGCCATCCACGTACTGAGCACTGTCCTTCATGAGGACAATCTTTTCTTTCTTGTACTGGAAGGCGACCAGTGTCGCGATTCCTGCGAGAACCATTGCAGCGCCGGAGTGTGCCACGAAGCCACCTACGGTCAGCTGAGCGGTCTTAGTCTTCATGCGGGGCAGAATCAGGACCACATTTGCGCAGACGGCAAGCGCACTCGTTGCAAACAGGAGGACCATCAGCGGTGCGCGGTGGTGTGTCACAAAGGAAACCACGGTCATCACCAATGTCAAACCAATAGCGGCAAGGTAAGGCTTGAACAGCCGCTTGAATGCACCAGGCACATCACCGGTTTTCCAGCCAAGGTATGGAACGAGCGACATCATCAGGTTGACGACAATCGCAATCGGATAACCCACCTGGTTGTAAAAGTCAGCCTGAAGCGCGGAACCCTGCTTCATCCAGATGCGGGTGATCAGCGGTGCCGACATCCCGATAGCGACGGCAATGCCCATGATGTTCATCAGGATGCTGGCGAAGGCAAAGCCGCCTTCACGGGAAACAGGTGAGTCGCAGACTTTATCCTTTGGGATGTCCTTCCAGCGGACGAACGTCAGGATGATCGGACCAGCGGTGAAGAGGATGATGGCGGTGAGCATCACCCAATACGCATCCGGCCCCAAAGAGCTGAACGAGTGCACCGAGAAGTCTGCAAGGATTCCAGTACGTGTCAGGAATGTCCCGTAGTTCATCGCTGCAAACGGGAGGATTGCCGTGATGAAGTTGCTGACACGGAAGCCATTGTTCTTGACCTGCAGTGCAAGTCCGTGGAGGAGTGCGGTCAGCAGGAACCATGGCACGATGGATGTGTTCTCAACCGGATCCCATGCCCAGAAGCCACCCCAGCCAAGGGTTTCGTATGCCCAGTAGCCACCAAGTGCGAGGCCGAAGCCAAGGGTTGCAAACGAGAACAATGTCCAAGGGAATGCGTGCTTGACCCATCCGTTGTAATCACGATGGAGAAGGCCGTGTACTGCCCAAACACCAGGGATGGCGGTGGATGCAAAGCCTAGGAAGAGAATCGGCGGGTGGATGACCATCCATGGGTTCTGGAGCAGTGGATTAAGACCGCGTCCATCCGTTGGGATCGGGCCATCACCGAGCTTGAACGGCGATTTGAGGATCAGAAGACCGAGGAGGTAAAGCTGAATCAAGCCGAAGATTGGCCACACATTAGCGGTGGTTTTGCCACTCTTTCGCGCAAGAATCCAGCCAAGAATAGCGGTCCAGAACAGCCATAAGAGGATAGAGCCTTCCTGGCCTCCCCAGAATGCGGCGATCAGGTAACGTGTCGCGCTCTGCTTGCTGGTGTATTCCGCGACGTACTTGAAGGCGAACTGGTGTGTTCCGATGAGGTACATCAGGTAAGCGGATGCGCCGACGATGCCCGCGAGGGCAACCGAGACGCCTGTCTGCGCGATTTTCGCGAGACCTTCCTTGCCTTGCCGTCGGGAAAGGACAAAGAGCACATTTGCTGCAACGGTTGCAACAAGCGCGATGATGAGGAGACTGTATCCGAGGATCATTTGATTGGTGCCGTTCTGGGGACTGGGAGTCTACTTGGTACCGTAGGACTTGGTTTCGGTGCCCTGATACTTGCTTGGACACTTGACGAGCAGGTTGTCTGCCTGGAAGACACTGCCATCCCAGTGTCCGATAGCGGTGATTTCAATCGCCATCTCAAAGTTGGCCGGCTTTGTGTGTCCAAAAACAACTGGGAGGCGTGTCCCGGTTTTCTTTTCGACAAGGGTGAATGCCAGGTTGCCGGATGTCATTTTTACAGATGACTTCTCAAGTCCACCCATGACCTGAACGGTGCCGTTGGTCTTCTGTGCTTCAGCAAACGAGATATACGGTGTCAGGTTCTTGACGAAAGCCGTTCCTGCGCCGACAAGCGCGGCACCAATAGCAACGGATGCGATGATAGGTCCTAGTTTCATTTGTCGTTTTCCAGTTCTGCGAGTCGCTTTTCAGCTGTCGCAATTCGGCGTTCCGTCATCAGCGTGAAGGCAAATAGCCCTCCGAGAATCATAAGTGCAACGATCAGCATGGGTAAGAGGTTCATGCCATTCCCCCTTCGGAAGTAAGCTCCAGCTCGGCGATGGCCTGGTTGACCTTCTCGGCGCGAACAGATAATCGGAACATCCAGACCAGGTGCCAAATCAAAGCTATTGCCATCGGGTAGATGGCCATCCGGTAGCTGACATCGAACTTGGCAAACTTTGGATGCAAGGATTGGTCAATAAAGAACGTCGGGATGACATAGCCGAGCATCGGGGTCAGGATGGATGCAAACAGTACGTAAACAGCCGACAGTGCTGCACGGCGTTCTGGGTCCTCAATACTTGCGCGCAGCGTAAAGTAAGCGGCATAGACAAGGAGCAATACCGCGACCGCGGTCTGACGTGGGTCCCAGTTCCAAAAGGAACCCCACTGCACCTTTGCGAACATCGAACCAGTGATGGTCGTAAGGAAGCAGTACAGGAAAGCAATTTTGGCGCCGATGTAGGATTTGATATCTGATGCAAGGTTACGCTTACGTAGGTAGGCGATTCCGTGCCAGGCTGCGATGACTGCGGCGACAAGGGCTACGTAAGCACACGGCAGGTGCATGGTCACAAGGCGCGCGAGGTCGGGGTTTGCAAAGCCCTGCGCTGCCGGCAGCTTGAGGAAAATATAGCTCAGGCAGCCGGCGGTAAACACGAAAAGTGCTCCCTTGGCTACTGGCGTCATTTCTCTTTCCATAAAATTAAAGTACCACCTATCGTTTGTGCCCGGTTCCGTGCGTCTTCGTTTAGCGCGATGTATTAGAAACACCACACTTAACGATTCTACCTACAGCAGTCGCACAGTCCTATGATTGTCAAAAATGTTCGGAACATCAGGTCAAATGTGTTGAGATTTCAAACAAAGAAGCCCTGTATATTTTTAGTCGTTCCAAATGGCATCGAATAGCAAGAGTGATGCCGCAATCGCAAGGACTGCATAACTCAGTAGTTGTACGAGGATGCCTCCCGACGTGTCGAGGAATGCCGTTGATGCAGAGAGGCGCCATCCGATGGCGCGAAGCGTGCCATCAACGCCGCTGACAAACGCAGGCAGCAGGATGGGAAAGGAAAGGGCTGCGAGCAATCCTCCACGCGCGCTGGTTTGTGCAACCAGAGCACCCGTAGTGGTAAAGACAGCTCCCATACCGATAGCAGCCAGAACGACAACAGCAATCAATGCCCCCGGGTGTTTGACTGTGACCCCAAGGACGCCGCATGTTGTCGGGACCGTAATCACGCAGACGCCAAGAAGCAGGAGGGTATTGCCAATAAACTTACCCGCCCATACTGCCGTCGCACGTGCATGCAGACGAAGAGCGGTCATCGTGCCACGTTCAGACTCGACGACAAATGCCCGGCCAAGACCCATCGCGCTCGCAAAGCAGACCTGTATCCAAATCAGCGCCGCGGCAATCTGGCTGCCAATTTCTTTTCCACCTTCACCATTCAGTGGAATGCGTGCGGTCGAGAGGGCCACTAAAGCAATAGAGCAGGCAACAAAGAGGCCCAGGCTTGCGAGTGCGACGCGGGAGCGCCACTCGGTACGCAGCTCCTTGCCTGCTATCGCCAGCGTTTCCTTAACCCACATAAATATGCCTCTGTACCAGCTCCCGCTCACGCTGATCGTTAGTCGCAAGTATCACGATTCCGCCGCGTTGCTGCTGCTCACGAATCATCGAAAGGACGACCTCCTGGCCGGCTTCATCGAGCGCAAGTCCCGGCTCATCCAAGAGAAGTATTGCAGGCTCATGCAGTGCTGCCAATGCGAGGCGCACACGCTGCCGCATCCCGCTTGAATAATTGCCAATCGGATCATCCATGCGCTTACCCAGACCCACGTGTGTGAGCAAATCGGCAATCGGCTTGGATGGCCTGCTGGTGACATCAGCAAAAAACTTGAGGTTCTCGCGTGCAGAGAGCTCAGGGTACAGGTTCAGTTCCGGAGAGACATAGCCCACCATAGAGCGGAGCATTGATGGTGCACTGCAATCAGCATTATTGACCCGAAGTTTTACATCACCAGCGCTTGGACGAAGCAGCCCGGCGATACAGCGAAGCAAGGTGCTCTTGCCGGATCCATTGGGTCCGAAGACGCCAATGACTTCACCACCTGTCGCAGTCAGCTCAAGCTTGTTCAATATCTTTCGGCCACCATAGCGCTTTGTCAGGTTCGCCAGCGTCAACTCAACTGTCATCAAATTCATGTTACACGCGCAGCGCCTTTCCAGCAGACATCGAACGATATGATTGAACCTTGACAACATGTGGTACGTCAGAGTACGCATGGAGTCGTCAGGCATCACCCGATGCTTACGAATGCGAAAACAATGCCAATCGCCACGTTTTGGAGACCATCTATAACAATGCACCAGGACGCCGAGCTCATAGCGCGGTGCCAACGCGCTGATGCGTCTGCATTCGATGCGATTGTGGCACGCTATAAAACCAAGATTTATCACTACCTCTATCGCATGACCGGTAATGCTGAGGATGCCGATGACCTTACACAGGAAGTCTTCATCCGGATGTACACAAACATCGGTAAGTTTCGCGCCGAGGCCAGTCTCTCGACTTGGCTGTTCCGGATTGCTGGAAATCTCGCTGTGGACCGGTTCCGACGGACGAAAAACTCCCGACGCTTGGTGACATCCCTAGATGCGCCCATCCAGCCCGGTGAGGAAGAAGCATCCCGTGATGTTCCTGACATGTCGATGGCACCCGAGGTCCTTGTTGGCCGCCGTGAGCTGGCTGATCAAATCGAAGCCGCTCTCGCCAAGCTGCCGCCGAAGCTGCGGTCCGCTGTGATTCTCTTCGATGTTGAAGGTATGTCCTACGATGAGATTGCGAGTGTGGAGGGAATCCCACTCGGAACAGTGAAATCAAGAATATTCAATGCACGTGTCGCGTTGCGGGATTCGCTGCGGCCATATTTGGAGACAGAGTGATGGAGAAAACGTTGAACACATGTCCCAGTGCCGAGCAGACCATTGCCGGTTACATTGATGGCAGCCTTTCCACCGATGACCGCATTGCTTTCGAGCGACACATGGCAACCTGTCAGGTTTGCCGCACGATTGAGCATGAGCTTCGCATGACGCAGTCCCTGTTGCGTACATTGCCAGCTGTTTCTCCGCGCGGTGATTTTGAGGCGCGTCTCGCCGCCCGTATCGCCGATGTCAAGCTCAAGCCTGCCCCATGGTGGATGCGTTTTACAAAATCTGGCTATATCGTGCCTGCGCGTCGCCCACATGTAGCGATTCCGTTTGTCGCTGCGGCATCGGTCGTGGCTAGCCTTGGCTTTGTCTATGTCTCCCGCGTACCAACCGTAAAGTCCGGAAACATGCAGGCCGCAGTGGCATCCGATGAAAACGCTGTCCTGTCAGAGCTGGCGAATCAACACCACGCCGCAAGCGCATCACAAAGTCTTGGCGACACATCCGGTGTTGTTGTCGTAGCAGCTGACATGGCGACAGGTGGTTCCTGGTGACGATGTCCCTTCGGTGTTGGAGTCTTCTGGCTGTATTGTCAACATTCCCGATGGCGACATCCATTGCACAAACACCACCGGAGCGACCAGCTAAGCCACGCACGGAGAGCGGCGATCGACAGCGGTTCAGTGGACCTCCCGAGGAGCGGGATGCGCGCAGGGCAATCTTTCGTATGACTCGTGCAACGAAGTCGATTGCGTACAGCGCCCGTGAAGTGGTGACATTTCGTGGTGGCACGGTTGAGTTCGATGTGTGGGTCGATCCAAAGCGGGGCTCACGACGAGAGTCGTCTGACAAGCGTGGGGATGTCATCGTTGATGACCTGAAACATTGGTGGGTTCTCTCGCAGCGAACCGGGACATTAATCGAGCGAAACTCGATGCAGGCTCAAAACGCTGACCGCAATCGAGAGTTGCTTGTGCAGCTGAAAGATTCGCTAAAGGCAGTGAAGACAGGTGATGACACAGTTGCCGGACGGCCGGTTGAAATTGTGGTTGTCTCTCCACGCCTCGATGCCATGGGCATTGTCCGGAAGTTTTGGATCGACCGTGAGACGGGTCTTCAGTTGAAATCCGAAGAACGGGATGGCACCGGACGTGTCCTCCGTTCATCGTATTTCACATCGGTGCAAATCAATGCTGACCTAAAGGCAATCGATTTCTCCGAGCCCAAACCACCTGCCGGTATCACGGTCAAGCGGGATGAAAGCATCGTCCATGCAACTTTCGCGGATGCTGAAAAGGCTGGAGTGTCCATTAGGACATCGAACAGTGTTCCACCGGGATATGCCCCTCAATACGTCGAAGTGACCAATGGTGGCAAATGGGTGACACAACACTGGGGGAACGGAACCAGTGTTCTGTCCTATTCACGCATTAAGGGTGGGCGCGGGCCGGCATCCAGCGAACCGGCATTCCGTCAGATTCCAGGTGGTCGTCGGGGATACGTTTGGAGTGCAGATGGCGTGATGCATGTGGTCATTGCACCGCTACCTGATGATGCTATCCGCAAATTTGCGGACGGCCTGCGCTGACACGAATGCGTAAGCAGATGCCTGTGTCACCACTATCTTAACCACCCAGCCTCGGTGGTACAATTCGACGCCTGAACCGCTGACGGGGATGGAGTCAGACGCATGCAAAACAAAGCCTTCAATGGGTTTATTTTGGCCTTATCCATCATCGGTATCCTGATCGCGGGTTACCTCTGGAAACTGCATGCCACACCGGAGCTGATCCCTTGTGGACGCTCGGGGGGCTGTCAAACCGTTGCCCTAAGTCCGTACTCACGATTTCCTGTTGGCACTGGTCTTCCAATCGCTGCGTGGGGCACCGCCGGTTACATCGGCTTGCTCATCCTCTCTGCAGTGAGAATGCTGCCGCTCCCAATCAAAGTGACCCGTTTGGCACAGACACTGCAGGGTTTGGGGCTGCTTGGCGGTATTGGAGCATCTTTGATACTGATGTATATACAGGCATTCGTAATTCGCGCATTCTGTAAATGGTGTCTGGCATCCGAAGTTGTCATGGCATTTATGCTGATTGTTTATATTGTTGACTGGCGCGCACAGCGTCAATCCCGGGGGCAGGCACTGCCACCAACCACCTAAGGAGCTATCCAATGAAGTTCACCAGTGAAGCAAAGATGTTGATTGTGATGGGTGTGATTGTGGCGGTTGGAGGCGGCTTTTTGCTGCTAAGCGGGGATGGCTCGATGTTTGATAAGCCAAATCAGCCCGGCGTGAACAAGCCTGCACCAGTGGTCATCAAGAAGGAAGACTTCGATAGCGTTCTGAAGCTCGCGCCAACCAAAGGCCCGGATGATGCCCGTTTCACCGTCATTGAGTTCGCTGACTTCCAGTGCCCACTTTGCCGCAAGATGTTCGCAGCGGTTTGTAAAGACCTCGGAAAGAAAATCTCCGTCAAATTCGCATTTGTAAACTATCCGATCGAAGAGATTCATCAGTATTCACTGCAGGCTGCCCTTACGGGAGATGCCGCCCGTGAACAGGGTAAGTTCTGGGAATACTACGATGCGATGTTCACTGATACCGACCCAGCGTGGAATGATGGTCTGGTGGATGAGCGGGCTAAGGTTGCCGGAATGGACTTCACGAAGACAAAGGCATACATTTCCACCGATGAAAACATCAAGAAAATTCAGACACTGCGGGACAGAGTCGCAGGTCTTGGAGTCCAGTCGACTCCAAGTTTCTGGGTGCTCGATAACCAAACCGGAAAAATTTCACAAGTGGTAGGAGTGGAGCTGTACAAGGCGATTGCTGAGGCACCCGGAATGCCAAAGATTGACGCGACCCAGTTTGCAACTCCTGGCCAATAAGTGACAAAGACGCTTCTCCTCGTACGTCACGGAGAGACGGCACACAATGCTGAAGGACGCTGGCAGGGTCAGTCGGATGTTCCGCTTTCGGATATCGGTCGCGAGCAGGCCCGGCGATTGGCGGAAATCCTTCCGAGGCACCATGCTGAGCGCTTGCCGGAAGTTGTGTACTCAAGCGACCTATGCCGGGCGGTCGAGACTGCACGCATTATAGGGATGTCTATCGGGGAGCCGGTGCACTACCAATCGCCAGCGTTTCGTGAGCGTGGATATGGGAGCTGGGAAGGAAAGTCACGTGCTGAATGTGCAGCACTCTGGCCGGGGCATAACCGCCCACACGATGGCGAAGCGTGGCCGGAAGTCTATAAGCGAATGACAAACGGGTTGGCCGATGTTCTGAAACAACATCCGGAATCGAGTTCGATTATGATTGTCGGACACGGAGCAAGCCTTAAAGCCCTTATAGCCAATGTCCTGTACCCGGGACTGGATCACCATGAGCCACCCGGATGTCTTCTCTCAAACACCGGATTGACGCTTCTCCAGCTAGGGGGCGATGCAGTCTGGCGGATAGAGCGTCTAAATGACACACGCCATTTGGAGACTGCAGAATAGTGTTGTTTTTTCAAAAGCCTACGCTAACACCCAAGGTGGATCCAAAGGATCTTCCAAACTTCGCCGTTGTTGCTCCCGGCATTTACCGTGGCGCAGCGCCGACGGCGAAAGGTCTCGCAGAACTGAAAAAGCTTGGCGTTGCGCATGTTGTCGACCTGCGTATTGAGCGCCTAAATGACACACGCCATTTGGAGACTGCAGAATAGTGTTGTTTTTTCAAAAGCC
>CAZSGJ010000063.1:11221-15462 GCA_964606305.1 uncultured Armatimonadia bacterium
CTAAATGACACACGCCATTTGGAGACTGCAGAATAGTGTTGTTTTTTCAAAAGCCTACGCTAACACCCAAGGTGGATCCAAAGGATCTTCCAAACTTCGCCGTTGTTGCTCCCGGCATTTACCGTGGCGCAGCGCCGACGGCGAAAGGTCTCGCAGAACTGAAAAAGCTTGGCATTGCGCATGTTATCGACCTGCGGATTGAGCGCAAAGGTCAGGATGAAGAAGCTGCTGCGGCGAAGCGCCTTGGTCTCGAGCGCACCCGTATCCGAATGGGACGTGAAGCCCCCACCAAAGCACAGGTCAAAGAGTTTATGGACATCATCCGGCAGGCGAAAGCCAAGCCGGTCTTCATCCATTGCCAACATGGGGCAGACCGTACGGGTGCGATGGTCGGTATTTACAGAGCGGTTGACTGTGGCTGGAAGTTTGATGACATCTGGAAAGAAATGCGTCGCTACGGCTTCAAGACATACCTTGCTGAGCTAAAAGACAGCGTTCGTCAGCGAGTAAAAAAATGAGTCGCCAGCTCGGGCCAGTCAAACAGTCACGCCCCTGGTTTATTGATCTTCTCTCCGCAGGAGCATTTCTCATCACTGGATTTGCACTCGTGAAAGGACTGAGAGGCTTCCCGATAGTCGCTGCTTTTGTTGGGGTGATTGCGCTGGGACTATCGTGGTACACCACACGTTCCGCATTTATGACATTGTTTGGATTGCGCGACAGCCGCAGACGCTAAATACAGCGACAATCAAAAGCACCTACCTGCTTCGCGTGTCACTCGGATGCGGCGCGCTGTCGTGGACTCTTTCACATTCAACGCCTATCCGGTACACGTGTTCCTGTAGCAGTTTGCCTGCGTGATATTCTTTTTATGTTGAAACCATTCAGGATGATGTCATGCCAAAAGTTCTCGTAAGTGATCCCGTTGCTGCCGAAGGCGTTGCCATATTGCGACGCGCCGGATTCGATGTCGATATCCGCACGGGACTCTCAGCGAATGATCTCAAGGCGATAATTTCCGACTACGATGCACTGGCTGTTCGTTCCGAAACCAAGGTCACAGCGGATATTCTGGCGGCCGCGACCAACCTCAAAATCATCGGGCGCGCCGGGGTTGGTGTGGACAATATCGATGTTCCTACCGCTACAAATCAGGGAATTCTGGTTGTCAATTCCCCGGAAGGCAATACCATTGCTGCCGCAGAGCTTACGGTAACGGTTTTGCTCTCCATGGCACGCAATGTTCCACAAGCCCACGCATCCATGAAAGCCGGCGAGTGGAAGCGCTCAAAGTTCGTCGGAATCGAAGTCTATGGAAAGACCGCCGGAGTCATCGGACTTGGCAAAATCGGACGTGAAGTGGCAAAGCGCCTCCTCGCGATGGAAATGCGTGTGGTTGCCTTCGATCCATTCCTATCGGCTGAACAGGCTGCCGCACTCGGGATCCGTCTTCTTGATCTCGATTCCCTCTATGCCGAGGCGGATTTCATAACGGTTCATGTTCCAAAGCTGAAAGAAACTGCCGGCATGATTGGTCCGGAAGCATTTGACAAAATGCGCGATGGTGTCCGTGTTGTCAATGTCGCCCGCGGTGGCATCATTCAGGAGAAAGCCCTCCTTGATGCACTTTCATCAGGTAAGGTCGCCGCCGCTGCTCTCGATGTATGGGAGTCAGAGCCGGTCGATCCATCGCACCCGCTGGTACTGCATCCAAATGTTGTTGCCACACCACACCTTGGCGCATCCACGGAAGAAGCGCAGGTTGGTGTTGCTGTCGATATTGCCGAGCAAATCGTCGATGTCCTTACCGGTGGCTCAGCACGCTCAGCGGTCAACATGCCATCCCTTGCTCCTGAAGTCCTTCAAAAGACCGCACCGTGGCTCCGACTTGCTGAAAAAATGGGCAGCCTTCAGGCGCAGCTTGCCAAAGGTAACATCACGCATGTCGAAGTCAGCTATGCCGGTGACTTTGATCGCCGCCAAACGGTGCACATCACACGTGCGCTGCTCAAAGGGCTCCTCCAGCCAGTGCTCTCTGATAGTGTCAACTATGTCAATGCTCCAGCTCTCGCAGAATCACGCGGCATCAGCGTCGCGGAAACCACCCGAGGAAAAGCAGATGAGTGGGGACAGACGCTGACATTGGTTGCCACGGATAACAATGGAGAGCACACACATGTCGGGACGATTTTCGGAAAGAGTGATCCGCATATTGTGATGCTGGACAGCTACTCGATGGACTTCCGCCCCGAGGGCTTCCACATCATGATTCGTAACCATGACAAACCGGGTATGGTAGGGAAAATTGGCTCCATTTTGGGTGAGGCCGGCGCAAATATCGCTGGGATGTACCTTGGACGCGAGTTCCGCCAGGGCACTGCTGTAATGGCGCTCTCCCTGGATGGACCGGTTTCAGAAGCGACAATGGCAGATATACGCGGTGTCGAAGGAACGATCAGCGCACGACTCGTAGAGCTCTAGGAAAAGCCTCCAGCCTGCGCCGATTTCCACCGATAATCCACCGTGGCACACCTCCTGCGGGGTGTGGACCGGCACTTGGCTATGTTTAATCTTGGCTTTCGAACCCGGCGGGCTGAAAACGCACCGCAAATAAAACGCGATCTCCAGCTTGCTGTGCTGGCAGATATCACCTCTGCGCGCCACGGTATCGGGACAGTTGCGAACGCCTACGATAAGCTCTATGACGAAATTGCAAGGCGGATGCCGCGTGGCGTCACCTTTGCTGTCACATCCGCCGAACGTGCTGAGGGTCGTACAAGTATTGCTGCAAGCCTCGCATGCGCAGCTGTACGCCATGGGAAATCGGTTCTCCTAATCGATGCTGACCTCCGACATCCGCAGCTACATGACCTGTTTGCACATACCGGATTGACCGTTGCTCCGGGATTGGTCGAAATGCTGGTCGGTAATCTTAGCAGCCCTTCAGATGCAGTACATGAGACCAGTATTCCCGGGCTCTATGTAGTCCCTGCCGGCCGGATGCAAGTGTCGGATGCGAGTGCTCTCCTTGAGTCTCCAACCATGCAACGGATGCTGAAATCACACCTACCACAGCTCGCTGACATCATTATCATCGACACCCCCCCCGTGCAGGCAGGAGAGCCCGGAAGCAAAATCATCCACCAGGCCGATGGCGTTATCATCGCCCTGCGTGTCGGTCATTCCCAAATGCCAAGCTGCAAAAATGTCCTAACATCGCTGCAACGCAGCGGTGCCCGTGTGATTGGTGGGGTGCTGGTACCGGCAGGCGAGCCAAATACAGGCCCGATACTCGCGCACGTGGAGACGCAGGACATTGATCCGGCATCGCTGCTTGCAAAACCAAACGTCGACACAAAACCGGATGAGCGGCAACCCATGGACGATGAACCCATACCGGTTATCCATATTGTTGCCGGACCACCGACGGCAGATCCTGAACCTGTCGCCACAGACGATGCGACTGTGACATCGGATGACATACCTTCCACCGATGACGAAGCGACACTTTCAGCAGAAGAAGCTATCGCTGATGATGTGCAGAACGCGCATGCTGACACTGAACAGGTTGAAAGCGCGCCTCCAGATGAAGCTGAACAGGATGAAGCTGCACCGTTGGAGAGTGAACCAGCAGTAGAGGAAGACATTGAAGATGTCGTATGGGTCTCAACCAACGACACAACCGGCGATACAACGCTGGTTACCTTTGGTGATGACGCATCCCATCGTGAAACACCGACCGATGCCTTAGAACCCGGTGAACCTACGGTTGCCGAAGATGACGATTCGGCGGACGATACCACTGGCACGGATACGACAGACGACACTGGTGCCGAACGGGATGAGACAGCATCGATGAATGACGCAGCGGATGGCACAATCGGATCAGCTGACAAGCTAAGTGAGCTACTCGCCACTTGGCGACGCGGCGCATACGATGTGGCACTTACAAGTTCTGTGGCATCTCAGGTGGATGAGACCGAGGCGACCCCGTCCGTTTCCGAGCCGGAAAAGCCCGTGACCATCGAGTGCGAACCCGTCATCATTGAACCAGTGACGGAAGACATAATCGACATTGTCGATGTGGCTACAGCCGCTTCGGATTCCGTTGATGTCACTTCGCCAGAACCACCCGCGCGCGGAATCGAAGCACTGGAAGTCTCGTTCTCAATGGTCCCGTCCGGAGCAAGTGAAATGACACTGCGTGCTGAATCGACAAACCATGGCGAGCTCGGGTGTCT
>CAZSGJ010000064.1:0-1813 GCA_964606305.1 uncultured Armatimonadia bacterium
GGCGGCGATTGGGAAGTCTGTGGATGCCGGATCGCGCCCGATGGTGATGTCTCCCCTTATGGAGATGACTTGGCCGGCGGCTGGCCCGCCCGTGATACGCAGCGATATCGGGTTTGCAGCAGCCTGCAGAGGAGCACTTGTGAAGCCTTGCTGGGTGGCTTGGCTTTGCGCTACGGGATTGGCCGCGGGGGCGGTGCGCGCAGCTTCGGCAGGAGCACGCTGCGTATATGCCGTGACATTACGAAGCTGGAAGGTCAGGTTCGCGCTTCCAATAGTGATTCGGTCGCCGGGGCGGAGCACATGGCTTGCCCCAATGCGTTGACCATTGACCAATGTCCCTACCGGGCTCTGCCCGCGATCGCTCAGCAGCCAGGTGCCATTAGTCTTTTGTAACAGCGCATGGCTTTTAGCAATCTGTGGGTCGCCGTAGAGCGGGATGCCATCGAGTTCCGAGCGGCCAAGCGTCATCGCATCCTGGTCCACGACAAAGTCACGGCCTTCATTCCGGCCAAGCTCAAGGCGCAGCCAGGCTTCCTGAAGGAACTGCTGGACAAGGCCAATAAACAGACCGATGCTGGCTCCTGTCGTGGCAAAACCAACCATCCGACTGACCGCGCCGACCTTGAGCGTTGGGAGCAGGTATGGGATGCACTCAAAGAGCAGACCGCCCAAAAATCCGCCGAGGAGGCCGCCGATTGCGCCATTGCGTCCTGTTTGCACACTTCGGGTGCGGAAGCCATCCCCAAGTCCAACAAAACCACCAATCATCATCCAGGCAAGCCCGCGCGCGATGACATTGCCTAAAAACTGCGCCGGGTTCCGAACCGTAGCGGTGTAAAGCGGAGCCATTAAGGACATCCCGAACTGCACCCCAATAAATGCACAGAAAGCACCCACTCCGATGGCTATGGGCAGGATGCGGTAGAACTGGCGACGTCCCGAAAGCATGTGCTGCGCCAGAGCAAGGAGAACTCCCAGCAACGTCCCGAAGGCGACCGTTGCATAGACATGCTGTCGAGCCTGCTCCGGTGTGAGTCCGACGGTGATTTCCGGGATGGGGATGATGCGAAACACATCCGTGATCAGCACCGTGATAAACGCCGCGACGAGGCCGGCGAGAGGCAGTAGGGTTAGCCGGGATGCCAGATTCACGCATCCACCTCGACGCGGAAGCGCTGCGCCCCAACGACCAGCGTATCGCCGGCCGCAAGCTGGGCGGAAGCGGTCACGCGGGTGCTGTTTACGAATGTCCCATTGGATGAACCCTTGTCCGTTACCGTGTAGCTGCCATCTGGAGAGCACAAAACCTCGGCATGATTCCGACTGATGGTCTGGTCATTTACGAGCGGGATGTCGCAGCTCATTTCCCGTCCGATGGTCATCATTCCGGAGAGTTTGAAGCGCTTTCCCGCTGCCTGACCATCTGTTGCAACGAGTACGAGCGGTCCGCTCGCGGTTACTCCAGCGCTCGGGGATGGTGCAGCGGATCCGGGTACCGGGGATGGAAGGGCATCGAGGCCGGGAAGTGGTGGGAGCGCCGATACGCTGTTTCCCGGTCGTTGCGCCTGTGGCACGGGATCGGGATCTTTGGGGAGCGTGACGCCGGCTTTCGTCAGCATCCCGACAACGGTAAAGCCCTTGTTCTGCGCGTAGCGAAAACCTGCGTAGCCGATGGCAACTGCGATCAAAATACCAATCCACCCGGATGATGCATCCTGTTGCGGGGCAGCGGGTTGCTGGACAACAACCGTTACCGGCGGCTGGCCCGATTGGGGCGCGACAGGTGGAGGGGGCGTCTGCGGGGTTGCAGCAG
>CAZSGJ010000064.1:1913-4100 GCA_964606305.1 uncultured Armatimonadia bacterium
TTGTATTCATCAGACCGTTTTTTGCTGCTGCAAGTTCCCCAGCGCGTGCGTGGATTGTTGCGCCCGCAATGGTTGCGTGGTGCTGTTCCAAGCCTTGTGCAGCAAGGGCTGCGATGATTCCCGTTAGCGTATCTCCCGAACCAGCCGTTCCAAGCGCCGGTGTGCCCTTTCGGATGATGGTGGTCCGGTGTTCAGGGGATGCTACCAATGTACGCGTCCCTTTTAGGAGGACGGTTGCGGTGGTGATGTCACGAAGCTGCTCGACAGCATCCACACGGTCGCGGTCCCGACTCTCCACGCCGTACGCACCGGCAGCCTCACCCGGGTGCGGAGTCAAAATCGTTTGCCGACCAGCGGCCGTGCGTGCTTTGAGGAGTTCCGGGGATGCGGCGTACAGCGCATCGGCATCGATGACGACCGGGCCGGCGAACATCTCCAAAACGAACGTCACAATGGCAGCGGTTTCACTGGTGCGACCAAGACCAGGTCCGATGGCGATGCAATCCGTGCGTGAAATGCGCGCCATGATTTCCTGCTGCGTTGATGAGAACGAAAGTGTGCCAGCTGGATCCGCTGGACAAGACACGTAGATGGCTTCCGGGAGCGTTGCGGCGGCGAGCTGGCATACTGATTTTGTTGAGATGAGCGTCGCGTAGCCGACTCCAGCGTGCACCGATGCGCGTAGCGTTAGCAAAGCAGCCCCGGGCATCGCATCCGAGCCGGCAATCACTAAAACACGCCCATGCGAGCCCTTATTGGCATCCCGGTGCTGAACACGGACAGGCAACATTTTCTCGACATCATCCGCAGTCACCAAAATAGGAGCACCTGGAATCAGGCGTTTGTCAGTCACCGGAAGCGCCAGCGGGGCGATGCAAAGCTTTCCCGTATGTCCCGCGCCTGGAAAGAGAATGTTGCCACGCTTGGGAGTAATAAACGCAATGGTGACATCCGCGCAAATGGCACCATCATAGACATCCGCCGTATCCGAATTGATGCCCGTGGCAATATCCAGTGACACCACTTTCGCCGGGCTGTCATTCGCAAATGTGCAGAGGGCTGCGATAGGTCCCGTCGGGGCGGATGTCGTTCCGATGCCGAGGAGGGCATCGATGATCACATCGGATGCATCCAAATGCCCAAGCGGTTCATCTCCAAAAATGTCCGTGATGCCCCCGCAGGCGGTCCACGCGTGTGCCATCTTGGCAGTATCACCGGAAAGCGTCTCAAGTGGCCGGCTGGAGATGACGCTAACACTCCGGCCTTCGGCGAGGAGAAAGCGTGCCGCGACATAGCCATCCCCGCCGTTACCACCGGGGCCGCAGAGCACCACGACCCGTCCGGATGGATAGAGCGTTTGCACCAGCCGCGCGGCAGCTTCCCCGGCGGACTGCATTAAGGACAGAAGTGGAAGGTCCATTTGGGTGCAGGCTGCCTGTTCGATGGCTTTGGCCTCGGCGGCGGTGATGACGGCGTATGGCATCTCTAGAGGGTGAAAGGCTCTCCGGCGCTTGGGACGACGATGCGGACATCCCGTTCCTGATCCGCGCATTCCTGCCGAAATGCTCCCGGTGTTCCGGTGAGGGCACTGAAGGTTGCATAGTGCATCGGAATAACCGTTGTCACTGCTGGCAGGAAACTAAGAGCGTAGGCGGCTTCGCGCGGGCCCATGGTGAAGCGGTCACCGATCGGCAGAAATGCGATTTCCGGCTCATAGAGGTCATTGATGATTTTCATGTCACCAAACACATTTGTATCGCCAGCAAAGTAGATCGTTGGGATGTCAGCCCCGCGTAGGATAAAGCCAGCAGCCTCGCCCATTGGGAGCGTGCCATTTGGCGTCTCAAAGGTGGATGAGTGCACCGCGGTGACCATCGTGATCGACAGCGCGCCACCGGCTACCTTAATGGTTCCACCGCGGTTCATCGGCTCAAGGTTGTCCCATGACACGCCCTGATTGCCGTAGTAATCGGTGATTTCAGCGATCGCGACGATGGTGCAGCCGGAGTGTTCCTGCAGCATTTTGGCATCCTGCATGTGGTCATTGTGGCCATGGGTGATGCACAAGTAATCAATCGGCGGGGTGTGCCATGTTTGGGGACAAGCCGGATTGGATTCTGTAAATGCATCGAGGAGGATGTTGATCCCACCGGGAGTTGTGATGTGTACCGTACCGTGCCCAAGCCA
>CAZSGJ010000064.1:4200-5824 GCA_964606305.1 uncultured Armatimonadia bacterium
GCTGCGACGACGGAGCGGGGTTCCGAGTTGGCGGGCGGCGCGGCGGCGGGGGCTGGCTCCGGTGTTGGAATATGAACCGGATGTGCAGGTGGCTCAGTTGTCGGGCCATCGGCATCGATGCGCTTGCTCTGCCCGGGGCCGAGGGAGACGCCAACATTTGCAAGCTCATCCGCGACGGCATTAAACCCGCGGCGGACATGGGTGACTTTCCCGGAGCGGAAGCCTCGCAGCTTTTGGCGTGCGGCATTGTAGAGAGGAATCAAATCGGGAGCTTTGACAGAGTAGGAGCCTGCGATTTGCTTTGCCATCAGCTCCGAGTCGGTGCGTACTTCTACGGTCTCAACACCAAGCTCGGCAGCGATGTCGAGGCCGCGGAGCAGTGCGGTGTATTCGGCGACATTGTTTGTGCAATCAGGGAGACGTTCAGCAAGCTTTACGGCTGGGATGAGCTCATTGTCGGTGTAGACAGCGACCCCAATGCCGGCGCGTCCAGGGTTGCCTTTGCTTGCGCCATCCGTGTGAACCAATGCGTGCTTTGCCATACGTGCATTGTATGGTGCGTCAGCGGGATTAGAGGTGTCCAATCACCATTCTTGGCTGATGATTCGTGTAGGATGCCGCTTATGGAATCCAACGTCATTTTGATTACTGGTGCGGGCAGCGGTGTTGGCCGGGCGACGGCTCTAAAGTTTTTACAGCTTGGCTGGCGGGTTGTGTTGGCTGGTAGGCGCATCGATGCCCTCAAGGAAACCGTTGCCCTGTCCGGATGTTCCGGTGAGTTGGCGATGCTTTTTTCGGTGGATGTCACCGATCCCAACCAGATGACGGCTTTGTTCGATGCCTCTGTGGACCGCTTCGGGCGTATCGATGTTGTGTTCAACAATGCCGGGATTGTGCGTGGCGGGGCGCCGGATGTGCTTTCTTTTGACGATTGGAATGCAGTCATTTCGGCGAATGTCACCGGAACCTTTCTCGGTATCCGCGAGGCCTTTCGGGTGTTCAAGGCGCAGTCTCCGATGGGCGGCCGAATCATCAACAATGGCTCGCTTGCTGCGCATACGCCAAGGCCGGATGCGATTGCGTACACGGCATCCAAGCATGCGGTTACGGGCATGACCAAGGCGGCATCCCTGGATGGGCGCGCTTTTAACATCGCGGTTGGACAGATTGATATTGGCAATGCCGAGTCGGACATGACGGTGAATATGCACAAGGGGGTGCCGCAACCGGATGGCAGCATCATGGTTGAGCCATTGCTTACCGGAGATACGGTGGCGGATGCGGTCGTTTATATGGCGGGGTTACCGCTTGAGGCGAATGTGTTGTTTTTGTCGGTGATGGCGACGAAGATGCCATTTGTCGGGCGGGGATAGGGATTCGGACACGGGTGAGCCCGGCGATAGAATAAAGGCACTATGTCCGTTACGTTTCACTTGTACAACACACTGCACCGGGCCAAGCAGCCGTTTGAGCCCATCGTTCCTGGAAAAGTGGGGCTGTACACCTGCGGACCGACGGTCTACAACTATGCGCACATCGGTAACCTTCGTACCTTCCTCTTCGAAGACCTGCTGACGCGCACATTACGCTTTCTCGGCAACGATGTCACATGGGTGATGAACGT
>CAZSGJ010000064.1:5924-15455 GCA_964606305.1 uncultured Armatimonadia bacterium
GGTGCGCGCGAGGATGTCTTTGTGGATCCGGGTAAGCGCAGCCCGCAGGACTTTATTCTGTGGTTTACCAACAAGCCAACCCACATCATGAAGTGGGATTCCCCATGGGGTGTTGGCTATCCCGGATGGCATATTGAGTGTTCGGCGATGGCGATGAAGTACCTCGGCGAGACATTCGATATTCACTGTGGTGGCAATGACCATATCCCGGTACACAACACAAATGAAATTGCACAGAGCGAGTGTGCAACGGGAAAGACATTTGCGCGCTACTGGATGCACGCGGCGTTTTTGAATGTCAAGGGAAAGATGTCCAAGTCCAAAGGCAACTTCCTGACGGTTCAGACGCTGAAGAACTCCGGCTATGATCCGCTTGCATATCGCTATTTGTGCCTCCAGGCGCACTACCGTAGTGAGCTCGAGCTGGCGTGGGAGTGGGCGGATGATGCCCGCACAAAGGGCCAGGCGGACTCACTGGATACAGCGGCTGCAAGCCTGAAGCGGTTGTATGAGCGCGTTGCGCGAACAGCCGATGAGCCTCTCGCCGACCAAACAGCCTTTGATGCCGCGGTCACTGATGTCCTTACCGCACTCTGTGATGACTTGAATGTGCCAAAGGCGATTGGTGTTTTGCACAGCTACGGCTCGCCAAAGCTTTGGCGTCACTTCGATGCTGTCCTCGGCCTTGATTTCGAGACGCATGCCGTGCAGCCTGCCGAGGTTGCGGTTCCTGCGGATGTGCTTGCGCTGGTGGATGAGCGACAGGCGGCGCGTAAGGCGAAGGATTTTGCCCGTTCGGATGCGATTCGCGCTGAGCTGCTGTCCATGGGCTGGGAGGTTGGCGATTCCCCGCAGGGTCCGACCATCAAGCCGGTTGGCTAGTTCCACAACAAGCCGATTCAAATGAACAACGCCCCGGCTGGTTTCCAGTCGGGGCGTTTTACACGTTTTGGGATCCTTTATTCGATCGTAAAGGTCAGCTTGTCACCGGATGTGATTCCGCCGCCTCCGCCCTTAATGAAGAATCCAATCAAGAAGGGAGACAGGAGCACCGTTGCCACGCGCAAGTCCTTGCCATAGCGAGTTCGCTTTGCTGCGACTTTCAAGGTTTTGCCATCGGGTGTGATGATTGTGTCCAAGCCGACTTCGACTTTGCCAGGACCGCCCCACATTTTGCCTTTTGAGCGCTGGATGACGGTGCCTTGAGCAGATGACCCGGCAGGAACGATGATTGTTCCGGCTGCATCTCGGACATCAACCGAAATTTTGTAAGACATTTGATCGCCGGCAGCATTGGCATCCGACATCACTTCCACCGGGATGGATGTGCCCGTAGGGACATCGCCAGCGAAGGCGAAGATCGACGGGGAGATGCTCAAAACGGCTACGACCAAAGCGACTGTTTTTGTGTTCATGTGTGATTTCCTTCTTTATTTCTAACAGTTTCGCTACAGCAGGCCACAGGTTATGGCCAGCTAAATTGTCATATCGCTTTGTATTAATAATTGGCAATAGATAGCACCTGTACATAACTGCATAGGGTGTGGATGATAATAGACAAGCATTTTGACCATCACTCGGAACTATTTGCAGAACAGTAAATCCACTCCTTGGTGTGTCCATCGGCAATGAATACTCGGATGCCGAATTAGCGCTAACTGCGAAGGACCCTATTCTTGAATAGTTGGGGAAAACGCGATGAAGGATGTCTCTCTGGCACACGGGTAGCAGTCCCTACGCGATAACATACACGCTTGTGGACGAACGACGAAACACAGAGTCACGCGAACCCCGGGATGGCAGGAGTCAGTCGGGTAATAACGAGCCGTTTTACACGCGCCGTGACCCGTTTGATCCAATCCCTGTTGTTCCTAAAAAGACCGAGCGCAAGCCAAAGCGGCGTAAGCCGGGCCCGCTAAGCGGACTCTGGTGGAAGCTCCCGCTGGTTGCGCTGTTAGGCTTTGGTGCACTCCGCGCCGGGATGGTCTTAAAAGGCATCTCTGGTAAGTCCGGTGGCGTCATCTCCTTCCTCGAGACGATCAAAAACCCTAAAGCCCGTTTCAACGGCAAGTCGCGGGTCAATATTCTGCTGGTCGGCAAAGACTACAACCGGGATAGCAAGGGGATGCCAATCACCCGCGCATACTTCATCGATCCCAAAACCGGTAAGCGAGGCTATCGCAACATCGCCCGCGCAGACACCATCGTCGTGATGTCCTGTGACCTCGACAATGGCAAAGTCAGCGCCATTTCCATTCCGCGCGATACACGTGTGACCGCACGCGATGGCAAAACGGGCAAAATCAACGCGACCTATGCACGCGGTGGCTCCAAGCTGCTGCGCGAAACCGTTGAGGATCTCACGGGTATCAAACCTGACTATGTCATTGCCATCAAACCCGATGCCATTAAGGAAATCGTTTCCATCCTCGGCGGAGTGGATGTCGAGACGATTGACCAGATGAAATACGATGACAACTGGGGCAACCTCCATATCGACCTCCCCAAAGGCAAGCAGCACCTCAATGGTGATCAGGCAGTAGGCTTTGCCCGCTTCCGTGAAGTTAAGCCCGGGACGAAACACTCTGCAGAAGAAGGGGATGCCCGCCGGATGGCGCGGCAACAACAGCTGATTCGCTCGATGATCAGTCAGGGAAAGCACCCGGCAAACCTCCTGAAGGCTGACCAAATCATCAGTAAGGCACTCGATCAGCTCGAAGACCGAGATATTTCCGACGACCAAATCTATGCTCTGGCGGCCATTTTCCGGGGATTGCAGCCTGAAAACCTGGCAAGTAACACTCTGATGGGCGAAGGAACAACACGCGGCGCGTACTACTTCATCGTAGATCCGGAGAAAGCCCGCGCGATGGTGGACTGGCTTATCAATGGCAACGAAGAGGCGGGCGAGCGTATCACGCGTGTCGATGTGATGAACGCAACGAAGACCGCAGGGCTTGCCCGCAAAGCCGTTGAAGTCCTTCGCGATAGCACTGCATTTGATGCAAACGTCGCCTATCCAAAGAAGCCCAAAGCAGGCGAACCTGAGCCTGCAGAGCTGGCAAACAGTAAAGTTGTCTACTACAAGGCTGCCTACGAGAAACAAGCCCGCAAGCTTGCCACGACACTTGGCATCACGAATGTCATTAAGGAAGCAGCTCCCGATACACAGGGTGTGATGGTGACCAGCAAGCAGCTTCCGGATGTCAAGATTGTCCTCGGACTCGATAAGGCAAAGGCACCGGAAGGCGAAATCAGAGGGGCAGCGGATGGACAGTAACGCAAAATTTAGGACAGTTTTACTCTTTGGAGCCCCAGGCAGCGGCAAAGGCACGCTGGGAAAAGCCCTTGGGGCCGTCCCCGGCTTTGTCCACCTCGCCTGTGGAGATGTCTTTCGCAACCTCGACATGACGACTGAGCTCGGCAAGATTTTCGTTGACTATTCCAGTCAGGGTCTCCTTGTGCCCGATGACGCCACGGTAAAACTCTGGCGGGTCACCGTTGATGCGATGGTCAGCGCTCACCGCTACCGCCCCGCAAGTGACATCCTTGTCCTCGATGGCATCCCACGCAACGTCGAGCAGGCACACTTTCTGGACCATCACGTGGATGTTCAGGCTGTTTTTCACCTAGTCTGCTCCGATGAAGCCGTCATGGTCGATCGCCTGCGCCGACGCGCACTTAAGGAAAATCGCTTTGATGATGCATCCGATGATGTCATCCGGCGGCGATGGAGCGTTTACGAAGAAGAGAGCACTCCCGTGCTCAAAACCTTTCAGCAAGACCTTGTCGTGCCTGTGGATGCCATCGGTAGTCCGGCATCCGTTCTTCACAATGTCCTGGGCACACTGATTAATCGCGGAATCGCGTAACGCAAAGCATCATCTGCTAAGATGACACGGCGTCGCGTTGAAGCGCAGCGCCAAACCCGTCCGCCAGACCTCTGGGAATCCAGGAGTGTGGGGAAGCCCGTGCGAATCGGGCACTGTCGCGCAACGGTAAGCGCTGGTATGCACCAGCCGCAAAGTCCGGTCACCAGCGGTCGGGAAAATCACGCGGTCTGCGCAGTACAGACCAGAAGGACCCGGTTTGAACCTCTCCGTACCAAAGCACGGAGCACTTGGGCGTGGCTTCACGCTGATTGAGCTCCTCGTCGTTATCGCGATTATCGCGATTCTCGCAGCCATTCTCTTCCCTGTTTTTGCCAGTGCCCGGGAAAGTGCCCGCCGAACCGCTTGCCTCTCAAACACTAAACAACTTGGTCTTGCAGCATTACTCTATGCTCAGGACTACGATGAACACCTCCCACTCTTTACCTGGGATTACAGCACCTACTGGTCAATCGCATGGAGCCCCGAAAGTAACCGCTGGCTGCGCGAAGGCGCTATTTTGTTTCCCTACACAAAGTCCAATGGCATCCAGTCCTGCCCGTCGTACACAACAAAGGGACACCTCGGCGGAGTCGGGTATGGCTATAATGAGCGCCTCGCGGGGACACGCTACGCACCGCCAAGCTACGTTCTGCTCCAGCCCGCGGCCCTTGGGGAAATCACACAGCCGGCAGCGACCATTCTCTTTGGGGATGCGGCAAACCGTGCTGATGCCGGAGCAACATCCCCGCGGGATATCCGCTGGGCCTCGACAAGAGCATCCGATGTCAACATGCTGCAGCCACCATCAAGCTGGTGCTACCCCGGCTATGGCTGTACTGCGAGCGCTGATTTTCGACATCAGGAACGGATGACCTATGTCGCCGCCGATGGCCATGCGGCTGCCATCCACCGGGATGCATTTACACAAGTTCTTCCAGCAGCCGAGCAGGACTTGGATGTTGGACGGCTGTATGTCGGTGACCGGATGATGGAGCGGTAGGATATTCCCATGAATCACGAAGCCACATTACAGACCATCAAAGACCGGACACTCCTCCGTGTCCGCCAGCGCATTTGTTTCCTTAGCAACCATGACCCGCTCACCCCCGCAGCTGAACTTGCAGAGTGGTTGCCATTTCTCGGATGTCTCCATGACTCGGCTGTTCAGACCAGTGGCGTAACGCTTGGTACCTTGAAGGCATATAACCCGGAAGTCATCATTGTTGTGTCCGATGCGATGGATGACGATCATGACCGCCTGGCGCGCTTCGATGGCTTTGTTGGGACTGTGGCTGAGAAAATGGGTGATATCTACGTGGCCGATCGCGAGACGCTTCTCGGGAATCCCATTGTGCTCGCAACCATCATCCACCCGGAAGTCTTCACAGATATGCTTCCATCCAACTCGGTGCGTATCGTAATCCCCGCCGGCCCGGATGAGGATGATGAAGATGACGACGAAGATGATGGCGACGCCTCTGGTGACGAAGCAGCTGAGGAATCTGAAGCCTGATGGCCATCCGTGTCGTGGATGACCTCGGTCGTGCTGTGGTGTTGCCGCGCTTCGCGCGGCGCATTATTTCGCTTGCGCCCAGCGCAACAGAGCACATCCACGATGCGGGTGCTGGAAGAACACTAGTCGGAGTTACGGCGTATTGTGACTTTCCATCCGCCGTCCAAAGTCTCCCACGGGTTGGAGATTTCACGCGGCCGAGCTATGAGCGGATGGTTGCTCTCAGGCCCGATCTCGTGGTTGTCGAGAGCGGGACCATCACGCGGGATGCCGTTGAAACGCTCTCGCAGCGGTTGAGTGTCCCGGTCTTTGTCATGCTGTCGACCAGCTACACGGCCATTGGTAAGCACATTGGCTCTATCGGAGCCCTTACGGGTATCCGCAGCGGTGTTCCCTCTGCAGAGCATCGTATCCGGGAGACACTTTCGATAATCAAGCGTATCCAAGGCGCGAGCAACAAGGGTCCGAAAGTCCTGATGATAGTCAGTGAGACGCCGCTATTTGTGGCGGGACCGGATGGCTACCTCGGCGACATCATCAAACTTGCCGGTGGACAAAACATCATCAAAAATGGTGCATTTCCGCAAGTGACTCCAGAGGCGGTGATGCTTCTTGATCCGGATATTGTTCTCGTTGGGGCCGACACGAATGGCCGCCCGTACCCGCTGACCGGACCGCTGCGTGCGCTGCGGGCTGCAAAGGAAAATCGCATCCAGTGCATCCCGGGAGGCAATCTGGGACGGCCAACGCTTCGTACATCCGCTGGCGTTATCGAGCTTGCCCGGATAATCCATCGGGGCTTGTAAGTACTGACTAATTCCAATACTGACCAAGCGGATTGAATCTGCAATGATGCGGAAAGTCCTTAATCGATGATAAGTAGGTGCATGCGCACATCAACCTATTTGGCCATCACCGGCGCCATTGCCATCACCGCTGTCAATTCCACGCCGACATTCGCCCAGACGCTGCAGGAGCGATACCGCAAGGTCGAGTACAACATCCCGATGCGGGATGGCCGCACCCTCTACACCGCCGTCTATATCCCGCGCAACCCTCAACCGGGCAAGCTCCCAATCCTACTTGAGCGCACTCCGTATGGCGCAGGACCGTATGGACCAAACGCTTATCGTGGGAATATCAGGGGTTCAAAAAAGCTTCATGGTGGAGGCTACATCTTCGCATTTCAGGATGTCCGCGGTAAGGGGCCATCGCAGGGAGCATTCGAAAACATCCGGCCACAGCTGCAAATCAAGACCGGTCCCCATGATGTTGATGAGAGCACAGACACCTACGATACGGTCGAGTACCTCATCAAAAATGTCCCGGATAACAATGCGCGGGTCGGCCTCTGGGGCATCTCGTATCCCGGCTTTTACGCTGGAATCGGTGCCATTAACACCCATCCGGCTCTAAAGGCGGTCTCGCCGCAGGCGCCCGTATCGAACTGGTACATCGGGGATGACTTCCACCACAACGGTGCATTGATGCTAATGGATGCGGTTCGCTTTGCGACATTTGGCGAGACGACGAACAGCGGCGCTGGCTTTGGGTTTACATTGCCAGGGAATGAGGATGCCTACGCTAACTTTATGGCTCTTGGCACGCTGAGCATGATCACCAATCGGTTTTTTACCAAGACGGATGGTCTTTGGAAAGACTTTGTCAATCACCCTGATTATGATGATTTCTGGCAGGCGCGTGCGCTTCCTGAGCAGATGAAGAATATCAAGTGTGCTGTGCTCACCGTGGGTGGTTGGTACGATGCCGAGGACTGCTGGGGAGCCCTCAATCTCTACAAGTACACCGAAAAGCAGAACAAAGGCATTGTCAATGCCATCGTGATGGGGCCATGGACACACGGGATGTGGGCGGGTCGGGATGGCTCCCGTCTTGGGGATGCTAGCTTTGGGGCCAACACCAGTGCGACATTTCAGGATGGCATCGAGGCGGTGTTTTTTGAGCAGTTTTTGCATGGAACCATCAGCTCACAGGTGCCGGAAGCTCGGATGTTCGAGACTGGCGGAAACCAGTGGCGGATGTTTACGCAGTGGCCTCCGGCCGAAGCAAAGCCGGCTGTCTGGCATTTGACCGGAGACAAAAAGGTCTCTATGACATTGGCGGGGCCGCCCGCAACCCTGCGTTACGTCAGTGATCCGGCCAATCCGGTGCCACATGAAGGCGGGCTGATCAAAACCAGAACCGTCACCTACCCGGTTGAAGATCAGCGCTTTGCGATCACACGCCCGGATGTGTTGACATTTGTCTCCGATGTCCTTACCAAAGATGTGACGATTGCGGGTCCGGTGGATGTCGAAGCATTTGTGACGGTGGACACCACCGATATCGATGTTGTGGCAAAGCTGATTGATGTTTATCCATCCGATGCTCCCGGTGCGGATGCGGGCGATTACCGGCTGGTGCGCGGGGATGTGATGCGTGCCCGCTATCGAAACAGCTTTAGCAACCCGGGACCGCTGGTTCCAGGGCAGAAAGCCCGTGTGCCGTTCTCGATGCCGGATGTTCTTCATCGCTTCAAGAAAGGGCATCGCATCGCGGTGCAGGTCCAGAGCAGCTGGTTCCCGCTCGTCGATCGAAATCCACAAAAGTTTGTCAACATTTACAAGGCATCCCCGGATGACTTTGTAAAGGCAAATGTCGGGTTGCATGTCGGCGGTGGGGATGGAACCACGATTAGAGTGCGCGTGCTTTCGAAGTGACGAACACATCAGAAATGCTTCGGCAAATCCGCTCACAAATGCTGCAATCCCGGCTGGCATCTGCGGTTGAGCACAAAGGCGCAGGGTGGTTTCATGTGTTTACCGCACCCGACAACACCCGCCCTTGGGAAAACATGGCGCTCACATCCGCAGAGTTTGCAACAGATGAACATCTTCTGCGAAGTGACATCGCATTGATGGAGACCGTTTTTGCAGAGCGAAACCGCTCTCCGAGACTCGAAGTCGTTCACCGACAAGAGGATGACCTAATCCCATTGCTTCAAGCGCTGGGGTGGGTGACGGAGGGTGTTTATGCCGTTTATGGCTGCCAGCCTGCTACCGCACCGGCACTACGAACGGATGATGGCATTGAAACGATTGCCGTTGCTGATGATGCATCGGTTACGTTCATGCAGGCCATGATGCACATAGGTGAGCGGGCGTTTGAAAATCCGGATGCACCATTACCAACGATTGAAGCGGCCACGTCCGCGCAGTTTCGCTGGCGTGGGATGCCTAAGGTGTTGGCGTACATCGATGGCATTCCAGTTGGCTCGGGCATGCTAACGCTGCCAGTGGATGGCTGTTCTGAGCTCGCAGGTGTCTGTACATTGCACGACTATCGCTGCCGTGGTGTTGCAACACAGGTCGTAGCGCATTTGCTACAGCTTGCCGAAGCGAGTGGGATAAGTCTGGCGTACCTCACGGCAGCAGATGATGCGGCTGCGCGCATCTATATGCGAGCCGGGTTTGCCGTGACCGGTTTGGTTCAGACGAATATCGGAAAGGGTACTTAGCTCTATCCAGGTCTTCGTAACCAGAGCTCGTCGCGTCTGGTGATATCCGTACAATTACCGGGTTGCCTGTGGTGATTTAACTACGGTAAACTTTCACTAATGTTTACTACAGTTAAATCTGTCTCTTTGCGTGTGCAGCGCATGGTCCGGGTGCGGTACGTGTCCGGCTTTACGCTCATTGAGCTCCTGGTTGTCATCGCAATCATTGCCATTCTTGCCGCGATTTTGTTTCCAGTGTTTGCGCAAGCCCGTGTGCAGGCCAGGCAAACCGTTGCGATTTCAAATATGAAGCAAATCGGTACGGCGATGCTCATGTATGCGCAGGATTACGATGAATGTCTGCCGATGACCATGGATGCGACATCAACTGGTCAACCGACTACGATTGGCTACTGGGCGACCAGCAGCTATCAGGCTGCATTGGACACATACATTCGTATGGGGCGAGGCATCGCCAATGCAGGAAATGTTTGGTGGGATCCTGCTGATCCGGACTTGAGAAAGCCTGCGCTGTGGGGGTCATTCGTTGCGAATGGATTATTGACAGCGACATCCTGTACGCTGTCCCGGGTCAGCCAGCCGACGGCAACGGTTTATTCCACGCTGCGCGCAGACAAATGGGAAATTGT
>CAZSGJ010000065.1:0-15324 GCA_964606305.1 uncultured Armatimonadia bacterium
GTGTCATTGCCATCGATGCACATTGCATACGGGTACCCCAAATCGCTCAGCTGGTTGCGGTTAAATCGCTTCAGCGTGTCAAGGCCCTCGATTTCCTGCAAGGCGACAATATCGGCATCCACCGCACCCAGTGCCTGAGCAACGAGGTTTGCATGCGGGTCAGCGTGACGCGTGGCGAACATGTCCTCTGCCGCCCAGCCATCCCGAATCAGGCGTCTGTGGTCATCCTCGGTCAATGAGCGGTTAAACCGAAATCGTGTGAACAGGTTTTCGACGTTAAATGTGCAGATTCGAAGACGTGTCACGCTAACGTTACTCGGTTACCAATGGGACGGTGATGACAGTTCGACTACGATTTTGCCCCCAAACGGTGAGCTTGATATCGATACGTGTTCCCGGGCGGATGCTATCCGAGAGGCGAATGGTGAATGGATTCCTGAACGGTGCCCTTCGAATTTCGCTGATGCATTGCAGGCGTGGGTCATCGGATGTGATCACAGCCCACTCGGCGCTTCCACTAAGTGTTGGTGGAATCCAGCCAAAGGTCGTACCAGCTTTTGGTCTGGCGGTAGTGGATGCTGACCCGATGGCACGTGCATCTCCTTTGCGTGTCAGCGGATAAGTATGCGCAGAATCGAGCCATTCAATCCAGGCGCCGCGCACGTGTGTTGTGTATTCCTTGTCGGCATCGGGTGCACTTGGGTAGCGGCCACTCACGCCTGTTTTCTTGGCGGGGTTGCTTATTTCGAAGTTGAAGCCGTGGATGCCATAGAGGTAGTAGGCATGGTGGTAAGTGAGACCGGAATTTCCGCTACGTTCATCTGCAGGAGGTTCCTGGCCGAACAAGGGCTTGGTTACTTTGTATGGCTCTCCTTGTTGGGCACGTTGCATCTGAATAGCGGTCTTGTGCATTCTTTGGCCATCGGCGATGGTGGCGTATGGCGGGAAGAGAATCTCCCGGAGCGGGTTATGGATATCGAGAAACGCCACCAGATTTGGACGGGACTCGAAGAAGTTTGCCAGTGCCTTAGACTCAGGTTCCGAGAGTGGGGCTGGTCCTTCGTAAATGTTGTTTTTGGCGTTAGTGGTGGTTGTTTGCCATGTTTTATCAAAGAGGCGGCCACCACCCCACCGGACGGAAAAATTGCGGTTTAGGTCCACTCCGCGGCTGCCATCCGGATTGGTGGAGCGGTTTTTCCTCCAGTCACGCTCGCTGACATCGTGCAGCTTTCCATCAATATTGAACGATGGAACCACCCAAATAACCTGACGGTCCAGCATTTCCGTGATGCGGTCATCTTTTTGATAGCTGCTTAGTAACTCATCAATGAATCGAAGCAAATCCCGGCTGGGTTGCTGTTCACGCGGGTGAATACCGGCAAGGAGCATGCTTTCCTTGCGTTCAATGTTCTTTGGGGAGCGGGTGTCGATTTTATAGATGGGGATGTCACGGCCTTCACGGGTTTTCCCGATGCTCGATTTTGTGACAAGTCCTTTGTATCGATGTAACCAGCTATCCGCGCGTTTGGCGATTTGCTCCTGCGTGATCAGGATGCGTGCATTTGAATCATCAACCGGTTCCCATGCAGGATCCTGTGATGGAGAGACACCTCCCTGCAAAATCGCAGGGAGGAGGAGTGCAGCGGCAACAAGACGAATCACTGACAGCCGTATTCCGGGTCGAGACAGGGAGACCAGAAGGGCGTTGCTCCGGCGGGCTTGTCTGCTCGTTCCGTCACCGGCTTGGTGTAGAAGCTCTCAATCCGGGATGCTTTGACGTGGCCATCCGCCCATGCCACATTCGTCATTCCTGTGTGACGGGGCTGCGGGGCGCCGTAGTCCGCAAAGGACATATTCGAGCTTCCCGCATGAATGAGAATCCATGCGGTTCGGTTAATCGTAGTGGGGAAGCCAGTTACCGCGGTCGCCGCACGCTTTAGAGGCCAGCGCAGTGGATCGTTAGGCACCGTACGGACATCGGTTCCGCCATCCACAAAGAGAACCGTCTCGCTGGGTTTATTGATGCCGGCTGTGCTTATTGTGTCGATGGCCGTTGCACCGGAACCGATATCCCTGTTTCCACCTATATACAGGTTATAGAGATACGTGCTGGAGAGACCATTCGGCAAGGTTCCGCATCCACCTGGTGTCGCCATGGTTCCCGGGGTTGCGCCAAGGTCGCGGGGCGCACTGGGGCACTTGAAAATCTCGTAGTTCTTGATGTACGGCTGCGTGAAGACAGGCCACGAGCACAACGTTCGGCTTGGGCTGTTTCCGTAGAATGTTCGGATGGCCATTTCATCGTAATCCTGCGTATACATCAGGAAAGCCGTCGCAAGCTGCTTGAGGTTGGATGCACAGCTTGTTTGGCGTGCTTTTTCACGTGCCTGTGCGAAGACGGGGAACAGAATAGCTGCCAGTATTGCGATGATGGCGATGACGACGAGGAGTTCGATTAGAGTGAATGCACTGGTTTTAGGATTGCGGCGTGTCACGGATGTTCCTTTGGATGGGAGATAACAACGAAAGAAAGTCTACCTGCTGTCAGCGGTAGAGCAAAACTTTCTGTCTGGCATTCTTAAATTGCTGGAGGGCAGGTTCCCAAAGCTTGGTGACATCCTTTAGTTCCGCACCCTGCTCGACAGCATCATAGGTTGCTTTATGGCACAGCAGCGTTTGCCAGCGGGACATCTCCCATTGCTTTGATGCTACTTTCCTGAGGGCAATTGCCATTGCCACGCCTGTCTCCACCGGTCGGAACGTATCCCGATTTGTGACAATCAGTTCCACGCCCTTGCATTCTTCGCCTGCGAACTTGCTGGCAGTCGGTTTGAAGGTGCGCGGTACGAATCCGATGCCTGGCAGCTGCATGGCTGACAGCGTATCCACAAAGCGGAAGTGATCCAGCCAAGGAGCCCCAAAGAGCTGAAACGGTGTGGCGGTTCCACGTCCAACACTCACATTGGTGAACTCCAGCTGTGCGGGTCCCGGGTAAATGTTAGCTTGCACAAGGCTGCGCATATTGGGGCTTGGGTCTACCCACTCACCGCCGGTGGCATCAAACCAATCACGGCGCTTCCAGCCCTCCACTTTCACTACGGTGAGGTCACATTTACGCTCAGCATCACGGTTGACCAACATCGCAAGCTCGCCAAGCGTCATCCCATGTCGGATTGGCATCGGATGTATTGCGACGAACGAAAGCTTGTCCGAATCGGCGACAGGGCCGTCAATGTGGCCACCGCTGATAGGGTTTGGGCGGTCGAGAATGGTCAGCGGCAAACCGGCTGTCGCGGCTGCCCGCATGCAATGCACCAGCGTCGAGATATAGGTGTAATACCGACATCCAATATCCTGAATGTCGTAGACAAGGGCATCGATTCCAACGAGGTGTGATGGTTCCGGAGCGGTTCGTGGTCCATAGAGAGATATGACCGGGATGCCGGTTTTTGGATCTGCGCTGTCCGGTACGCGTTCATCGACAGCGCCGCGAATGCCGTGCTCCGGACCAAAAAATACTTTGAGGCTGATGTCCGTACTTTTGTAAAAGGCATCAGCAGTTGCCGTACCTGACCGCAGTCGCCCGGTATGGTTGGTGATTAGACCAATTTTCTTGCCACGCAATCCCGGGAAATTGTTTGCAACAAACACATCGGCGCCGGTTCGAGTCATTATGCAATCCCTCCACGTGATGGTTTTGATGGGCTCAATGCGAGTGGCTGCGTCGGTTTCCATGAAGACTTTGGTTCAAAGTGTTTCCATAAGTCGCGTGACAAGGTGCGTGCGAGGACCCAGCCTTCATTCGCATTGCCCCAGCTTTGGTCTTTTTGGTTGCGTGTGATGATTGAAAACACGTAAGGGTTGTTAGGTGCCTTGACGTAGAGAACTTCGGAGCGGCTCTGATTGACAGCGCCATTTTTACTGGCAACAAAGACATCCGGTGGCAGCTGCCCGATGGCTTCTTCATCCCAATAGTTTCGTCCAAGGCACCTTAGCATCCGCTCGCTGGATGCCGGCGACAGGAGCTGTCCGGTGGCGATACGCTCAATAATCGTTGCAATCTCACGTGGGCTTGTTTGCCCCCAGCCATAGGTTGCCTGAGCATCCTTTCTGCCATCCGTTCTGGAATTGACACGCGTCGCTGAGTAACCCAGATCAGCCAATATCTGATTGATGCGCGTGCCACCGCCAGCAAGTGACTGCAGCCACAAACTCGCCGTGTTGTCGCTGGTGGTAAGCATCAGCATCATCAACTTTGATAGCTCGATTTTTTCCTTTGACTTGAACGAGCCCAGGATGTCCTCGCCTTCGTATAAGAGGTCATCGGTATATGTCAGCTTCCTATGGTAGTCAAGCTCGCCCTTTTCCAGCTTGTCCATGATGCCGATAAGTATCGGAATTTTGACGATGGATGCGGTGGGGAAGAGCTCATCGGCGCGGATAGATGCGATTGTGCCGCGGCGAAGATCTTTGACATAAATGCCAACCTCCCCTTGAAATCCTTTGACCAGCCCTTCGATGTGTGCCTGCAGGCGCCTGTCGACTTTTACATCCATACACGTAGCCTCTCCCGGGAGATTGTGAGCGTATTCTAAGGTGAAGTTGTCCGATACGACAGAGGCAGGCGCATCCGGTCTGGTGTATGTTGTCATTGTTCTGGTCAGAAAACAGTTGCTCAGCGGGGATATGCATAGTGTTTGCACTGAATTTTTACACAGAGTTGTATGGAGAGGCATTGCGCAAAGGACGCAAAACGGCGACGATTCGACTAGGCGATAAATCAGCCAAGTATCAGGCCGGCCAGCTGGTCTGGATCACGCTTGGTCCCCGCTACAGCCGACGGATAAAGGTCTGCACGGCAATCATAGATGATGTCGATGTCAAGCGGATTGTTGACCTGAGTCCCCGTGACCTGATGCGGGAGAACCCCGAGCTCCGTGATGCGGATGAACTCGTGGAGCTGCTGGTTAGGATTTATGACCGGCCGATTGGACCAACGGATACGGTGACGGTAATACACTTTTCGCCCGTTGACGAATATGGATTTGAGTCGCCTATATTGTAGACGAATCTGCTAATCGGCGGATTCCACCACAGTGATAACTGTGGTTTCTCATAGGCACACGCATCGTCAACGCCGGGTTTTCATGAAACATAAGTTTTATTATGTATTTGTGAACAGACGTACCTGAGAATGCGTCGAATTTTAGCGATGCGACGGCGACAAATGCAATCCACGATCGAGACACGGACAGCTGGAGTTTACTTGTGAGTGTTCGGATCATGTCATCCGGGTTTATGGCATCCTCACCGATTGCTGCCCTAACTGACGATGCCCGTATGGCTCTATTTGACCAGCTCGTTGCCCACGATTGGAGCCGCTTCCACCGCTATGCGTATCAGCTGAGTCGAGGTAACTCTGATGACACGGATGACATCCTGGCGGAGACCATGATTGATGCCTTCAAGGCATTCGACAAGTTTACGGGTGTTGGCTTTGATCGCTGGTTTTTCCGGATGCTGACGCGCAACCATATTGATATGGTGCGGCGGGCACGTGTGAGGCGGGCATTGAGCCTGGATTCCGGCTTGGCCCAGCATGACATCGGCGGACGAGACATACAGCTTGCGGGTACGGCGGTGGCACCGGATGGCTTTATCAACCACACGTTGTCTGAGCCGATGCAGGCAGCTCTTGATTCACTGAACGAACAACATCGTGCCGCTTTGCTCCTTGCAGACGTCGAAGGGCTGGATTACGATGAGATTTCTCAGGTGCTCGGTCTGCCCGTTGGAACTGTAAAGTCGCGACTCCATCGTGCACGGGCGAAAATGCGCTCTGCGTTGGAATCGTACGGATGCAAAGTTGGCACGACGAAGTAGCAACAACATCAGGTCGGCAAAGCAAAGTCGGCGATGTATCTCATCCAAATCTAATAGTTGATAACGCAAGCGTTCAACAGCGCCCAACGCCCGCATATTCTTGTAGCGAAGCTTCCGAATCCTATGCAAGGGTCTGTCAGCAGTTTCGCTTTGCGTTGCATCACCCCCGAAAGTGGATTTGGCAACGGGCGAATCGTATGCGTCGGTCATATGGATTGGTCTTGCTTTGGAGTGTGACCGGGTGCGTTATCGGTCTGGGAGTTGTTATGCTCCGCCACCAACTGATGCCATCCGTGAATCTTCCTGCTGCCAACGACATGAATGCCGTGTTTGTCACTCATGATCTGAATGAGGTTTTATTACCCGCCAATACTGCCGTCAGGGCGAAATCATGAAACCAGCCATCCTCGCGCTTGCAGGAGGGACGGCACTGGTAGCAGCTATCGCAGGTTGGGAGCTGCGTTCACAGTGGCTTGCTTCAACATTGAAAATCCTTGCGAACCAAGACGCAAAACAGACCTCACTGGATGACCGCTCGCCATTACACCTTCCACCGACCTGCGGAGGGTACCGGCGGGTTAGTGTAACGGACAGCGGCAGACAACAGATATACGCAAAGGGTAAAGAACTCATATCGCTGTTTCTGCCAGGCTCGACAGCCGCCGACATCGCTGCCGCACCGGGCTGGTCGACCCAACGGGCCGTTGATGGATCCACGTTCTACACGCTCAAAGGACAAAAGGAACACTGTGCGGTTGCTTTCGTCCATGAAAACCAACCCGTAGTGCTTGCATCGCGAATCAAAATCCAGAACCTCATTGCGTTTGCCGAGCAACTAAAGGTGGCGATGCGGGAAGCCCCGTGACCATACCCAATCCATCCGTTGGATGCAGCAACTCTTTGTGTACTGCACCCAACAGCTTTTGAGACTAGCTAACTTCGTCGCGAACCTTGGATGCCAATCCCGGGTCGACCAGCGTAGCGCAGACTGCATCAAGCGCCTCTGCGATTTCATTCGGGCGTGATTTACGCACCTCCAGAATCGAATCACGTAGAAACGACAGGTGAGCCGCGTCATCAAGAAGCAAATGATCGATAAGACGAATCAACGTAACATCGCCTTCCGTGACGGCCAGGTCACGCATCGTTGCCAATCCATCAATCTCGTAGCATTCCCAAGCAAGGCTGTCAATCAGAACTGCCTCCGGGGTATTGATGGGCGGAATCCACTGGTTCTCCGTTAGCTCACGCTCCCAGGTGTCACGGCACAGCTCTTCGGTGTACCCTGCTCGCTTGATCAGCCATTCCTGCAGACCCAACAGGTGCTTGCTCTCATCGTAGGACCAGCGGGTCATAAACCATGCACGACCACGGGACGAACGCTGTGATTGCAAGGCCCTCGATGAGTAATCAGGTAGAAACATCAACTCTACGTAGCGCCGTTCAACAGCAGCGATTAACGCCTCTGATGCCGGACTTTCCGGGATTTCATTCCACGGGATATCGTTCCATAAGTTCCACGTGCGATGTTGATCGGCATCACGGAAAAACTCACGGTACCGCTTGTACATTCGACGCTCGGATGGCTCATCCACCATCGCAGCAGCGCTGAGGTCCGATGTTCCATCGTGGAGTTGGTTTAGTTCTTCGTGTTCGCGTTTACGCAACATATGTGCTTCTCTCCTGTCAACATGGTGTATCAGATGCCAAAATCGCAGGCATGGGTCTTTTGTCCCAAAGTCGCACGCCGAATGGGGGATTCCGTTATTACTTCATGTTTAGGAATGGGAGTAACTCAAAGATATCGACATCAACACCGGGAGAATACAGGACGCTGGTCGGTGGAAATCCCTTGACATCAGAGAGCGGACATGTGGCATCGAATTTTGCAAACTCCACCGATGCTTCGATAAGGCGGTAGGGCTTATGGTGCACCTGTCCTGTATGCAGCTGTCCCCTGTGGATGCTGTGCAAGAGGTACCGCTCCGCGGCCCACCAAGCAAACGTACCGGGCTGGGCCGGTAAAGGTTCACCCGCTGAGATGATTGCCTCAAGGTTAATATCCAAACCTGGCTTGTATCGCTGCGTGCGGTAATGAAACGCATTGCCGTTCACGGCGCCTTTCATCTTCGCATGGAAATAGGGGAGGGAGAATGTCATTCTCGCGATGGCACATGCGATTGCATTGGCCGCATCAAGACTGAAGAACCAAACCCCGGGGGCTTTTCCGTCAATGTGTACATAGGTCCGGACATTACATTCGGCAAAGTTGCTCAGCCCAGGTACACAGGGTGCCCACACCGGCCTTACATTTCGCATCTGAAAGGGCACGAGCGCAATCCATGCAAAACCATCGTATGTATCGACAGTGATACCAGCCGGCAGCGTCTCTTGGACAACATCCGCTGGAATGGGCCAATGGATAAACAGCAAGTCCCGCCATGACTGCTGCATCACGGGAGGGCGTCCCGGATGCCGCGTCCAGTGTTCGCGCTCTTCCTGTGTCACATTCATCGAACTTATCCTACCTGCAACACGCCACACAGGAACCAATCCAACCACCACAGCGTAGACTGTCCAGATGCCGCGGAAGCGGTACGATACACGCGGGAGCCAACATGGAACCGGATCAGATTGCAGACACCCTCAAACGCCTTGGAAATGCAGCCAAGGAAAAGCTTATCGATACGATGGGAGATGGGGTTCTGCCTGGCCGCAAGACGAGTGACTGGCCGCCGATGAGGGATGAGACCATGATGCCGATGGAACCGGATTGGGACGAAATTGATCGCCGCGCAAATGGCATTATTCTTACCTACACCGCCGTCAGTGCTGCGGCAAATCTCCTGCCGTTCGGTCTTGATATTGCTGCTGTCACGGCAACATTCTCCAAAATGGCAACCGAGTTGTCAGGGGTCTATCAGGTCCTGGTCTCTGCTAAGCGTGCACGACAAATGGGCTTTGCCATTGCTACGACGACAGCAACAGTTCTCGGTGGTGCATTCGGAGCCGCATATGCTGGGTCAAAGCTTGCGAAGTTTATTCCGGGGGCCGGTTATCTGGTGTCGGTCGCCATTCAGGCACCCATAACAGCAGCCGTTGCCTGGGCGGCCGGCGAGACGCTGAAGAACTACTTTAAGGACTGTCGACGCGGTACAGAACCAAGTATTCAGGCTCTCTCGGAGTCGTTTGCAAAGACGCTTCACCTTAAGATTCATGATTTCAAGGTCAAGCAGCCCGCTACCCCCGATTCAGCATCTTCTGCATCCAATATCCCCGTCCCGCCAAACGCACCGGTTGCTCCGGCGGTTGATCCGGTAGAAGACTGCATCGAAAAACTGGCATCCCTGCATGCCCTGATGCACTCCGGGGCCATCACTGCCGAGGAATACGAGCTCAAAAAGGCTGAGCTTCTGTCCCGTATCTAGAGTGAAGTCTGAGCTGCTGCAACGGGAATGGCATCCGACCCGTATCAGTCCAGCTGCAGCGTATGTTCATATTCCGTTTTGTGCTAAAAAGTGCGGCTACTGTGACTTCAATGCCTATTCTGGTTACAAAGATGGCACAAAGTCGCGGTACGTCGATGCCATCTGCCACGAAATTGCGACACGCGGTGCTGATGGACAGCCGCTGACATCGGTGTTTTTTGGCGGTGGAACGCCGACTCAGCTCCCGACGGCTGCACTTGTACGCATTCTGGACACTCTGCGGGAGACGCCCGGCATCGCGCCGAACGCGGAAGTGACGCTCGAGGCCAACCCTAACGATGTGATGCTGCACGACTGGAGTGCATTGAAGAACGCCGGCATTAACCGCGTTTCGTTTGGTGTCCAGTCGTTCAATCCGGATGTCCTCAAAATGATTGACCGGACGCATGCACCCGAGGATGCTGCCACTGCCATCGAAACCGTTCGGAATGCCGGAATTACAAACCTCTCCATCGACCTCATGTTCGGTCTCCCGCGCCAAACGTTAGCTGACTGGCGTCGGACATTAAGCCATGCATTCGCGCTGGACATCCCGCACTTGTCCATATACGGTCTTATCCTCGAAGAGCACACGCCTTTTTGGGGGCGCCTACAGCGTGGACGGATGGTTTTGCCGGGGGATGTTGCTCAGGCGGCAATGTTGGAGCTTGCGATGGACCTCTCCCGCGATGCCGGTTACACCCGCTATGAGCTAAGCAATTACGCGATGAACGGACTTGAGAGTCGCCATAATCGGGTTTATTGGCGCAACGATACATACTGGGGCTTTGGTGCAGGTGCGGTTGGCTATAACAATGTGGAAAGGACTACCAATGTGATGCGTCCCAGCCGCTATATCGATGCGATGCTGAGCGGGGCTCCAATGACCTTTGAAATGTCTGAGACTCCTGACCTTGCCGGCAGCATTGGTGAAACCATGATGCTTGGATTGCGGCTACCTGAAGGTGTGACACTAACCGATGTATCTGCGCGGTACGGTGTGGATGTTCGGGAGCTTTATGCGGATGAGCTGACATCGGGTATCGAAACGGGTTTGCTTGAGGTCGTGGATGATGTCGTGCGGCTGACAAAGCATGGGACGATGTTTGCAAACGATGCGATGTTACTCTTTATCGCTTAGGGGAACTTTTCAGCCTTCTCTGCCCCGACGATGCTCTACATCAAGCTGATGTTGCTGCTCCTCACGGTACGGTTCTGTGTGAATGACAACTTCGGTGTTTGGTAGAACCTTGCGAATTTCATCCTCGAGTTCTTCGGTAATCTGGTGCGCTGCTCTCAGTGAGAGGTCATCATCCACCTGAACGTGAACATCCACATGGCGGTCAGCGCCACTTTTACGCGTGCGGAGCTTATGAAAACCCAGGACACGCTCGTCTTCATTGAAAATACGCTCAATCCGTACGATTTCGTCATCGGGAAGGCGACCATCCAGCAAAAAGTCCACGGCTCCACGACCAATGTGCCATGCTGCGTTTAGGACCATCAGGGATACCGCAAAACCGATGATGGCATCGATACGGTCATAGCCGGTGAGCTTCGTGGCGATCAGACCGGCGAGAACACCCATCGATGTCCATACATCGACAAGGAGATGTTTGGCATCCGCAGCCAGTGCTGGTGAATCCGATTTTCTGGCCACGCTGCTTAGGTGGGCGGAAACCGCAAAGTTAGCCGTTGCGCTGACAACCATAATGCCAATGCCCAGCGCGCCTACATGGACATTGGGAGCATCACCCAGAAGGCTCCTCGTCGCCTCTACTGCGATGGCAACGGCGGCCGCCCCGATGATGATTGCTTCCGCCAGCCCTGAGAGGCTTTCGATCTTTCCATGTCCGTAGGGATGATCATCATCGGCAGGCTCGGTGGCCTTACGAATTGCAACAAATGCAACCAGACTCGCGACAACATCGGTGGCGCTGTGAACGGCCTCACCCTTGATAGAAACACTATGGGTGATTAATCCGATAATGGCTTTCGTGATCACCAAAGAGACACCAACCCCGATAGACCAGCGCGCAGCATTGATTTTGGTTCGTTCAAGGTGGGTCATTTGAAGCCACATTTTAGCGTCAGATTGTTGATGTGGCGATTCATTAAGATTGCATCGTGCGCACAATCCTCCAAATGCCGTATGGTGGAACATGCATCGTCGTGCCTTCACGCTCATCGAGCTTCTGGTGGTAATCGCAATCATCGCGATTCTCGCAGCTATTCTTTTCCCGGTTTTCGCACAGGCTAGAGAAAAAGCCAGAGCAGCAAGCTGTATGTCAAATATGCGACAGCTTGGTCTAGGGTTGCAAATGTATTTCAGCGACTACGATGACACGATTTTCTTTTTTGGTCACAACGTGGATCGAAGCCGTGTAAATCCTGGAGCACCCCTCGGTGCAAATGCATCCAACCGCTGGTGGAATCAGATCCTGCCGTATACCGCAAATGACAAGGCGCTGTTGATCTGCCCATCCGATAGTGGAAAGAAGCCAAACAGCACCGATGGCAAGCCGCGCTCCTACGTCGCGAACAGAGCAGCGGAGAGTCTCAGCCTCGCTCAGGTAGAGCGTCCCGCTGATATTGTTGTCGTCACTGAGAAAGGCGTCCCATTTGATGACAGCTGGTTCGAACCGCCCAAGAACCTGTACATCAAACCCGGATTTGGTGAGCCCGTCCTTGCATTGACACGCCATACCAATGGGGTTAACGCGACGTTCTTTGATGGACATGCAAAGTGGATGTCAAAGGGACAGGTTTTGTCAGAACCCTGTGGTCTGCCTTGGTCTGGAGTTGACCTGATGCGGCAGTATCCATTACCGCTTCCTGATCCTGGCAGAACGCCCTGGCATCAGAACTGTCCAAACTAGGTAGAGCCAAAGTCAGCAATACAAAACCACCGCTTTCGGGTTTTCCGTCACGGTGGTTTTTACAATCAGCCTTCTTTTTGCATCGCCGGTGGTGTCATCGGTGCGGCATCAATTTCCGGCCAGCCGTGATCACTACCTCGATGTTGTTCCCAGGCATACGCAGCACGCAGTGCCGCATCCTCGCGCCAGAGATTTCCAGTAAACTCAATCATGACAGGCATTCCCTTATCGGTCATCCCACATCGGGTAATGACCGTCGGGTGGCCGGTTAAGTTGGTCCAAGTGATACTGGGCATCGCGAGCCCCGGAGTGATGTAGACATCAACGTCGCGCAGGGCGATATCCATTCGGTCCTGCAGCTGGGAACGTACCTGCATCGCCGAAATGTAATCTGCCGCGGGAATCAGACTGCCGATTCTAAACGTATTCGGCCAGTTCCAGTCATCCTGTTGGACGAGCTGTGTCAGGCGACCATCGGAGATTAAATCGCTGAATGCGGCCGCGCCTTCAGCCCCGATAATGATGTCCGGTAAGCCGGCGAAGGCTGGCTCACTCGCTGGGATGCTCACCGGGATCAGCTCGGCACCTTTGCTCTTGAAGAAGTCCAGAACTGCCTGTTGACTTTTGTCTGCACGCTTGAAGGCACCCGTATCAAAGCCAATCTTTAGACCCTTAATGCCAGCGGTGGCATCCCAGCGGAAGCCGGCATCCGTGGTTGTACGGTCAGCCGGATCGTGTCCACAAATTGCGGCGAATACCAATGCAGCATCATCCACGGAGCGCGTAATCGGCCCGATTTTGTCCATCGTCCAGCTAAGGGCCATCGCGCCCGCGCGGCTGACACGTCCGAATGTTGGGCGGAGGCCAGTGGTTCCGCAGGCGGTACAGGGGCTTGTGATGCTTCCGTATGTTTCAGTGCCGATGGCAAACGGGAGGAGACAGGCTGCTACAGCAGACGCGCTTCCGGCGCTGGATCCGCTGGAGCCTTTCGATGTATCCCACGGCGTGCGCGTGGTACCGCCGTACCAGACATCTCCCATGGCAAGCTCGCCCAAAGACAGCTTTGCAACAAGAATTGCGCCTGCTTCCCTTAGCTTCGTTACGACGGTGGCATCGGTATCAAACTGCTGGTCCCGAAATGGTGGCGCGCCATAGGTGGTGGGGATATCGGATGTATTGAAGAGGTCTTTGATGCCATAGGGGATGCCGTGAAGCGGACCGCGGTCGATGCCCTTTGCTAGCTCTTCATCGGCGACAATTGCCTCACGGCGGGCGGCAGCGGCGCGCATGTTCACAATGCAAAGGAGGCGTGGGCCGTAGGTTTCGCAGCGTGTGATGGCTAGTTCAGTAAGCGCAACGGATGTCGTTTTGCCATCACGGAGCCACTTCGCCAGCTGGCCAACGGTTGCACGGGCAAGCGTTTTGTTGTCGGGGGAGCCCTTAGTTCGTCGGTAAGACTTGGGTTTCAGGCGGATGCCGGGGGCGGGGATCGCGGCAGCAGCGCTGACACGAAACTGAAAGGCTGGTGCTTTAGCTTGAGGCTTTGTGATAGCACGCACAGCTAAGATGTTCTTCCGTGTACCCGTAAGCTCCTTGACTGCCTGATTCCGTTCCTCTGTGCTGAAGACGCGGGCCGCAACGGTGGCGGCATGGTGGATTTTCTCTGCAGTGATCGTGTCCGGGTCCATCGTTGACCCAAGCTGTTCCATGGCATCCGCTGATGACGGAGCGGCTGCAAGTGCGGTCGTTGCGGTCATACCGACCAGTGATGTAAGTGCATTGCGACGGGAGACTTTTGCCATGGCGGATTCTACCCTTTGCCATCAGGGATGTGCACCGTTGCGCTTGGTACACTGCCGCATGCGGATTTTGACGTACGTGTACAAAAACCTTGATGGCGACTTTGGACGACTCCCGCTTCCTGATGCTGGCCGAAAAAGCGTACGGAAGTTCATCTTAATGGAGCGTGCGGATGCACTGGCGGTGGTGATCGGACCGGATTTCGAGGAGTCAGATGGCTATTATCACGCTGTCCTAAAAAAGCTGTTTGTCGACAATTTTGGTGTTTGGGATGTACGGGGTGGCGGCTGGGTGGATGTACTCGCAAACGGCAGTGCGGATGGCCCGGACGTTCCGACGGTTGTGTTTTATGGCGCGAGTACAGCTTTTGGGCGCTTTGACCCACGTCTGGATGATGAAGCAGTCCTTGCCCGGGTGGCACAGGAGCTCTATATGGACCGTGCTGAAGTGAAGCCATGGTAAACGAAGCGCTTACGACTCCTGAGTGGCGAAAGGCATATGCAGATAGCCTCGTGCAGCGACGTGGGTGGATGTCACTTGTTTCGATGACATGGCTTAGAGATGGCGAGATTGCGCTGCTACGAACTCGGAGTGTAAAGCAAGGGGAGCCGCTGGGGACTGTAACCCGGCTTGGCGATGCGATGGTCTTTTCACCGACTGTTGGTAAGCCAATCACGGTAAATGGGATCTCGGTTCGCTGCTGGGAGTTGACATCAGATACCAATGGCAACCCTGATGTTATTGAAGCCGGCCCCGACACCTGGGTGTTTATCAAGCGTGGAGATCGCCTCGGTGTTCGTGGATGGAATGTCAACCACGGGAAAACACTTTCAAGAACAGGCCTCAGATGGGCGCCAATTCGGCAACACCTAAACTTTTTGGCGAAGTGGGTGCCGTATCGCAGTCCGAGGCTGGTCACGATTATCAATGTCCTTGGTCAACGTACTCCGACTCCGATGCACGGATATGCTGAGTTTCGTGTTGGCGGTCGTTTGTATCGGCTTGAAGGTACCGAAACGCAGGAACAAGGACTGGTGTTCTTTAACTTTCGGGATGCATCATGTAACACCGTTGCCTATCAGCCCGGCAGGTTTCTGGATGCAACAATTACTCCATCGGGGCGGATTCGTCTCGACTTCAACCGTGCGTACAATCCACCTTGTGCTTACACATCGTTTGCTACCTGTCCATTGCCTCATAAGGAAAACCTCCTGAAGGTTGCAATAGAGGCCGGAGAGCTGCGGTTTCCCGGGCATTCGCACTGATTGAGCCGATAACTGTGAATGGATTTACCC
>CAZSGJ010000066.1:0-14996 GCA_964606305.1 uncultured Armatimonadia bacterium
CGCGGGAGGATGCTTTACAACCAAGATGCTTACAACTAAGGAGTCTTGAGCGAGAAGCGGAAGATGTTTCCCGCACCCTGGCTCGTCATTGCATCCGTTAGGGCACTCATCTATCCAATTCAGTCCATCCATATAGAAAAATAAAAAACACCCTCCCACGAGACCAGCCCGCGGGAGGATGCTTTACAACCAAGATGCTTACAACTAAGGAGTCTTGAGCGAGATGCGGAAGATGTTTCCTGCACCCTGGCTCGTCATTCCGAGGATGTAGAGGCTGCCATCTGGAGCAGTGACGATATCGGTCACGATGTTAAAGCCTGTTCCGAGGATGATCGACTTCTGCTCTGCGACGTTACCCTTTGCCGTGTTGTCCGCAACCTTGTCCGTCAGGAGACGATCGGCGAACTGCAGACCTGTACGGGCAGCGTTTGGTACGAAGCGGTAGAGGACACCATAGGCATTCGCTCCCGCAACACCAAGGTTGCCACGTGCTGAGCCAACGATCAGGTTGCCGTTGTACTTTGCACCTAGGCCGTTGCCATTGACAAAGCCGATGGCGTTTGGAGCGATGCAGTACTTCCAGGAAAAGGCTGGATCGCCGTAGGTTGCACCTGGGATATTGACGAGACGCGCTTCGCCAGCAGCGGTTGTCGCTGAGATGGCCGAAACCGGATAGCGGTTTTGGTTACCCAGGGATGGTCCCTGATTTGGCGCCGTGCCGGTCAGGTTATTCAGTTCGATCGACTTGAACTGATCGATGCGCGACTTCGGTCCCATAAACTGGATCCAACCGCCGTTGAAACCCTTACCGATGACGTTGATTTCGTCCATCGCATCATCACCGTTCTCAGACTCCCACAGCCTGCCCGAGAATGGGTCGATTGCAAGGCCAAACGAGTTGCGGATACCGTAGGCATAGACACGCTTGAGGTTTGCGATGGCTTCATTCTGCAAACCAGCATCCGTCTGACCCGAGAAGGTCAATGTGTGGTTATAGAACGGGTTGTCCGTTGGGATTGTTCCGTCATCATTGAGGCGAATAACAACACCCGTCAGAGCACGGTTGTCCGGCTCCGGTCCATGACCGCCGACATCCGCGATACGTGTCGTCCCCGTGGTTGGTCCGTACTCGAGGTTTTGCATCATGCCACGGCGGCCGTTGTCACCGATAATGATGAACATCTTTGCTGGCTGCCCAGTAACCGTCTTCTCAAAGCGGATGATGCCGCCATTGTGGTTACCGCGAAGGGTTGTGTTCGTAGGCAATGCCGGAACGAGTGGGGTTGCATCAACTGGCTGAAGTGCCTGGAGCTTGATGATGTTCATGTCAAAGACAAGCTTCTTGTTGGTAGCATCGTAAACCCAGCGGTCAACGCGGTTTCCAAGAGGAGTGACACTGGATAGCTCGGTCGCTGTTGCCGATGAGCCAGCCTGAATTACATTTGCACCAGTGCTCGATTCTGTTGCGTATGTATATACATACTTATTCGTAGCAAAGTCCGGGTGCAGCTGTACACAGAGAAGGCCGCGCTCACTGATGGAGTTGACTGGGAGGTTTGGGTAGCTACCTGCACTTACGTTTGCCCATGTCGCCGCCGGGATATCAAACGTGAGGTCAACGGGCGTCTGGCCATTTGCGAAGAGGCGGATCTTGCCAGCACTCTTTGTGGCAACGATGTAGTCCGTCGAGTTTATGAAGGCCATCGATGTAGCGATTGGGATACCAGAGTTGACCAGTGTCTCGAGCTTGAGCGTCGGGTCAAGCAGCGTCGGCGTCTGCTGCGCCTGAGCGGCAGACATCGAGATGGTGGCAGCGCCGAGGACTGCGGCGGATGCAAACAGATTGCGGATATTCATTTTTTGTCTCCTGAAAGGTGTGAGTCTTACTTAGTAGCCAGCTTGCGGCGGCGGATAACGGCGGCTCCGAGGGTGGTTCCGAGGAGCGCGAATGCTGCGTAGGTGCCTGGTTCCGGGACTGCCTGTCCGATGGTCAGGCCATCGAGGGTGCCATATTGGAACGTTGAGAAGTTGTTGCTGTCGATGTACTCGGAATCGAGGGACAGTGTCATGCTTGTCAGCCAGGCGTTGGCATTTGAATAACCAAAGAAGTTGCTGGATGAGCTGGTGTAGGTTCCACCATCCGAGAATGTAAGGGTAACCGTGCCGGGTGTTGCTGCTCCATCCATGTCAGCTGCCCAGAACGATCCGCCAACCATGTTTACATTTCCCGTGAAGTTCACCGTCATCGATGCACCAGCGGAACTGGTCGAGATGTTGCCGCCGCCGACTGACCAGAGGCCATCTGTAGCAGAAACGGAAAACCCGAGACCACTTCCACCTGCTGCGGTGTAAGTACCTGTAAGTCCGCCATCAGCGACGGATGAAAAATCATCGGAATAGGACAACTTTGCATCAGCAAGGAAGCTGGCTGCGGATGTATACGTTTTTTGTGCATGAGCGGCGATGGTGGTGATTGCCATCAGTGTGCCCAATGCGAGCAAGCGTTGTGTCATGATCGAAACCTCTGTTTAGACTCCACATGCGAGCTGTCTACCCGACTTTATTCAGGTGCTTCCGCTGTGGTGGCGAGGTTGTAAGGCGTAAATAGTTATCTACAAATCGATAAAATTACTGGGATTGACTCACCTTACGAGGGATTATTCTTTGGTTAATCGAAATATATGCTTTGTATAACAAATGCTGTGTCGAGGTGGAATTCAGGTGTTCCTTGGATGTTGATAAACTTATTGACCTGAGCCCGCTGTGAGCACGCTTTTCCGAGGGCTAAAAAGTGCCTGACGCACCTGGCTACCCAATGTAAATCACACCAACAGAATGGGTGTTTGTAATGAATCCAACTACGTCCTGCAACTTACGTGCCAGACCACGACACGTAAGGAATTTTTTAGAACAAAATTTCACATCAACTTTTCGAAGTCTTCACCCCATTACACGGGTCTACACACATGTAATTGTTCACTGGCAGCGAAACGCTGCATGAAACCGAGGTCCCGGTCATGATGCATCCACAGATTCCCTTTGTATTGTTTGCCGCAATTTTGCAGGGAACGCCGCCGGCCAAGCCGGCTTCCGTTGCCAACCCGCTCCCAGTAAAGGCAGTTACCATCTTCACTAGCGGAGTGAGCTTTACATTGCGCGAAGGGATGGTGGATGGAGATGCGACCGTTCCTTTGTCGTTTCGAACCACCCAGATCAATGACATTCTGAAATCGATGGTCCTGCTTGACACAAATGGAACGGTGCAGCCGGCCACTCTCGCGACAAAGGACCCTGTCGGTAGAACATTGCAGAGCTTTGCAGTGGATGTCACTCAGCCCTTGGGGCGTGTTGAGCTGCTGAACCGTCTCCGGGGCACCCGAGTCAAGGTTGCATACACTCCTCCCGGGGGCAGTAACCGTATTTCCGAGGGCCAGATTGTTTCGGTCGAGGCAAAGACGACACCAGGCGCCGGAAATACTCCAGGCGAAATCACGGAAACGATGTTGCTCCTTGGGGATGCTGGTCTCATCAGTATCAACCTGCGGTACTTGGAAACGCTTTCTTTCACCGATGAGCGAATCCAAAAAGAGTTTCAACAAGCACTGGGTTTACTTGCCGGGTCAGCAGATGATCGTAAGCGGCAGATTGTATTGCGTTTCGATGGGAAGTCAACGCGTACCGTCCGCGTTGGCTACGTTACCGAGAGTCCCGTTTGGAAGGTAAGTTACCGGGTGCTCCTTGGGGATGCAGACCTCGGGAACAAGTCAGATACAGACCCATATTTGCAGGGATGGGCCCTCGTTGAGAACACAACCGATGAAGACTGGTCAAATGTAAAGCTTAGTCTGGTTTCGGGACGTCCCGTATCTTTCATCCAGGATTTGTATCAACCTCTGTATGTGCCTCGTCCTACAGTCGCTCCTGACTTTATCGGCTCTCCGATGCCACAGTTTTCCGAGGTCGCGATCGACAGCCTGAGTGATTCCCTTAGCCTGAACAGGCCAAGTGCACCTAACGTCAAAAGTGCAGGACGTGGAGGCGGCTTTGGGGGTGGCTCGGGTGGAATGGGCGGCTTTGGAGGTCCCGGAGGACCCGTCGCGAAAATGGATGCTTCCTCGTCGCCATCGCTCAATTTTGCTGAAATGCGTGACTCCGTTACATCACAGGCGACAGGGGATGCAGCAGGAGAGCTCTTCCGCTACGACATCGCCTCATTTGTCAACCTCCCGCGACAACAGGCGGCGATGATTCCTATTGTTACCGAGCCAATCAAAGCTAAAAAAATCAGTATCTACAACGCATCGACAAATGCCATATTTCCGATGAATGGTGTCTCGCTTACCAATTCCACATCGTTGTTCCTGAAAGCTGGCCCGGCGACGTTCTTCGATAGTGGCACGTATGCAGGGGATGGCAGACTTCCGGACATGCCAGCAAAGTCAAATCGTGTCATCACGTATGCACTTGATCAAGCGATCCGGGTCGATCGCGGGAATGCACAGGGTAGCTCAAGTGAAGTGGATGTCAGCATCGCACGCGGCGTGATGATTATTCAGCGCCGTGAGCAGCTCGAACAACCTTATTCGATTAAGAATGAAGGTAGCTCGACGAAAACGGTGTGGATTGAACATCCACGGGATGACAACTACACTCTGGTCGCCCCTAAAGATCCGCAGGAGAAAACTCCCGGTTTTCTGCGGTTTGAAGTGGATGCGCCTGCAGGCAAGACAACCGCGCTGACCGTAAAAACGCAACGATTGGTGAGTGAAGAGGTTGGCTTGTTGGATGGCGGAGTTGACCGTCTGTCTGTCTATACAAACAAGGCTACGGGTGTCAGCCAGGCGGTGAAAGCAATACTTGCCAAGGTCTTATCTTTACGCCAGCAAGTCCAAAGTCTGCAGAGCCAGCTGGCAGAACGTCAGGCAGAGCTGGATGCAGTTGGTGTTGATCAGGATCGTATTCGCAAAAATATGGCGGCCTTGGACAAGAATGACAGCCTCTACAAGCGCTATGTCAATGAGCTGGAAATGCAGGAAAATTCTCTGGTTGCGCTCAGAAAGACGATGACGGACTTACGTGCCAAGTTGGGTACTGCGGAGCGTGACCTTCGTGCCTACATCAGTGACCAGTCAACTATCGCAAAATAGCGAATCACCCCAAAGTTCGTTATTAGACCGTGGGGTGGTACGTTTACACAGCTAAGCCTTAGATCGAACCGGCTCCGTACGACCGGCACTTGGTCTCTATGGATCCCACGGTTACAACGATACCGATGGCATCATTCCATACAGGTTTGAGCCCTGCCGGCGAGCTTATCGCTGAGCCTAAGTCGTATGACACTGAGTATTGCGCTGCGGTTGATTTGGTCTTCCGCGACGATGTGCCAGCTCGATGTAAGCGTCATGAGAGTGACCTTAATAATGTGATTAACTGCACTGTTCACGTGTTTCTGGCGGTTTTGACAAAGATTAACCGGGAGAGTGAAAGTCTCCCTATTGTCAGGTAACCAGTTTGGGTATTAACTGCCTATCGTTGCCTCGATTGAGACGTCCCGCTCTGTAAGGCTTACGGACATTATTTGAACTTTGTGTCCGTGCGTCTGTTCTATTTACCACGGTGACGAATTGGTCTTGGCCGGCTCACTGATTACCCGAAACATACCATGCCCACAGAACCACACCGACACCGAACCCGTGAACGAAGAAAGCGTAAGGCATCACCTTCGACATCAGTAATTCCTATCAATCGACGTCAGTGGACGGTGTTTGCCATCACAGCCGTGGTCGCTGTGATTATCGCCTTTGTAAAGCCCCTGCGCACACAGCTGATAGCATCAATCAAGGGGATGTCCACATCGCTTCAACCGGAAGCAGTTGCCATCGTGATTGTGGTGGTGATCGGCATTTACCTGATGCCTGGAATGGATGACCGCCTTGCGACCCTGTTTGGTAAGAAGGAATCCCGCCCAATCGCAAAGCCACGCCGGCGGAGCCGTTCCCATCATAAACATCCGGATATGCACCGCAACGATGCATCCGATGGCGAATAAACCCCAAACAGGAATCCCGCCCAATCGCAAAGCCGCGCCGGCGGAGCCGTTCCCAACACAAACATCCGGATATGCATGGCAACGACTTTTCGAATTCGGCCGCCCATTTCCGCTGAACGGTTGTCCGCCAACCTCACACCAGGGTCCTACAGTTTTAGAAATGGCGTTAGTTTCTCAAGTGTCTTCTTCCCAATCCCTTTGACCTCACCGAGCTGGTCAATTGTTTTGAAGCCCTGAAGCTCTTTGCGTTTGTCAAGAATGCGCTGGGCTGTCGCATCCCCCACACCAGGAAGATGGACCAAATCCGCGAGGGTTGCTTTGCTGAGAACAACCTGGCCATCCGATGGGCTCTTCCACTTCCGCTTGCCACCACCTTGTGCGCCACTACTGCGCTTCGGCGACCCGGAAGCGCTTCCTGTAGCCCGGCCAGCGTTCGACCGAAGCGTTGCCCCAACTTTGCTCCCACGCGCCGCCGCTTGCGAAAATCCAGCTTCGACGACGGCTTCCTGAAGCTCGTTTTTACTGGGAACGTGAATCTGTGACTCGTCCACAGCATGCTGCGCGAGGTTAATGCTGGTTCGCTCTGCATCAGGGAGAAACCCACCTGCCGCCGAAATGGCATCGTTTATACGGGCACCATCCATGAGCGAGACAATCCCCGGCCGCTTCACCGCTCCCGTCACGTAGACCATCAATGTCGGCTCGGCTCCAGCCACCGTCAGCGTCGACACAGGTTTTGCCTCAGGATTCCCATGCGGCTGGAGACTCTCTTTGCTTTCGACTGCTCTCTTGGTAACCGGATGCATACGAGGCGTACTACTCCCACGCGCCGTCGTTCCGATAATTCCAAGCACGACCAGCAGCACTGCGCCTGTGACAATCCCCGATTTACGCAAGCCATCCTGTGCATCCCACCACGCTTCCAACCTCATTTAACTCATCCCCTAACTTGTTGATGAGGAACTTATCGAAAAAACGTCCGCTAAATTTACATTAATTATAATTTCGCGGATGATTCATCCGTGTAGACTCCCTAGCAAGTGAACATTCTGATTGCTCCAGACAGCCACAAAGGCGGTCCCAGTGCGCATTTGGTCGCTGAGACCATCGCAAATACATGGCGGGATGTGCGTCCAGCTGATGGCATTCAGTGCATCCCGATCGCGGATGGCGGTGAGGGCACGGCGGGCATTCTCGCTCTGGCGACGGGTGGATCAACCATTCCAATCACCGCTCCCGGGCCTCTTGGCGATGTCATTCAGACGGACTGGGTCCTCCTCGGGGATGGCATAACAGCTGTCATAGAGCTTGCGCGCACCAGTGGCCTCGCTCTTGTCCCTGAGAGCATGCGGAACCCGGCTGTGACATCCACGCGTGGGATGGGAGCTGCAATCCTTGCAGCTACAGAGCAAGGCGCTACAGATTTGATTTTGACGGTCGGCGGGTCGTGCAGTAACGATGGCGGAGCGGGCCTCGCGGCGGCGCTTGGCTATCAATTGACCGATGACGCAGCTCAGCCGGTTCCCGAAGGTGCCATCGGCATTCTTTCAGCATCCAAGCTTCAGATAACGCCGCATCCATCACTAAAACACATCCGCAGCGTGCGCGTGGCCGTTGATGTTCAGAATCCTCTGACGGGTCCAAGTGGAGCAGCAGCCGTGTTTGGCCCCCAAAAAGGCGCCGCTCCAGAAGACATCCCCGTGCTTGACCGCTGCATGGAGCGCTGGTTGACGCTCACCGGGCTTGAGAGCTTCCCGGGAGCAGGTGCCGCTGGTGGGACGCCGATAGGAATCAAGCTGGTCTTTCCACAGGCCACCTTTGAACCCGGCATTTCCCTGGTGCTCGACACCTGCGGCTTCGACTTGGCGCTTAGCAATGCTGACTTAGTCATCACGAGTGAGGGCTGCTTTGACGACCAAACGCTTATGGGAAAGGCGATCAGCGGAATTGCCGCACGTGCAGAATCTGCCGGGGTTCCGGTTATAGTCATCGCAGGGATGGTCAAAACACAGTGCATCCCTGACGCAATCCAGTATGTGGAGGCATCCAGCGCGGCCCCAACCGATGATGTCAACGAACGAATTACAAACCTCAGTGAAGCGACGCGACGGGTTGCGACATCCATCGATGCAATACTGAAGCGCTAGCGGTACTGCTCTCCAAGCTCAGTGGAGCGTTGCTTTGCCGCCAAAACAGCATCCATAATGGCGGCGCGCACCGCCCGGTTTTCAAGGACATCGAGACCCGCCATGGTTGTGCCGGCAGGAGTGGTGACCATATCGCGGAGCTGCCCGGGGTGATGATTTGTCTCAAGGACAAGCTGTGCAGCACCAAGCATCGTCTGTGCTGCCAGACGGCGCGCAATCGGCCGTGGAAGCCCTGCGAGGACACCGCCATCAATCATCGCCTCGATAAGCGTAAACGCAAATCCGGGTCCGCTGCCGCTTAGTCCATTGACGGCATCCATTTGCGATTCCGGCACCACTTCCGTAATGCCAACTGCGTTGAAGAGCTCAACAATGGCCTCGCGCTTTTCGAGCGGAACGGCATCATTGAATGCAATCCCGGTCGCACCCTTTTGGATGCCGGCGGGCGTGTTTGGCATCGCACGAACGATGGGGGTATCGACACCGAATGCTGCTTCAAATGTCGCAATAGGAATACCTGCGGCCACGGAAACCACGACTGTGCCTGCAGGAAGCAAATCCGCGACATCCGGGATTACACTCGGCATCACAAACGGCTTGACGGCAAGAACGACCACATCGGCGCCAGTAATGGCATTTTGAATATCCGTGGCCGGGGCCACGCCATAGTGATCATGCAAGGCTTGTGCGGATGCCGGTGTGGCGGTGAGGACACGGATATTTGCAGGGGCCGTGATGTCGGCTGCCAGCCATCCATGAACGAGAGCGGAGCCCATTTTCCCACATCCGATAACAGCGATGTTCATAGTGCTATGCTACCGCGGCACTGATGTCCGGTTGCGCTTGTCGCGTTTTGAACAAAGGTCAGCTGGTGTTGGCAGTCGTAACGCCTTCGGTCATAGAGCGCTTCCTGCAAGCAAATAAAAAATAAGCCCCGGGGACGATCGTCCATCCCCGGAGCATTGAGTATCGACAGATAACCAATATATCGATGTGAAGATTTAGAGCACTTATCGTGCCACGATGTTCAGTTCGTTAAACTTTTTCTGATTAAAGAACCGCAAGCGCCGCATCGTAGTTAGGCTCATCGGCGATTTCGGCAACCAGCTCGCTGTGGAGGACGGTATTGTCTTCGCCTAGGACAACAACAGCACGTGCGGTGAGGCCGACAAGTGGCCCGCTTGTCAGCTGGACGCCGTAGTCGTTCAGGAAGGATGCACCACGCATCGTCGAGAGGTTATGTACGTTCTCAAGGCCTTCAGCGCCGCAGAAGCGTGCCTGTGCAAATGGCAGGTCGGCGGAGATGCAGAGGACGACGGTGTTGTCGAGGCCGGATGCGAGGGTGTTAAAGCGGCGCACCGATGCGGCGCAGGTTGGGGTGTCGATGCTTGGGAAGATGTTCAGGACTTTGCGCTTGCCGGCGAATGTCTCGAGTGTGGCATCGGAGAGGTCTTTCGCGACGAGAGAGAAAGCAGGTGCGGTGGTTCCGATTGCTGGAAAGGTGCCTGCGACATCGAGGGGGTTGCCCTTAAGTGTGACTGTACTCAAATTGGTAGCTCCTGAAGATTGGGATGTTCGCCGGGATTATGACAGATGGGCTTGCGTTTAGTTACATCTGTGGGCGATTTTCTGGGGTGATGTTTGTGTAGCGACAATGGGTGGCAGAGCGGAGGTGGAAAAGCCCCCGTTGGCCACTGCGGCTCACGGGGGCTTTACTTTGACTCAGTCGCGACTAGAGGCCGCGAGGAGGCGTTCCAGGTGTAGAGCTCGGTGCGCCGGCGGGTCCGGATGGCCGAAGTGGCTGTGCATCGGAATGATCGATGGTGACTTGTACCGTGCTTGGCGTAAACAGCCAGACGCGATCGGAGACGCGCTCGATATAGCCATTGACGCCATAAGTGACGCCGCTCAGGAAGTCGGTGACCTTTTCTGCCGTGCGTGCCTGGCACTTCTCGAAGTTAACGAGCTGGGGGGCACCTGCGCGAAGGCGATCAGCAACCTTTTGGGCATCGTTGAATTCGTAGACGGTCAGAATCGTGATTGTCTGTTCTGGGTGTGTCGTGATGCGAACACGGTCCTTGGTTCCAATATCGTAGATTCGACCGGTTGGTCTTTCAGAGGAAACCTCATCCAAATCGTCATTGTTGTGACGCAAACCTGCGAAGAATCCCTTTACGCGGTCAACCACGCTGACACGTGGGCCGTCGAACTCTTCGTCGTCATAATCCTGATGGTACATCCTCTAACTCCTCAACTAACCATCGGTCTCTCACCGAATATCGCGGTTCCAACCCGAACCACTGTTGCCCCTTCGGCGATTGCCAGAGGAAAATCCCCTGACATCCCCATTGAGAGGACACCCTGGCACTGCTTGGGCAGCGCATCGTGCAGCTGCCGAACCAATGCGAACGCTTTTTGCGTCGCGGTAGATCCGACACCAGCTGGCGCCATGGCCATTAGACCGCGGAGCCGCAAGCTGGGATGCTGCATCACCAAATCCACAAGTGCCGGAATGTTGGCGGGAGCACATCCACTCCTACCATCCGCCCCGGTCAAATCAACCTGTAGCAGAACATCAAGAACCTTGCCCTGCCCGCTGGCCGCAGCGGAGAGAGCGGAGGCGAGTTTTGCCCTGTCAACCGTTTGGATGACATCGAATGTATGCGCGGCAAGCGTGCTTTTATTCGACTGTAATCCACCGATGAGATGCCATGTGGCATCGGTCATCGAGCCCAGCTGCGCCCGCTTGTTTGCTGCTTCCTGCACATAGTTTTCGCCGAAGTGGCGACACCCTGCGTTATAGGCTTCCAGAACGCGTTGGGCGGGCTGGTATTTGGAAACAGCAACCAGTTGGATGCTTTCGGGGGTTCTTCCGGATGACTCCGCCGCCCGTGCTAGCTGGTCTTTCACCATGTTTACACGGTCTGCGATATTCATTCTGCTTAACAGTGCACATGGTACACAGGACTGTCAAATGTTGTCAATAAAGTCACAATCTACACAGTGAAATTACTGGGATTCTGGTGGATGAGTTGGCCTGACACGAATGTCTTACAGACACCAGGCGCCTGTACTTTTTCAATGGAGTTCACCACGTACCGGAATCGGATACGGTGTGAAACCATATCATCCGAAACCAAACGGCAAATCCATCGGGCGCGGGCGGACACGGCGGTCCGCCCGTGATATCGATTACACAAGTACAGCAATGAATCCGTAACCACGGGAGGGCACAGCGGCCCTCCCCTACGCGGAAATTTTGCATCCAGCAGTCAATATCATTTTCAAACAGCAGAAACGTATCGTGCGGAGCGGCGTGTTCGGTGAAGGCCGCAACCGGATACGCCGTGATGGCACATCATCCGAAACCAAACGAATATTCAATCAATCGCGGGCGGGCACAACGGAGGATTTTTCAGCGAGGCCACAAGCGTATTCGAGTTTGAAAGGCTAATGCGTCACCGACTCTGGTGGGACCTCGATCGTCAAGCCATCCTCGATTCGAATCACACGGTCAGCTGCACGCGCCAAGCGGTCATCATGCGTGACCATGATAAACGCAACACCCGTTTCCTTCGCAATCTCACGCATCAACTTGAACACTTCGGCTCCGGAACGCGCATCCAGGTTACCCGTCGGCTCATCCGCCAAGACAAGACGCGGCCTCGAAACCAGAGCCCGCACAATCGCTGTACGCTGCTGCTGACCACCCGACATCTGGGTAGCCTTCTTGTGCATTTGGTCTTCGAGGCCAACGCGACGCAAAATTGCCTTCGCAGCCTCAACATCCGCCTTATCCGGAGACCCCTTGCGGATACTGATTGGCATTAATGCATTCTCGATACACGAAAATTCATCCAGCAAATAGTGAAACTGGAAGACAAAGCCAATTGACTCTCCGCGCAGCGTCGCAAGGCCATCGGATGTCAGCTTAGATATCTCCGTGCCATCTATCCAGACCTCACCGCCCGTGGGGACATCGAGGGCGCCCAGGATGTTTAGCATCGTCGACTTACCCGAACCCGATTGCCCGATAATCGCGACAAACTCCCCCGGGAAGATTTCCAAATCGATTCCGTGCAGGACATCAACAGCTTTTTCAGTTCCGGGATTGTAGGTTTTCTTGAGGCCTATCGTCTTTACGATAGGGACAGCATTAGTATCAGCCACCACGGATTACCTCCACCGGGCTGAGCCGGCTCGCCCGACGTGCCGGGAGAATTGCTGCGATCAACGTCGCCAGAATTGTCGCGCCGACGGCCCCGCCAAAGATGACAGGGTCGTAAATGATGTTGAACAGCTTATCGGCCTTTCCGAAGCGTGCAGCCTGCGGGATATCCGCCAGCGCGCGTAGGAGAAGCAATGCCCAGAAACATCCAACCGCGCTCCCCGCGACCGCCACGCCAAGGCCTTCGATTGTGAAGACCCAGAGGATTTGGGTATCCCGTGCCCCGATAGCCTTTAAGATTCCAATCTGCTTGCTCTTTTGGATGACACTAACAATCAAAACCGATGCAATCGCAAACGCGGATGCGAGAAGGACAAACGCACAAATCATCACCTTGGTGGAGTTCTGAGACTGAATCGCATTGAGGATAAAGCCATTGTCTTTGGTCCAGGAGTCAACCTTGAAGGGCAGTGTTGCTGCCATTTGTTCCGCAACTGCCGCGGCCGTAAATGGATCTTCGAGCTTGACCTGAACATACAATACATTGGTACCGGTCTTGAACAGGGACTGTGCCGCCCGCAGGGTGCAAAACACGCGGCCCATGTCAAACTGACCATTACCGCTTTCAAACAATCCGACGACGGTGTACGTGCCGGTCACACCAACATTGGACTGAATCTTTACGCGGTCGCCCATGCGGATGCCAAGTTCTTCGGCGAGACGCATCCCGATGACTATTTCATCCGAGTTGATATCCAGCCAGCGCCCGGCAATCATGTCCTTCTGAATCGGGCTGATGCTCTCGACTTTGGCGGGTTCCCCACCTGTGACATTGACTGCGTAGCGCTTGGCGCCACGGATCATGAAACCGGAGCCTCCAACTCCGCTCGCAACGGTCCGGACACCTGGAAAGGATGCAACCTGCTGCTCGATTTTCTGCCACTGCTCCAGCTCAGTTCGCTGCTGAACCTGCTTTTGAGCATCGGATGCCAGGAGGCTGTCCCCACTACGGTCACCGACTTTGTCCAGTGTGTCCGGGGCGGGATCCGGCGGCTTGATCGTGACATGTGAGAGTGGACCGACAAGATCACCAACAAAGCGCTGTTGGACGCCTGTGATCAGGGTTTGGATAAAGATGATGACGGTGACGGCGATGGCAACGGCACAGACGGTAAGAAGCGTTTGCCCGCCCCCGCTGACCAGGTGTCGCCACGCCAGCTTGAATTCAAAGCGTAGCATCGTTAGTTCTTTGCTACCGCTTTGATCGCGGTTACAGCATCGCCAGGCTTACGACCGGTTGGGGTGACAATGACCTGGTCCGTTGCCGCGAGGCCATCGGTGACCGGAACGCCATCCTTGCCCGCAGGGCCGACCTTGACAACTTTCTTTACCACTTTGCCGCCATCCACGACGAGGACAGTGGACTCTCCGCCGATGGTGTTGACGGCCGTGAGCGGGATAACCAGGCGGTCGCTTCCCTTATCCGTGACGATATTTACGGACAGAGTTTGCCCCGGACGGAGCCATGCTGGCTGGGATGTCGGTACAAGGCGAACCTCAACCGTGCCGCGATCGGCATCCACCTGAGCACCTATTTCGGTCACATTGGCATCAAAAGTTTCACCCGGGAAAGCATCACAGCTCACCTTTGCCACCTGACCAACATTGATTTTCCCGAGGTTGACTTCATCGAGGTCGATGCGAATCTCGGGGCTCTGCGACCGGACAAGCCGGATGATTGGCTGGTTTGGTCCTGTGATTCCTCCGGGTTCGGTCACCACCTCTGTAACGGTGCCATCAAAAGGAGCTTTCACGCGTGCATCCCCAACACGGCTCTGGGCAACGCCAAGCGCGCGCTGTGCATCCATCAGACGGGTCTTCGCGACCTCAACCGTTTGCTCTGCTTCCCCAACACGGTACTCGGCAAGAATACGCGCGCGCTCGGCTTCTGCGACTTTACGCTCTGCGACGAGGACGTCCTCCCGGCGTGGCTGGCTTAGCAAGGTCTGCAGCTGGGCCTCACCGCTTGAACGGGCACCGCGCAGCGTCGCCTCGGCCGCGCGCAAGTCAGCCTCTGCCTGCGCAATCTGCTCTTTACGCGTTCCAACCGTCAGCTGCTTAAGGCGGGCATCGGCGTTTTCACGTGCCCGCTGAGCAACCGTGAGTGCGGTTTCCGCGGTATCGAGGGCAGATTTCGAAACCGCACCTTCCTTGACGAGAGCTTGCTGCCGCTTGAAGTCCTTTTCGGCTTGCTCGAGCTGCGCATTTGCCTGTGCCAGCTGAGCACGGGCCTGATCGCGCTCTTCTTTAGTTGCGCCATTGCGAAGCTCGGACAAGCGGTTACGTGCGGCTGCCTGTTTAGCTTCCGCAACTGCAATCGCCTGGTCGACATCCGCTTTCAGGCGGTCAATCTCAGACTTCAGTGGTGGGCGACTGGCCTGTGCAAGGGATGCCTTTGCCGTACGAACGGTATCCTGCGCTGACATCACCTGCGCCTTTGCCGTCCCAAGCTGTGTCATGGATTGTGTGAGCTGGGCTTTTGCAGTCGCAACCCCGACCGTTGCCTGGCCGAGCTGCGCGCTAAGAACATCGGTGTCGAGCTCCGCCACAACCGTGCCCGTCAGGATCTTGT
>CAZSGJ010000067.1:0-14881 GCA_964606305.1 uncultured Armatimonadia bacterium
AGCAGTTTTTCTCACGAGCTGATGCTGATTGGCCTGCGTGTCGATGCAGCACTGCCACGTCTTGATAAGTGGCTTGATGATGCCGTTCTCGCCGGTCTTGATGGAGGGCGTGTTGTGCACGGAAAAGGCACGGGGGCGCTCAAACGTGCCGTCTGGGAGCAGCTTTCGGGCGATTCCCGCGTGGTGGCGTATCAGCTATCCCACCCGGATGAAGGCGGTGCGGGCGTGACGGTGATCCGCTTTGCTTAGCAACGGCGAAGTCCAGATATTGGTTGATGCTGCAATGAAGGCGCGGCAACAAGCCTATGCCCCGTATTCAAACTATAGCGTTGGAGCCGCTTTATTGCTTTCAGATGGCCAGATCGTAACAGGTTGCAATGTTGAAAATGCCAGCTTTGGGCTTACGATTTGTGCTGAGCGGGGGGCAGTTTGCTCTGCAATTGTGGCTGGCAGACGAACGATTCATGCATGTGTTGTCGCGACGGCCGATGGCGGAGCCCCCTGCGGTGCCTGCCGGCAGGTTTTATCCGAGTTTCACGATGATGAGCATCCAATGGAAATCGTTGCTGTCACACCCGATGGCGAAATTGTGATGAAGACCTGGCTGCGCGACTTATTGCCACATGGCTTTGGATTTGGTGGTCGGACATTTTGATGACTGTTGAGGCTGCAACGCTGCAGGAAACTGTATCCATGGAACCGAAGACCAGCTGGTAAGCGTAAAGTCAACAATGCGTTTGTGTTTGGAGGGGCATCGATGTATCAACAACAGTGGGGAAGTAACTACCAATCCAATTCGCCAGCGCGCCGGCAGGCATTTATTTCAAAGGTCTATGGGCACCTCGCGGGTGGCTTTCTCGTGTTTGCAATCATCGAAGCGCTCCTCCTAAACTCGCCGCTGGGCGCTGCTATCCTCGCGATGGTCTTTGGCTTTGGTCAAATCGGCTGGTTTTTGCTGATTGGTATCTTCATGCTCATCAGCTGGATCGCGCGTTCCCACCTGGCATCATCGCCAGATCCAAGTAAGCAATACCTTGGCTACGGACTCTATATCCTGATCGAAGCAGTCGTGTTCCTGCCATTGCTCTTCATCGCGAACAACGTCGCACCAGGTATCGTGCCGCAGGCCGCGACGATGACGGGTGCGCTTTTCCTCGGACTGACCGCCGTCGCCTTCGGCTCCAAAATGCGCTTCAACTTTTTGGGACCAGTGCTTGGAGTCGCTAGCCTTGTACTTCTTGGTGTGATGATCACCGGGATGATCTTCGGCTTTTCGCTTGGACTTTGGTTTAGCGCCATCATGATTGCCTTCGCAGGTGGCGCGATTCTTTACGATACGGACCGTGTCATTAATGAATACGATGAGCGTGACCACGTCGCTGCATCGCTTGAATTATTTGCAAGTGTGGCAATGCTCCTTTGGTATGTCATCCGTATCCTTCTTCAGCTGCGTGGACGTGACTAGGCTCGTAGTATCAAACGGCTGACAGGTTATAATTGACCGGCGTGAGCGGGGCTGACCCCGTGTCCGATGCCGGAAGGTAACCCGATGTCCATCCTCTTCGACGAAATTCACCAACAGCCAGCCGCAATCGAGCGCGCGCTCACCGCAAACGCAGCAGGTGCTCAGGCCCTGGTGGATGAAATCAAAAAACGGGGCATCCGCTATGTCATCTTTGCCGCACGTGGGACATCCGACAACGCGGCTACGTATGCAAAGTACCTCTGGCAAATCACCGCGGGCCTTCCCTGTGGTCTGGCTGCGCCAAGCGTCCACACCCTCTACGATGCCAAGGTCGCGTTCCGGGATGCTCTCGTCGTAGGCGTTTCACAGAGCGGCGCCGGCGAGGATGTCAATGAAGTGATCTCCCAGGCGAAAGCTGCCGGAGCCCTGACCGCTGCCATCACTAATACACCGACATCTGCCCTCGCCGGTATCGCAGACCATGTTCTTCTCTGTCAGGCTGAACTGGAGAAGGCCGTCGCAGCGACCAAGACATACACAACGACGCTGGCAATCTTTGCACAGCTCGGTGCGATGCTCGGTGGCGACAAGGCACTACTGGATTGCGTAAACCGACTCCCACAAGCCGCCGCAGATACCCTCGCGATGCTCCCGGGACGCATTGAACCCGTGGCATCCACGCTGTATCACGCAGAGCGGATGGTCACGGTAGCCCGCGGACTCCACCTCTGTACGGCGATTGAGTCATCCCTCAAGATTGCTGAGACAACAGGCACTGCGACCCAGTCCTACTCGAGCGCCGACCTCCTGCATGGTCCGATTGCGGCTGTTGGTCGCCGCACGCCGGTGCTCGTCTTCCAACCTGGCGGCGCAACATTTGAATCTCTCAATGGCGTTGTAGATAAACTCAATGACCGCGGTGCACGTGTGATTCGTATCAATGCAACTGAAAATGCTGATATTCCACTGCACGCATCCGAATCTGAGCTCCTCGCGCCAGTCGTCGACATTCTCCCTGCGCAGCTGCTCGCATACCACCTCACCGTCACGCGTGGCCTCGACCCGGATCAGCCAAATGGTCTGTCAAAAGTTACCATCACCCGCTAGTCCCAGCCGCGCCGGCGCTGGTCCTTCCAGATCCTGTCGCAGTGCGGCCGGTAATCGCATTCATCGCAGAGGGCTTCATTGAACACCGGAAGGATGTTCGTGAAGTCCTTGTTTCGTAACATCTCACCTTCTTCGGCCAGCTCGGCAATCAGGTCGTTTCGTTCATCATCAGTCAATGTGTGGCTGGCAATCATCCCGCTGCGGACCGCATAAATCGATGCCCTAACAGGCCTGTCTGGATAGTGATGCTTGACCACCGTCTGGTAGATTCGCATCGGGAGAGCACCCGCAACATCCGCTTCACTAACAGTGGTTCGGCCCGACTTGTAATCGACAATGTCCAGAGTGCCATCCGGGTAGGAATCAATTCTGTCGATTCGCCCTGTCAGGCGGACATCGGGTGTGATGTCCTGGCTGTATGTCTTTTCAGTAGCGAAGAGCTCAGGGCGTTCCTCCGGTGGGGTCGTGGCCTCCGCCTTTAGCGCAGCAGCATGACACTCGATGACAATCGCTTCAGCCTCTTCGAGCTTTGCTTTCGCATCGGCAGGGGATGCATACCCGGCATCCACCCAGGAGAGACGGAGCTGCTGCACGATGTCATCCACGGACATCACGGATGGCCCACCTGCCTGCGCAAAGGCATCGAGGGTGGAGTGAATCGATGTTCCAAAGCTGTAGTAAGGCTTTGGGCGGCGATAAAAGCGACCAAGTTTCTCGATGTACTCCCAGCGATACTTTGCCGGACAGTCACGAAAGGTTCGGATTTTAGTGGGACTTAATTGGAATTTCCGGGTGGATGGCTTGGGCACACGTATCTCCTCGTTGCGGATGCAACTGCCGTCTGAACGGACGGTAAAAGGCAGCCTGCTTTACCTATTATGCAGTCTGAATTTACCTTTGGTGAGCGTGGCACGTTGAACGCCCGGCGATAGAATAAAACCACTCATTCCCGAGGTAATTCCCAATGGTCAAGCGTGGTGTTGTTGTCGCATTTTCGGTCGCATTATTCGCCCTTGCCGGGTGCCGTAAGGAGGCGCCAAAGCCGGTCGTAGCCACACCAGTTGCACCCGAGCGCCCGATGGTGGATGCCGCAGCAGTACGCGCCAACGAGCTTGGCAGGATTCCGGTGGTCATGTACCACGATGTCAACGACAAGGTCGGTAAGAACACCAAAATGAACCGGACCAAGGCATCGTTTGAGAAGGACCTCCAGCTCCTCCATGACAAGGGGTTTTATCCGGTTACGCTGCGTAGCGTCGTGGATGGCACCATGGATGTCCCTGCAGGCAAGAGCCCGGTTGTCATCACATTTGATGATGCCCGTGAGTCACAATTTCGCCTGATTGAGTCATCGGAGGCTTATTCGGTCGATACCGAGAGTGCCTACGGAATGATTGAAAAGTTCTGCAAGGCAAATCCAGACTGGAAGCCTGTTGCTACCTTTTTCGTGCTCCCAAAGTCTGACAAAACACTTGAACCATTCGGTCAGGTTGGCCTTGGTGGAGACAAGATCAAATATCTCATGTCAAAGGGCTGCGAGATCGGAAACCATTCACTTCGGCATAAGTCGTTCGCGAGAATGACGGTCCAGCAGCTTCAGGATGAGCTTTCCGGGGCGCAAAAGGCTGTGCAGTCGTATGCATCCGATGTTCAAATCACCAGCCTCGCAAACCCTTACGGTGTCTATCCACGAAACAAGTCTGATTGGAAATTCCTTGCGAAGGGGACGGGTGTCGGCGGAAGTTACGCGCATACAGCAGTTTGTCAGGCTGCATGGCGTCCGACGGTTTCGCCTGCTGCAAAGGGCTTCAACCCGGTTCGCATCGAGCGCATTACCCCGGAAGATCTCAAATTTGGTCTCGCCTACTGGGTCGGCGAGCTGACCAGCGGACGGATGACCCGGTATGTCTCCGATGGCGATGTTTCCGTTGTTTCCTACCCGAGCTCAGAAGCATCCAGTGCGGACAAAGCTGCCATTGTCGCGATGGGTAAGAAACCAAACGCGTACGGAGGATCCGGCGGTGCGGGAGGAAAGAAAATCCTCGGAGCGGGTGACAGTAGCGAGACCAGCTCTGATACGACAAGTCCATCCAGTGCGCCTGCTGCCAGTAAGCCGATTACCGGCGCCGGAGGCTAGAAGCCCGCATAGCGTCAGCGATACAATGCCCGCGTGAATCTGGACCAGCAAGTTGAGCTCCTTAAGCGCGGAGCATCCCTCATCGTTCCCGAAAATGGCCTGCGTGCCAAGCTCGAAAAGTCTGCCAAAACCGGCAAACCCCTTGTCGTAAAGCTTGGCCTTGACCCGACATCCCCCGATATCCATCTCGGCTTTGCCGTTGTGCTACGCAAAATACGGCAGTTCCAAGACCTCGGACACCGCGTTACCATCATTATCGGGGACTACACGACGCTGATCGGGGATCCTTCCGGCCGCTCTGCGACACGCCCTATGTTGACTGAAGAGCAAATCCGTGAAAACGCCGCGACCTATGTCGACCAGCTCTCGGTAATTTTGGATCGGTCAAAAACAGATATCCGCTTCAACAGCGAATGGCTTGGCAAGCTGTCCTTTGCAGATCTCGTGAAACTCACCAGCCGGATGACCGTCGCTCAGGTGCTCACGCGTGAGGATTTCCGGAAGCGCTGGGATGCCGGCGCACCCATTTCTCTCCACGAGCTGCTCTACCCGCTCGCCCAAGGCTACGACTCGGTGGCAATCGAAGCGGACATCGAAATGGGTGGCCAGGATCAGACCTTTAACATCCTCACCGGACGTGATCTTCAGGCAGAAGTCGGACAGGATCAGCAGATTGGCTACTTCATGCCATTGCTGGTCGGTCTTGATGGCCAGAAGAAAATGTCGAAGTCGCTTGGCAACTATGTGGGCATCGCAGAGCCGGCGATTGATCAGTACAGCAAGGTGATGTCGCTCGCCGATGAGCTGATGGCGGACTGGTTCCTTCTGTGTACCGATGTCCCTGTCGAAACGTATTCTGCGTGGTTGGCTCCGGGAAGCAACCCGATGGAAGCCAAGCACAAGCTGGCGCATGCGATTGTCGAGATTTACCACGGCACCGATGCTGCAAATGTTGCATCCGAGCAGTGGAAGAAAGTCCACAGCGGACGTCAGTTCCCGGATGATGCGCCTGAGCACATGGTGAGCAGCAATCCGATTGCCCCAGTGGCGTTGTTGGTCGAGCTGGGCGTATGTGCATCCAACGGAGATGCGCGCCGCCTGGTCGAGCAGGGGGGGCTGTCGATTAACGGCGAGAAGCATACAGACACAAAAGCGCTTATAGATGTCACATCCGGTGATCAGCTCAAAGCAGGCAAAAAGCACTATTTCGTACTTCGGACAGCCTGACGTGGCGGAGCTTAGCCCGCTTTCGGAAGCCACGACCCTTAGGGTCGGCGGGGTTCCCGGGGCGTGGTGCAAGGTGTCAGATGGTCGAGCTGCGGTCGCAGCTCTCAGGGAAATCCGTACATCGGGTCTGGCGCCGTTTGTTCTTGGCGGCGGTAGCAACTGTGTTGTCTCAGATGACCCTGCATCCATAGGTGTCCTACAGCTGCTCGGAGGTAGCCCGGAAATCCTATCAGACGCTGGCGGTCTGGTAGATCTCATTGTCCCTGCGGGTTTCGCGTGGGATTCTCTTGTGGATTGGGCGGTCAGCCGCAACCTCCAGGGGATTGAGTGCCTTGCCGGAATACCCGGACAGGTTGGGGCAACGCCCATCCAAAATGTTGGTGCGTATGGACAAGAGGTAGCGGCGGTCATTCAAGCCGTAACCGCCATCGATACGCAAACGGAAACAATCGTCACCATCGGTGTGGATGACTGTGGATTTGCGTATCGCCATAGCCGCTTCAATAGCGTTGATACCGGTCGGTTTATCATCACCGATGTCCAGTTTCGTCTGCATCAAAACGCAGAGCCTTGTCTGGCGTATCCGGAGGTGCGGCGGGCAGCGCTGGATGCCGGAGCGTGTGAGCTCTGGCACATTGCTGATTTGGTAAGGGCTATTCGAAAACGTAAAGGGATGGTTGTTTCCCCGGATGATCCCGATAGCCGCAGTGCCGGGTCATTTTTTCGGAATCCCATCGTGGCTGCTGATCAGGCAACTCAGATAGTTGCTGAGTTTTCGGGAGAGACAGTCCCTCGCTGGGATATTGGAACGGAGGGGACATCGGTCAAGCTTTCTGCTGCCTGGCTGATGGAGCGTGCCGGGCTGCATCGAGGGATGGATTTAGTGCCCAATGTACGGCTTTCGACCAAGCACGTGTTGGCGTTGGTGACGGAGGATGGCGCAGCTGCATCCGGTGTCGTGGATGCGGCAATCAAGGTCCAGCGTGCTGTCGAAAGACGTTTTGGGATTGGGCTGGTTCCAGAGCCTGTCTGGGTGGGATTTGGGTACGATGCAGTGTTGCCTGCGGGGGCGGTAAGGCTTTAAAACCCCGCTCTGGAATCGAAACCAGAGCGGGGACAAGAATCCTATCTGTATTCAGCCGCAACCTGACCGGCACGTAGCTGACGGTTAGCCGCGGAACACGGAACCGTCAGGGAGTTTGTACAGTTCCAAAGGTCATTTGGCCAAATCGTTGCCTGTGGTTTCATTGCTTTTGCATGACCATCGGCAAATAGGAAGTTTGACATCTTTGCATGGGCCTGAAGCCAACCCTCTCCGGCCGAGACGCCTTCTGGTTGGTTTGTGACCCAGTTGCGCATTACCGTTCCGCTGTTAATCGTCTGCCATGCGTTGTTCCAAGTGGAATCCATGTAGCGACCTTTGTTTTCGTTTACCGCAATTGCATCCGCGGGAGACTCAATCGCAGACAGAGGGCTTGGACCTTCAAACTTGAACTGGCCAATGACCTGTCGGTTCACGATGTAGTGCATCGGAATCAGAACCTGCGGTGTCCCAAAGAACATCGCACGCCAGTTTTCCTTTTTTCTGAAGCGGTTGGATGGGCAGGTATAAACATCCGAGTTTTTGATATACGGAAGAATCATCCATTGCCACGTATAAGCAGGTCCCGGACCCGGGTCAAAGTTAGCTGCAGGACCATTTCCGAGCCAGGATGATGGTAAGAGCTCATCATAGTCCTGTGTATACATCATTAGTCCATAGCCAATTTGTTTCAAGTTGGACAAACAGGATGTCTGTCTCGCCTTCTCACGGGCCTGTGCAAAAACGGGAAACAGGATTGCGGCCAGGATGGCGATAATGGCAATCACGACGAGTAGTTCGATGAGTGTGAACCCAGAACGATAGCGGGTGTTCATGAATTTGAGCTCCACATTGAGCATAAATTCCGGCTTTTATCCGGTGAGGATTGTTTGGGCGCTATTATCACTAATTCCTGCAAACAAAACTATGGAGTTTATACACAGCTGTGCACGCGTCGATGTTCTTTGATTGGAATTTGGTAATGCGAGACCATAGCGTTCGGTAGTCAATCAGAAACACATTGCTCTGGAGGACATTGCCATAAGTTGTCGAATCAACTGACATGGCATCCATCACCCGACGGGACATCCTTCGTATCGTATCTGCTACTGGCGCCGCCGCCGCACTTCCAGCTCTACCAGCGCATGCCGAGACCATTGAAGAGATACATTCATCCAACGCACCAAAGACAAACATCGTCTATATCCTGATTGATGACCTCCGTCACGACTGTCTCTCTATTGCAGGGCATCCCTATGTCGAGACGCCAAATATCGACCGGCTGGGCAAGGAAGGTATCTGGGCGCGGAATGCCTGTGTCACAACTGCTCTCTGTTCACCAAGCCGGTGCTCGACGCTTACCGGGATGTATGCCCACAAGCACAGGGTTGTGGACAATAACAATCCGGTTTCGAAGGACCTTGTTTTCTTCCCGCAGCTGCTTCAGAAGAATGGCTATAAGACGGCCTTTTTTGGCAAATGGCATATGGGTGGCGAATCGGATGCACCACAACGCGGCTTTGATCACTGGGTGAGTTTCCGTGGGCAGGGAACGTATCTACCGAATCCAAGCGGATTGAATGTTAACGGCACAAAGGTTCCGCAAAAGGGCTATATCACCGATGAGCTGACAGATTACACCATCGGCTGGCTGGAGTCACTGCCCAAAGATCAGCCATTTTTCGCCTACGTCAGTCACAAAGCCGTTCACTCCAACTTCGTGCCCGCTGAGCGTCACAAAGGTCGCTATACCGGAAAGTCCATCCCGACACCCGTGTCGCAGGCAAAGGATATCGATCCACAGGGCCGCCCTCGCTGGGTCAGCGATCAACGCTCCAGTCATCATGGTGTAGACTTTCCGTATCATGGTCAGCTTGATGTACAGGAATATCATCGGCGCTATTGTGAGACATTGCTAGCTGTTGACGATTCTGTAGGCCGAATACTCGCTGCACTCGAAGCCAAGGGCATTCTTGACACCACGCTTGTGGTCTTTATGGGAGACAATGGGTTTGCATTTGGCGAGCATGGCCTGATTGACAAACGGACGGCCTACGAGGAATCGATGCGCGTTCCGCTGTTGATGCGCTGCCCTGCCTTGTTCAAAGCGGGTACGGCACTTCCACAGGTTGTCGCCAACATCGACTTGGCTCCAACCTTCCTGGACATCGCCGGTGTGAAGGCCCCTTCCAATATGGATGGCCGTTCGTATTTGCCGCTTCTCCAAGGAAAGCCAGGGGTTACTTGGCGGGATGGGGTGCTGTACGAGTACTACTGGGAACGCAACTTCCCGCAAACTCCTACTGTCCATGCCATTCGCACAGAGGAATGGAAGTACATCCGTGTTCAGGGCCTCTGGGATCTCGATGAGCTCTACAACCTGAAGAATGATCCGTTGGAGACGAAGAATCTGATTCGGGATCCGAAGCACAAACAGGTCATTACAAAAATGAATAAGCAGCTGTTCCAAATGTTGCAGCAAACCGGCGGCATGCAAATTCCACTCCTCCCTGATATGGGTGGCCAGGCGGATTTGCGGGCACCCGGCGACAAGCGCGCAGCAGACTTTCCAGATGTGTTCATTGCCAAAGAAGCAAAGCCGCTCGCTGAGCAGGGATAAAAAATGGGGCCGGTTGGCCCCATCGGACTTTAGAGTTTTGGTTTCGCTGGAGGTCCTTTTTCAATGAGGAGCTCTTCGATAAACCGTGTAAGTTTTTTGTAGCCGCCGGCGCCTTGCCATTCAAGCTCGCCATTCCAGTAGTAGCGAACGCGCTGTTGTTTGTCAATCAGGTAGACCGTTGGCCACATCGATTGCTGCCAGCGCTTCCAGTTCTCCTCTTTCGGATCAATGAGGACTGGATACTCAATCTTGTTCTTCTTGACTTCAGCGACGACACGCTCAAACTTACGTTCATCTTCGAGCTCAGGCGTATGCACGCCAACCATTTGGAGACGACCATCCGCGAACTCCTTACGATAGGCATGCCACCAGCTCTGGTAGTGGGGGAGGTTCCGCTTACAGTTGATACAACCAAAAGTCCAAAAGTGAACGATGGTGACGATTCCTGGAGTGAAGATGATTGGTTTTTCTGTGTTTAGCCAGTCTGTCTTTGTACCCGTAAGTGCAGGCACAGGGTGGATGAGTGTGACCAGGTGGCCATCACGTTTTGCGGTAGGTTCTTGTCGGCGAAATAGCATTGCAACTTCCTTCGATGTCTCTGACCCGTGAGGTAAGGGACTCCTTCAAGCGGATGCGGAGTGAAAGCCCACATCTCCGGGGCTTACACCGGCAGCCTGCGGGCGACGGAACGCTCTTTGATTTCATCCATAGTGACTTCGCGCCCGAGCTCCTCGGAGAGGTAAATACCTTCAGATATAAGCATGGTGTTAAGTGCGATTTCCGCGGTGTTCAAAAGCTCCGTCCGTCCCTGTAATGCGAGAATCCAGTGCATTTGGCTGCTTTCAAGCGGGTCAGTGTTATTGTCATCCGAGCGAAGCTTTCGCGTCCGGTACGTAAATGCATCCAGATCAGCGCCGCCAGAGACATCGATATCGCCATGTGGCTGATGGAGTGAGAATGGCCGTAGCCGGATGCCACCTTTGTCGCCAACGATAAACGATCCTTCAAAGCTGTCCAAGTGAATCGCCCATGCTTCGGCAATTTCCAATAGCGCACCATTGGTGAAATTGACAAATCCACAGCCGAGCTCTTCAACGGAGTAGCGCCCGGCCTGCGCGCGGAGCTCATCGAGTTCCACTTTTTGGAATGTGCGCCCAGTCACGCGCAGAACCCCGGGGTTTCCCAATAAATGAAGCATCTCAGATATATGGTAGACACCCATGTCGAAGAGAGCACCGCCGGCAGCGATGTCCTTTTGGACAAAGCTTGGCTTGCCGTAGCCATCCACGTACGGTCGTCCCCGTCGCCGATGCCCTGTCGCTCGGGCGTAGTAGGCATCGCCGATTGCGCCGTTATCAATGAGGGATTTTGCCGCCCGTGTTTCATCCGAGTAGATAAGAGCAAGCTGGATGTGGAGCATATTACCGGTTCTGTGAGCTGCATCCAGCATCGCAAGGCCATCGGTGTATGAACCAGCCATCGGCTTTTCGCAATAACAGTGCAAACCTGATTCAAGCACGCGGATTGCAGCATCGGCGTGAAAGTTGTTGTGCAGACAGACATCGATGGCATCCAACCCGGCGTTATCGAGCATCCCCTGTAGTGTGCTGTACGTTTGCCGTATACCAAATTTGGCAGCAGTAGCATTGAGAGTGGATGCATTGCTGTCCGCGATTGCGATGACTTCCGCATCCGGAATTGCAGCATAGTTTTGGAGATGTTGCTGGGCAATTTGACCGCATCCGATGATCCCAATTCTGACCTTATTCCGCATCATTCGTCTCCTCAATAAAATGGCAAACATTCGGCAAACATTTCTGCCGAAACGGCTTCCGGATTCCCATCAACCTCAAGAGTTATTCATCGTAACGCACTTACTTTTGGGAGACATCTGTATGAAGACATATACCGTACACAACGATGGCAGCTGGTTACTACGGCGCATTGCCCGCACGATACAGACATGGGATGTGCTTACGATGTCTGAATCTACGGATGCAACAGGTCGCACGATACGTACGTGGACATACCTGGGTGTCGATCCTGTTCGGAGAGTTTATGCATTGACCGAGCAACGCTGTGTGGTTCATGACGAGGAACTTCTCTCCGATGACCTGGTTCCGGATGAAGACAAAATGCCAATCGGAGAATGGGCGGCAATGCAATCTCCTCTTGCAGTTCTTGATCAGCCCCCGCATCACTGGGGCGTTTCGGCAATCGCAACCCGCCTCCGAGCAGCTGTTCAGCCCACGGCTACGTACCGCATCCGTACTGCCAAAACGCCTCGTGTCCGGGAGGCGGCAATTGCCTAATGTTTATCGGTACACTTGCCTGTGCTTGCCTCTGTCATCATCCCGCTGGTCGTTGTCGCATCCGTTTGGCTTGCCCGCGTTTCATGGATGTGGGCAATGGAGTTTGATCGGCGAGGAAATCCACGAATCAGCCTTGGATTACGACTTGGTGCGGTTGTGCTTGGTAGTTGGTGGTTACTTCCGATTGGCGTAGTGATTCTGAAGCTGTTTATTCTCCGGGAAGACCCATAGGTAGTCCACAGACAGTATTTCGGTATGCAGTTACGCCACTAAGAGCTGGAGTTTGGTTATCCAGTAACCAGTTTCACTACGTAAAACAGCATCATCACAATGGTCACAACACTCGCTGTCCATAGCATCGCTGCTGTGCTACCTGTCGACTTCATTTCTTTGGGAAGACTTCGATGGCGTAGTGTCAGCACCGTAACTGCGATGATAGGGAGCATGGCGGCCTGAGCTATTCCTCCCATTTTGACCATCTGCGTAGGGTCAATACGAAGGAAATGCAGCGCTGTTGGTATCGTCAGGAGGACAATCACAAAGCGGTTTCGCCACTTTACTCTCTGAGCATAGTCATCGGATTTGAAGACGCCTAGAAGAGTTGTCACATCGGCAAAAACCCTGGAGTTGCTTGCCGTCGCGGCGAAAATGGTTCCATACAATGTGGCAATCGCGCCGACGTAAAAGACCCAAAGGGCCCACGGGCCCAGTGTGTCCGTATACATATGGCTGAGCGTCGCAATCATTTCCTTGCTCTTGGGAATCAACCCTTGTGGGTGCAGGACTCCAGCACCGAGGAGATAAAAGGCCGCGGTTGCAAAGGTGTAGATGATCATGCTGGCGATGATGTCAAGGTGCATCACCCGGACCCATCCCAGAGCCCGGTCCCGCCATGCCGGTGTAAAGTCATTTTCGCCCGTTGACTGTGCATACCCCTTTTCAATGCACCAGTACGGATACATGAACAGCTCGGCAGCACCGACACCAGTGATTCCAAAGACTGCGACGGCAGTTTTCATACCACTGGATGGCAGGTGAAACGACAGACCATTTGCGAAGTCTGCCGCTGTTAGCGAGCCTGGCCGCTTCAGGAGAATCGCAGCGCTTAGCACAGTGATGAAGGTGAACAACCCGACCTTGACACTGGCAATGCCCTCAACGCGACCATAACCACCGCCAAGGAGAAGCCACAGGGAGAATGCATAGAGTGTAATCACCCAGATATCAATGCTGACCGCAGGGAAGATCGTGTGTAGAACCTGACCAACTCCTGCAAACATGGCTCCGACTTGGAACAGGGTCATGAGGACCATCGCCACCCACAGCCACACCACCCAGGAGACACCCAGCTTCGGACCGGGCATCAGGTTGAAACCACCCAGGCCCGTTTTGCCGGTTGCGATTGTGAAACGCCCCATTTCGGCTTGCAATGCAGGCTTGATAAGACAACTTAGGATTATCAGCCAGAGACAAGTCATTCCGACTTCTGCACCTAGAGATGTGGTTGCAATCAGCTCACCCGAGCCGACAATGGATGCCGCAAGAATCATCCCGGGACCGATGCGCTTTATCGCATCCCGGAAACTTGCCGGAGGTGCTTCTACTGCGCTCGGATCGTATGCGTAAGGATCTTTCAGAGCGACGGGACTCTCACTTCGTTGTGCAGACATGGCAGGACTCTATGGCAGATGGCGAAAATTTGCTACTTTTCGTCATGTAGTCCGGGATGTTGTTAATCACCTGACGCTGTACAGTTTCGTGATACGGGGTATGCTGGTGCTGAAACATCCCCTGCGCATGCGCAGTGTGGCAACCAAATCAACAATGAGGTTAGAAATACAGAGATGAAGCTTTCCCTATTTGCCATCATCGGATTCGCCGCACTGGCTACCATGCCAGCAGCTGCACAAGTCAAGACGAACAAGCCAGCTGCAAAGCCACAGAAAAGCACATCAAAGCCGCAGGCTCCCGCTAAGCCAAAGCCTGCTGCCCCTAAACCGACGCCTGCACCCACACCGGCGCCAACCCCTGCTCCTGCTAAGGAACTAGGTGAGCGTGAGAAGGCCGTCATCGGTAAGTACACGGTTACTGGTCAGCCAAATGTGATTGAGCTGGTCAATGATGGTGGTTCCCTGACGATGCAAGCAACGGGTTATCCTGCCATTCCGGTTGAGCTGAAGGCGGATGATTCCCTTTACAACCCGATTCTTGCCGGTCAGGTAGAAGCCAAGATTGTCCGTGATGCTGACAAAAAGCCAAACGGTATTGATCTAACCTTCCAAGGCACCAAAGTACAGTTCCAGAAGGAAGGCGCAACGCCATTGACGGTGGCAGCAAAGCCTGCCGAAAAGCCAGCCGAGAAACCTGCTGAAAAGCCAGCGGAGAAGCCGGCAGAAAAGCCCGCCGAGACTAAGAAACTCCCTGACATCCTTGGTAAGTACGCTGTCGATATGCAGGGGCCCGTTGGCGATGGCGAAATCAAGTACGACAATGGCAAGTTTATTTTGTCTGTCGAGAATCAGCCTGACTACGAGATTGAAATCACAGATAAGGACGAAATCAAGGCGAAGAACTTCCCGGATGGCGTAACGGCAAAGCTCGTCAAGGACAAGGAAGGCAAGGTTACAGGTATCTCGGCTGAGTCGCCTCTCGGGACGCTCACCTGGACACGTAAGACCTTCGTCAAACTTCCAGAGGCTCCTAAGCCTGCTCCAGCCGTCTCCGAAAAGCTCAAGGGTGCCGAAGGAACCTACGTTACCGATTTTGCCGGTGCACCTGAAATTAAACTCACTGTTAAGGATGGCAAAGTTGTCCTGCAAGCTGAGGGTCAGCCAGAACTGACCGTTGAAGTCAATGACAAGGATGAGTTCATTGCTGACCAGCTCAAGGAAATGAACTTCGCATTGAAGTTCACCCGTGACAAGGATGGCAA
>CAZSGJ010000068.1:0-13205 GCA_964606305.1 uncultured Armatimonadia bacterium
CGCCTGGGGATGACTGGGCGTATCTGTCGAGCGGGACGTGGTCATTGCTCGGCGTTGAACTGAAAGAGGCAGTATTGACGCGTGAGGCATGCGAGCTGAATGTGACCAACGAGGGCGGTGTATGCGGAACCGTGCGTCTGCTCAAAAATATAGCTGGCTTGTGGCTGGTGCAGGAGTGCCGCCGCGCGTACGCGCGTCTTGGTCGTGAGCGTTCCTACGATGAGCTTACACGTCTCGCGGCAGAGTCTCCGGCACTGGCGGCGGTGATCGACCCGGATCACGCCAGCCTTGCGGCACCGGATGACATGCCGCGTGCCATCCGCGAGCTGTGCATTGCGACAGGCGTTGAGCCACCCGAGGGCGTCGGGGCGACGATTCGCTGCTGCCTGGATTCGCTTGGGCTTAAGTATCGCAAGACATTGCGGATGATGGAGAGCGTGACCGGCCGTTCGATTCGCGTTTTGCATATCGTCGGCGGAGGGAGCCAGAACCGGCTGCTGAATCAGATCGCCGCGGATGCGACAGGCTGCACTGTGATTGCTGGACCAGTGGAAGCAACGGCGATCGGTAATGTCCTCCTGCAGGGCATTTCGCTGGGTATCGTCCATGACCTTGATGACCTGCGCAGGATCGTACGCGACAGTGTGACGCTGGAGACATACACACCCGATCCCGAAATGCACGCACGCTTCAGCGCCATTCCAGGCCTCTAAACCCTAATACGGACACTTTCTGAAGCGCCAGAGAAGGTTTGCACCTGCGCCGCGCGCCGCGACCTGATTGGCGGAATAGGACTTTGCATGTCCATCCGCCATGATAAGGTTGACGCGACCGTTACCTTTGCCATCAGCGTGGTGGCGGGCAAACAGCGGCTTGAGACGCCCGGCGGCAAGGTCCGGACGTGCTGCAACAAGGTCGATATCTGCAATCCGCGGCGGGACAAGCTGATCATCCTCTGTTGTTGGTACCACCCACTCGCTCACACAGGGGTCAAAATTATGTCCGCGATAGCGACCAAGTGGACCGCCTGCCGGTGCATTTGGTGTCTCTCCAAGCAAGGGTGTTCGTGCCACGTCCGTAAGGGATGCATCCGAAAGGACATCAGCAAATCCTTCGGTCTGCGTTGGATCGAACGCTGCGAGCGCTGTCATACCCACCGATGAATAGCCACGTGTATTCCAGTCGACTGCGTACCCGGGCTGTTTCGCTGATGGGCATTTAACAATGTCTTTGGACTTAAAGTAAGGGAAGAGCTGAGCTGTCCAAATCGGCTTACTTGGAATACCGTAATTGGCCGTCATCGGATAACACTCATCGTAGTCGGTTGTGTACATCATGAGCGACAACCCAAGCTGCTTCATATTGCTGAGGCAGGTCACGGAGCGTGCTTTTTCCCGGGCAGAAGCAAACACAGGGAAGAGGATGGCCGCGAGGATTGCAATAATTCCAATCACGACCAGCAGCTCAATTAAGGTAAAGGCACGGGTCGTCTTCATGTTTGGATGCTCCATCGCAGCATGGCGATATGCGCGAATGCTACAGCCTGACAATGCGTGATGCCAGAACACAGGAATAAAACCGAGAATGGGCGCGGCTGCTTCGTATCAGCCACGCCCGTTTGAGTTGACTCTGTTACCGATTATGAGGCATTGGTGAGGTCAGCTGGAAGGCTGAAGGATGTCGCCAGCGTCTGGACCTGTCCCGTTTCTGCAGCCTTGTAACCGGCCTCGATGATTTCGATGACGTGGGCAGCATGCTCAGCGGTAACAATGGATGGCTTGCCTTCGCGGATCCAGCGAACCAGCTGCATCGAGTCTTCCCAGACGTGATGCTCGCCGAGCTGGCCGTGCGCAGGAAACGCCTTGACGTGTGGTGTTACCTGAAGTGGGCTTAGACCTTCGGAGCGACCTGGATAATCAATTGGTTCACCATTGAGCTTTGTACCAACAATCGAGCCCTTTTCACCAAAGTAGCTTGGCTGTCCAAACTCGGAAACCATTCCAGCAAAGGTACCGTGGATGAACGAGAAGACGTTGTCACCAAAGTCTGCAAGAATTACGGTGTTGTCATCGGCATCGCAGTCATACATCTCGCCCTTGAACTCGCGCTGCTTAATGCCAACGCCGCTCATCGCGGTGACGCGCTTGACAGGACCGAGAACGCCGGTTAGCGAATGCAGGGCGTAAACAGTCATGTCGTAGAGTGGACCACCGCCTGGCTTACGCCAATACCAGGATGGGTTGATATTTGTGAGCGGGCTGTCGCCTGTACGAACAGATTCGCCTTCATGGTAGCTACCAAATGCAGCACCTGCGACCGCCCAGCTGAGCTTGCCAAGCTGACCGGAGAGAATGGCTTCGCGAATTTTATGGTTGGTTGGGCGGAGCATTTGCCCTGGGGATGCAACAATGTTGACGCCCTTGGCAGCAGCGCGTGCGATCAAATCGGTTGCTTCGCCACTGGTCACCGTCATCGTTTTGTTGAAATGGATATGCTTGCCAGCTTCGATTGCCTTGACACCTTGTTCGTAGTGAAGGCCAATTGGGGAGCAGATGATAACAGCATCAACGCTTGGGTCAGCAAACACTTCATCCTCAGTGCGGTAGGCTTTTGGAACGCCATACTTTGCCGCGGCAGCTTCAGCGCGACCATCCACAGGATCACAACACGCTGCGACATGTGCGATACCTTTCATGTCCTCTAGAACAAAGTGATCCAGGGCGCCACGGATTCCGATAGACCCGCATCCAACAATTCCGATTCCGACTGATTGACTCATGTTGTGCTCCAAGGGGCGCACCAGCATCGGTGCGACGAAATAACCATATGTATTGTAGGTCGGTCAGGGTGTGTTGTATATGTTGAAAATCAGGCAAGTCTGGGATTTTTGGGGCATGAATCAGCCTGACCAGGGTAGCGCTACATCCGGAATGAACGGCATAGTCCACTCATGGTTCCCTCGATCACAGGATGGCCTGTCACGCCTAAGCATCCCGCTGTGATATTACGTAGGAGCCTCCTATGTATAAAGCAATCCTTTTCGACTTTGATGGAACGACGCTTGACACAGAAACGCCCGAGTGTGCATCCTGGCAAGACATTTACGCACGCTACGGCGTATCGTTTCCGATTGATGCATTTCATGCAGCGGTTGGAAAGGGCTACGACCAGACGATTTTCGAGCCAGCCTTTTACCTCTCTGAAGCGTTAGGTGCATCAGATCTGTACGAGGAAATCCGTTTGGAACAGCGTCGTATATTCCATGACATGCTGCTGACACAGGACTGTCGTGATGGGGTTCGCGATTGGCTGGCGCTGGCAAAAAACGCCAACATCCTCCTTGCCGTTGCGAGCAGCTCGCCACGGGTTTGGGTCGATACGCATACCGAACGTCTGGGAATAAAAGCTCACTTCGATGTGTTCGCCACTCGCGATGACGTTGGCCCAGGGCGCCGCAAACCGCATCCAGACATCTTTGAGAAAGCCTGTGAGTTTTTATCAATCTCACCATCCGAAGCGCTTGTGATCGAGGACTCACAAAATGGAGCCATCGCTGCTGAAGCCGCAGGATGTGATTGCCTCATTTGTCCGAACCCGATGACGGCGCATATGACATTCACAGACAGTGCACTGATAGTGGAATCGTTATCTGACTGGCACCCTGCGGGGGTCTATAAACACTTCAGGGGATAGGTGCGTACGCCCTATCCCCTGCTAGTCCAATCGCATCACGAACGCATTAGGACCGATCGGCACCCTTGACCCAAGCATCAAACTGTACCTGGGTCATCGGAGGGCGTATTGTCCCATTCAGAATTTCCTTACGGACCGTCTCCAGCTTAGCTAAGCGCTCAGGGCCAATCTGATCCTTCGTGAACGCAAAGTCAGTCAGATCAATCCACTTTTCTCTAAGACCCTTTGTGATTGATCCTGGCGTGAATGTGCCCTTGACCAGTGCATCCACAGACTCAAACACCGCCAGATCCACACGTTTTACCAGGCTGGTAAGGACACGTCCTGGAGCATCGCCATCCTGATTTCGGTCTGTTCCGATTGCATAGGTTCCCTTTGGCGCAGCTGCCACAGCCTTGATTACACCGATGCCTGTCTTGCCGGCAGCATGGAAGATGACATCCGCTTTGGTAGAGAGCTGTAGCTTAGCTATTTCCTGACCCTTTTGGGGGTCATCAAAGCTGCCTGCATAACCGACTCGAATTTCCACATCATTACGCGCATGGATTGCCCCCGCCTGATACGAGACTTCAAACTTCTTGATCAATGGGACATCGAGTCCGCCAACAAACCCAAGCACCCCGGTGGTCGACATGAGAGCAGCGAGGTAGCCAACCATAAAGCACCCCTCCTCTTCGCGGTATTGGATACCCGCGCAGTTCGACAATGATGGCGACTCGGCATCAATGATAATGAATGTCGTATCGGGGAACCGTGCTGCGACATCATTGACCGCCTGACGCATCAGGAAGCCGACGGCGAAGACGACTTCGTAGCCCGCCCGTGCCAGCTGCGAGAGGTTGTTGACATAGTCGGCGTTTTGGCGGCTCTCAATAATCTTTACCGGGAGCTTGAGTTCTGATTTCACCCGTTCGAGGCCTACCGCTGCCATTGCATTGAACGACTTATCGTTTACGCCAGCGATATCTGTCACAAGGCCAACTTTTGTCGGCTTTGGACGGGTATTTGCTAAACCACCCGATGTCCCTTTGTCGATGCCTTTAGGGCTTGTGTACTGCGTCCTCTGTGGACATCCGGAAAGCAAGGAACCTGCCGCGAGCATTGGCATGGATGCCGCCAGCTGCAAGACAGTACGTCGGGTCAATTGGTGTCTCATGTCTGCTATCGTACCCCAGCGGAATGACCATGCAGTGGTACGATATACGGACTCGTTATGACTTTCGCGCCTTCCGATTTACTCTCCATTACGTCCCTTGTCTTTCTCGAAGGCCTGCTTTCTGCCGATAACGCCCTCGTCATTGCGTTACTTGTCCGCCACCTCGGTCCAAATCAGCAGCAGAAGGCACTCTGGATCGGTCTTGCGATGGCATTTCTGCTGCGATCCGTAGGAATCGGCCTTGCCAGTTATCTGATTGGTCTGTGGTGGGTCTGCGGTCTCGGAGCCTGCTACCTGCTCTTTCTGACCATCAAACACTTCATCAGCAAAGCAAAGGGTGAGGGCGGACTTCCCGATGACGTTCAGGAAATGGAATCGCACAAGGGCTTTGGTATGACCATCGTCCAGATCGCCATTACAGACCTGTTCTTTGCTATTGACTCGATTCTTGTTGCAGTAGCGCTCGTCCCGAACCGTTCGAAGATTTGGATTGTTTATCTGGGTGGCTTTCTTGGGATGCTGCTGCTTCGCGTGACAGCTCAAATCCTGATTGGCCTCGTCAAGAAGTATCCATCGCTCGACAACGTCGCCTACCTCCTCGTAGGGTGGGCCGGGGTCAAGCTCGGCTTTGAAGCACTCCACCTGTTTGGTTTGTCTCAACATCAACATCTGCCTTCCATGCCGGTAATCGTTTTCTGGCCAGTCTTTGGAATCCTCGTTGTTGCTGGTGCCGTAGATGCAATCCGTCGTGGTCCTGCCCCGGATACATCGATAGATGAATCAGCGATGGTGGATGCAGCCCCAGGAATTCCTGTTACGGATGACGGCGCTGCAGTGGATGTTCCTGAATCACACTGATTCTGCCTAAAAACCGTGGAAGACATGAATCCACGCGCGGCTCCCTGTCGGATCAACCAACATCGTGATGTATTCTCCATCCCCTGGGTACGTTGAAAACGGCTGGTCTACGGTTCGGTAAATCTTACCGCCGGTCGGCATTGACTTTGGCCACCAATAAGGCGCGAAGCTAAAGAACTTTTCACCAGGAGACTCGGATGACACCTTCCCAATCTTGTTGCCAAGCGCTGTAAGTGTCGCTGGAGCGGCATCGATACGCACCAGATAGGCGCTGTCGAGAAAGCCACCCAGCTCATAGACATTTACCTTTGTCGGCTTACCCGCATTCTCGAGAAGCATTTCTGAAATGTCACTCGGGAGCCGATCGTTAAACGCCGGGATATCCATGTACCGCAGCAGGCCGCCGGCAAGAGCGATGACATTGACGAGCGCCGCCGCGATTACCAACAGCTTGCCACGGCTGAGCGAGTGCCCGAAAGGAAGCTGTTTTAACGATGCCAACAGAATCCCGCTTCCCCCACCAACAATCGCTGAAAGTACGAACACCACGGATAGTGGCCTCATTCCAAACATTGCCGCTGCACACACAAGACAAAAAGAAACACATGCAATCCAGCTTCTCCCTGCGGGAGCCACGGCGGCAAGTGCCGTAGGAAGGCAGAAACAAAGTGAGCCTATTTGAAGTGCCTGGGCGATAGTGTCATGCCGGAAGCCAGAAAACAGCGACCACCAAAGGAAAGTCGATACCCCCATGAACAAAACAATGGCGGTGACGACAAAAGCCAGCCACCGCCAAATAAGGGCAGATTTATTCACAAACGCGGATGAGGGCATGCGTCATCCTACATCAGGTCAGTTACTCTGCTGCAACAAAGAGCTTGATGAAGAGCCAGAGGCCCATCGCGGCAATGCCGCCACTCGCAAAGCGTACAATCGCAGGATAGGCGATGCCGCCTCGCTTGGCGCCCTTTTCCATCGACTTCTCGAGGTACTTTAGAATCGGCCACACAGCGAGACAGACACTGAGCTGCGCAAGTTCCACACCGACATTGAACGATAACAGGCTCCAGAACAGCGCATTCCCCTCTGGAAGACCCGCCGCACGGAGGTTGCCGGCAAAGGCAAAGCCGTGGATGAGCCCAAAGCCTGCTGCAATCCAAAAGCGTTTCTCATGCTTCTTCGCCACAATGTTTTCGACACCAACAAAGATAATCGAAACCGCAACCAGCGGATCAACAAACTTAGCCGGGACACTAACGATTTGCAGTGCGGAAAGAATAAGCGTAATGGAGTGTGCAATCGTAAAGCCTGTCAGGACTTTGATCAGCATCCGGAGATTCGGCGCGACGAGCAACAGGCCAAAGATAAACAGAAGATGGTCGAGGCCTTCCCAGATATGAATGGCCCCCAGCCACAGGAAGTCAATGACATTGCGCAAAAGGTTTGACGCGAGGTTGCTTGCATCAACCGTCGTACTCTCCCCGGGCTTCAGATTGCGCTGGAAACCGGCGACGTTGATGGTCGCGATGGCATTCGGGAGATAGTCAAACAGACTGGATGCAATCTGCAGGGGTCTTGCCTCTCCACCAGCGGTACGTGCATAGCGAATAAGGAGCTTGAAACGGGCTTTGGTCGGATCAAGGCCAGCTTCATGTTCGATAAGTTGAATCTCACCTGGGATTGGTGTGCCATTGTCGCCTATTTGGAAGCGTTGATTGATATATGCCTCAAGTGCCTTTGATGCCGCGGGTGTAAATGAGTTACCTTGTACGCACTGAATATCCTTGGTGACATTCGGAATCTGCGTGATGTCCTGAACGTTTCCCGTGAACTCAAGGGTGTAAAAGCTGCTTTGTGGTCTGATTTTGATTGCTACTGGCTCTACTTGCAGCTGGTGTGCAGATGTAAGCGTCGGTGTCATCAGACAAAAAGCAGCGAGCAGTGCTCCGAGCGCACGGTGAAGTACATGTGACATGAAGTAGTTCTCCTCCGGATGGGCTATCTGGAAAAGGATCGAATGGAAGTTTGGCTGTCAGGTGATGAGCTTGCGGATATCGCAGAAAACACTAGCCTCCCGCATCATCGCTGGGAGGCTAGTTGGGTCGATACTAATCGCCAGGACCGAGATTGTCGCGGTTGTGCATCCCTGCGGGACCAGCGCCAGGCAGACCACGAAGCAGGGTTTGTGAGAACCGATGCCACTTCGTATGGCCATCCGCAAACACATAGTTGCTTCCACCGCTGTGGCGACCCTGATTTTGTGGATTCGGCGTGCCATCCGGCCATAAACCAGAACCATCGAGGAAGCCCGCTTCCCACTCATTCGGATCATCCGATTCAGACCATGGATGGTAGTCAAAAGCTCCAAAGTAGGATGGACGCTCTGCGATCATAATTTGCTCTGCAGGACTGCTGAAGGTGGCAAATGCGATGTGGTGTGCAAAGTAGCCATTGATGGAGTAGTCGGTGCGAACTGCTGGCCAGTTTGCATTTGTCAGAACATCAGCAAAGTAGAACTGCGGGTTTGCCGTACCAATGGATGGACAGCGCAATACATCCCGTGACTTGAGGTATGGGAACAGTGGCTGGTACCACGCATACAGCTCGGCGATGTCTTCAACATCGTGCTCACAGGTAACCGAAAGCTCATCATAGTCCTGTGAATACATCATCATCGCGAGTCCAAGCTGACGGACGTTTGACAAACACGATGTCTGCCGTGCTTTTTCACGCGCTTGGGCAAATACAGGGAAGAGAATTGCGGCGAGGATTGCAATAATGGCGATAACGACGAGGAGCTCAATGAGCGTAAAGGCACGTTTATTGGACATGATTTCCACCAGAACAGAGACAGTGTCATGGCTACGCACTCGTTGGGAATGCAGCTGACAGGCATAGACGAATAAGTTCTATGCACCCTGTGGTGGTCCCCTTAGTGAATAGGAGAAAGATGCGTTCAGCGGCGCACTTAGAATGTCAGGCGACGTGCCGGCATAAATAGGGATGCCCGTGAGGACTACGTGTTCTGTGAGGTCAGATGTTGTCGAAACCGCAGTTTCGACGTGACAAAGACCACATACGTCTGCATCACCCGTGTTGATTGCGGATGCACTTGTCGCCCCAACATGCTGAATCGCATGAATGCTCGTAGAGAAACCTGTGATTGCGATAAGAATTAGGGCAAGCGCGCCGATGAGACGCCACTTTCTAATTCCTGCTACCAGGTCAACTCGCATGATGACCGAGTCTACCTAAGACGCAAATCAATTGCAATAGTTGGTGCTGTTACGACTATGTTGGTTGTGAATCGCGTGTGCACTCGGCACATTTACCGTAGAGCTCCAGTTGATGGCGCATCACGACAAACCCGGAGCGTGCTTCAATCCGTGCGCTCAGCTCATCCACCGCACAGTCATCAAATGGCTCAACCTTACCGCACTCATCACAGACGATGTGGTGATGGTGGTGTGCATCATCAGCATGCGTTGGCTCATACCTGGCATACCCTTGTGCAAAGTCAATCCTTCGTGCAAGGCCATTTGCCTCGAGGAGGTTGACAAACCGGTAGGCAGTCACGAGGTTGACCGGCTCTGGATCTTCGGGCGTTCCAATGCGCCTGTTGGCGTCCGCGTGGAGCTCAACAACGGATTGCGGCGTTTGGGACTCAGCTAAGGAAGCCACTAATGCCTTACGCGGTGCCGTAATCCGACATCCGCTTTCCTTTAAGCGTGCCAGTATCGCTTCCTGTGATAACCCCGTACAGTTCATCTACGTTACGCCTTGCCGCGTTCCTTGTATCCGAAGCGCACCCATGTTGCAAACAATGCGACTGCCGCGAGAATCGAAATCGTCACTAGTGCACCTAAGCGTTCCCAGACGAGGTAGAGGTTTAGGCCAATAATAACGGAAGCCGCCACGACGCTCAATGCGGTCATCCAGAACGGATTTGCAAACTCACGCATCACTTTCTTGCTGTTAGTAAAAACAATCAGCGGAATGATGGCAAATGGAAGCTGCAAGCTTAGGATTACCTGAGACCAGGTCAGGATGCGCGTGGTGTCCTGTCCACCGGATATGAGAATTATGACCATCGCAGGAACAACAGCAAGCAGTCTCGTCACAATCCGGCGGACGTGTGGCGCGATTTTCCATTCCAGAAATCCTTCCATCACGATTTGACCGGCAAGCGTTCCGGTAATAGTGGATGACTGTCCTGCGGCAAGCAGTGCAATAGCGAATGCCGTGGCTGCAACACCCCCGAGGATTGGTTTCAGGAGCTTTTGTGCATCGCCTAGTTCACGCACCTCATCCATTCGGCCATCAAAAACGGTACCGGCGAGTACGAGAATAGCGGCATTTACGAAAAACGCAGCCCCGAGTGCACCGATTGTGTCCCAAGTATTGAAGCTTATGGCCTCGCGGATCCCCTTTGCGGTGCGTTCGTGAGCCCGTGTTTGGACAATCGCTGAATGCAAGTACAGATTGTGTGGCATCACGGTAGCACCGATTATCCCAAGGCTGATCACGACCGCATCAGCATCGGGTAAGGATGGAATCAATAATCCCTTGGCCACCATCCCAAAATCAGGCTTGGCCAAAATCGTCTGGAGCATAAAGCATCCAGCAACGGTTGCAACCAGCGTAATGACAACTGCTTCGAGTTTCCGGAAACCAAATTTAGACAGCCCCAGAAGCATCAGGACGTCAAAGGTCGTGATCGCAACACCAGCAAGCAATGGGATTCCGAACAGCAGCTGGAGAGCAATCGCGGAACCAATAACTTCAGCCAGATCGCACGCGATGATTGCCAGTTCACAGAGAACCCAAAGGGCGATGGCCGCCGGTTTTCGAAGGTGGATACGGCAAGATTGAGCCAGGTCTCTTCCCGTGACCAATCCAAGGCGAACACACAGCGTCTGCAGGAGTATCGCCATGAGGTTTGACAAAAGGACGACCCACAGAAGTCGGTAACCATAGCGTGCGCCGCCTTCAAGGTCGGTCGCCCAGTTTCCTGGATCCATGTACCCGACGCTGATTAGGAAGCCGGGTCCCATAAAGGCGAGGACTTTCCGCAGCAGACTGGAGCGCGGGGGTATCTTTACGGTACGAAACGCTTCTGACAAGGACTCATCACGAACAACCATTTAGTCTCCGAGTCCCCCATGCGTCCCTAGCAGTAAGCCAAATCCATAAGCAAGCGCACCACCGACCATTCCGACAAATGTCATTTCCAATCCTTGTTTTACCCATGATCGGCCGGTAACAAATGTCTTTGATGCGCCAACGGCAAAGTGCGCGACTACGCTGATGACCAGAGATTGCCAGACAGCAGGCATCCCGGATGTGTAAAAAAACGGAATAATTGGAAGAAACGCTCCAATAGCGGTTGAAAGCCCTGCCACGCCGGAAGAAGTCCACGGATTAGGGAAACGGTCTTCGTTGATTCCCAGCTCCTCACGGACCATGGTTTGCAGGAAGACATCTTTATTGGATGTCAGGCGTTCGACAAGCTTTTGCGCTTCGGGTTCAGTAAAGCCTTTGAGCTGATACATCAGCTCGAGCTCTTCACGCTCGTGGTCGGGATCATTCTCGATTTCCATCCGCTCGCGCTCGATTTCAGACTCATGAACTTCCCGCTCGCTCTTGGCTGCCAGAAATGCTGAGCTGCCCATCGAGAAGGCCGAGCCTATCATGCCTGCAAGACCTGCGATGAGGACAAATTTTGGTGATGCACTGGTTGCGCCGGCGACGGCGGAAACGATGCCAAAGACTGCGCCAAGGCCATCGTTGATGCCGTATATGGCATCCCCAATCCAGCTGGCTGTGCCATGCGCATGCCACTTTTCACGTGCCAGCAGGGCATCCAGGCGCGACCGTGGTCCGGTCTCAGCCTGATGAGCCATGATGTGAAGTTTTTGTGCGTGGACTTCCTCATCGGGAATAACCAGCTCGAGAATTTTCGTCGATGCGTCATCTCCCAAGCGGGCGATTTGATCCTGGTATTCCGCGACATGGTGCCGTTCTTCGTGCTCGATCCGCCGAATCATGGCATCGGGACCGAACATCCTAAGCAGTCGCATTTGCTTCCGCAGCGGGGCTTCTATCGTGCGGTGGTCGACATCGATGCCTAGTTCCTTCAGCCTCTGCTCCCACAGCCTGGCGTGTTCATACTCGCTCTCCGCCATCCGCTGGAGGAGATCCTTACGGTGCGCATCCGGTTCGCCCGCCGCCAAGGCTTCATAAACCTTGGCCACGACGATTTCTTCCCGCCAGTTGGCGAGGATGATGCTGACCTTATTGGCAGGAAGACTCAATCCACAGTCTCAGCTTCTGCAGTGCGCTGCACACCGACGGTGTCAGATTCAGGAATCGGCTGACCGTGCGGGCAGTGTGTCGGATGATTCAAAAATGCCGCAAGGCGCTCTTCAAACTCTTCCGAAATGACATGTTCGAGGCGTTCAGCTTCCTCATGCGCTGCTTCGGATGAAAAACCGAGCGTATCGATGAGAAAAACTTCGAGCAGGCGGTGGTGCCTGGCAAGCTCATTTGCCACGCGAAGGCCATCTGGTGTGAGGCCAACACCCCGATACGCAACGTAATCCACCATGCCTTCATCGGACAAAGACTTCAGCATTTTTGTAACAAATGCCCGGCTGGTATTGTTACGGCGGGCAATATCTGACATACTTGCTGTGCCATCAGGCCCGACCAACGACAGGATTGCGCGCAGAATATCGCCGGACGTCTTGTTTAAGTAGCGCGATTCGCGCGATTTCACCATAGTTAACTTTATACCATACTCTGTCGTTTCCATGTGAGTAATATCCTATGAAGTTTGTAATAACGGGAGGCGGCACAGGCGGGCACCTGACTCCGGCACTTGCCGTAATCGATGCCATCAAACGCAGCATTCCAGAGGCGGACATCCTTTTCATCGGCTCCACCACAGGACTTGAAGCGGAAATCGTGCCAAACCGCGGCATTGTGTATAAGTCCATTGCCACCGGAAAGCTTCGTCGGTCATCCCGTGGCCTGCTCGGGATGTTCACTGTCGCCAACTTCCGTGACATGCTTGCAGTCCCGAAGGGTCTATTCGATGCCTACCGGATTTTGAAGACATTTAAGCCGGATGTTCTCCTTTCGACTGGTGGATATGTTGCCGTTCCTGCCAGCTTGGCCGCTAGGCTGCTCAGTATCCCAGTCGTTATTCACGAGCAAACTACGACGATTGGCCTTGCAAACCGCATTTGCTCTGCCATCGCTCACACCGTAGCGCTTTCCTTCGAACATGCCCGTGCTGACCTCCCGGCGCGCGTCCGTGCGGGTGCTGTCCTGACCGGCAATCCCATCCGTCAGGAGACATTGTCAGGCACCATCGCGAGTGCTGAAGCACGCTTTGGATTCGATGCGGGTACACCGGTCATCCTCATTACAGGCGGAGCACAAGGAGCACGGGTTATCAACGCTGCTGTCGCCGATGCGATTGCTGATCTGACGA
>CAZSGJ010000068.1:13305-14574 GCA_964606305.1 uncultured Armatimonadia bacterium
AGTCGCGATGAACAGCTACGAAATGCGGAACGGAGTGCAGCTATTGGTGCAGCCGTGATTATCCGGCAGGCGGAATGCACGGGTCCCGTACTGAGTAACACCCTATGCACGATTGTTGAGACACCTGACCGTATCGCCCAAATGTCGGCGGCGGCGAGCGGGAGTGCAATCAGGGATGCTGATGAGCGTCTCGCAAGGCTTCTGATATCCATTGCAGAGCAGTAGTTTCATTTCCTGAATCGCTGTTCCTGACAGCGGTCGGTAACCGTGCATTGCACGCTCCAATTGGCGGGCGATATACTCCCACTGGTTGTGATGATTGTATAGTTCACAGCCGCGGAAGCGCGTAATTGATAAGCGAGCCGTTTGGCGCGCTTTTTTTATTGATGCTGGATTGGCGGAAATAGAAGATGAATGCAGAATTTTATGAAGCCCTGAAGTTGATTGAGCGTGAGAAGGAAATCCCATTCGATTCCCTGCTCCGCTGCCTCGAGGTTGCACTCGCCAAAGCATATGAGCGCAGCCTTAATATCGAGGATGACCAAGTCACACTCAAGGTTGAGCAAACCTCCAGCAAGGGTGGTTCCCCATTCCGCATCAGCCGTGTTGTGCGGGTCTCTGAGTATGTGGACAATCCGCACACTGAGATATCGCTTGCGGATGCCCGGGCTATTTCGCCGAAGGCAAACTATGGTGACCGCGTTCCTGTTGTGTTGACCGACCGCGAAGTGGACCGCATGGGTGGACGTATCGCGTCCCAGGTTGCCCGTCAGGTCCTGATGCAAGAGATTCGCGAAGCGGAGCGCAACAAGGTCTACGATGAGTACGTCGACCGGATTGGCGACATTATTTCTGGAACCATCTCCCGCCGTGACCGTGGAGATCTTGTGGTTCAACTGGGAAACCAGCTTGGCAAGATGGAAGCCTACCTGCCAGGTCTCGAGCAGACCCGCGGTGAGCAGTATCGTTTCCATGACCGGATGAAATTCTTCGTCGTGGATGTCCGCAAGGCTGGCAAGGGTCCCCGGGGACCGCAGATTATCGTCTCGCGTTCCCACCCATCGCTGCTCCGTCGCCTCTTTGAGCTGGAAGTTCCTGAAATTGAGTCTGGTCACGTGATTATCAAGTCCGTTGCCCGTGACCCAGGTCAACGCTCAAAGATTGCAGTAGCAGCGAAAGATGATCGCTACGATCCGGTTGGTTCGTGTGTGGGACATCGTGGACAGCGTGTTCAGGCCGTCGTGGATGAGCTCCGCAACGAAAAGGTGG
>CAZSGJ010000069.1:0-1809 GCA_964606305.1 uncultured Armatimonadia bacterium
GGGGAAACGCCCTCGGCTTCCGTCTTTCCGCAGAACCGGGTTAGAATTCTGTTTTCCGGGGCTGCTTTCGCCAGCCCCTTCTCTGGCTCTGGTTTGTTTCGGTATGGATAAAGTGGTTGTCGGCGCTTTCGGCGCCGAGCGGGATACTTCCAGTGACAGAAAATCATGGCAGTAAGGAGCGAAGGATGAGATCCAATTATTTACCGGCTTTGATTGCAATAGCGACTGCGGTATGTGCTGGCGTCTGGGTTTGGTGGCGCATTAACTACTATCACCCTGGCTTGGATCAAAAAGCGAGAGCCATCACTGCACTTAGTGAGTGCAAGCAACATGGACTTGCAATGACTATGTACCTACTCGACCATCAGGATACGTTTCCAAATCCAATGACGCGTGAACACATTTTAAGGTCAATATGGAAAAACGATATCGAGAGATTGCAATCCTATGGTGGTATAGAAAAAGCAATGACTTTTGTAAAGTTGAATGCACAAGTTACTTTCAATACGTCGCTGGCAGGAAAAAAAGTAAAGGACGAAGGGACTGTCTGGATGCGTGTCGGGTACGAAGATCCTAACAACCACAAGCGCTTTGAGATTCAGGTAAAGACGGACGGTTCAGCGCGAACGGTTTCGCAGTGAAGCATGCTTTGTGACACAGAACGGTACGGTTTGCTATCAGGTCCATTGAACAAGGGTTTCGCAAATCCAACTTTCGTTTTCGGTGCACACTTGAAGTGATTAACAACACGTTTTGATGGAGGCTGACCAATGGGCGAGTTAACAGAACACTTTTACTTCATCAGGAGTCAGTTTCGACGCAGCAACAATCCAGCAAAAGCAAGACTCAACATCCTCGACAGATACCCATATGAGGAACTGGTTGTTACAAGGCATGGCGGCTTGCCGGTCAAAACGCTGTTCAAGGCCCCACAGCTTGACAAGATAACCATAGCCAACGACATTGGCAAACCGGTAATACGTGAATGGGGTGGCACCCAATACAGACTGCATCTGATTGAGCCAACAGGGAATGTCGTGGCTACGAGTCGGTGGTACCCATACACCTATGATCGGGGACCACTAGGTCTTGCCTTTTTTCCCCGTGAGCAGATTATTGTAGCAGAGGAAAACGAGGGTACAAGGATTTTCGATATCGATATGAAGTCGATGAAATACTTGCCAAATGAAATCCCCTTGATTGTTGACATGAACCAGCGCTGCCTCATCACAGCAAAAGATAGCAGCTTTTGTGATCTGCGTTGGTACGACAGCAATCTTCGGCAGATCAAGCAGCTCACGGGCGATTTTCAACGACCGTTCCTCACGGCCGAAAACAAACTCTGGGATTTTCGCAACGATGATGGCGTCTTTTCGATTACATCCATTGAGGGTGAACATAGGAAAGTTGTCATCAAAGGTATAGATGCGGCAATTGACCCATTCATGCCGCTCACTATGATTCAAGGATACAAGCTGCAGGATGACGGCTTGCTCCTTGGAACCCTGACACCGTCATCATCTGGCGGCAACTACCATACACATTTCGTAAACTTGCGAACCGGTCGTGCGACATTCCTGATGAAGGGTAAGTGCTTTGGCTGTGGCTCGATAGATAAGCAAATTGCTATTGCTCCGAGAGAGTGGGTCGGACCGTATAAACGTGGAGGTGCCAAAGTTGGCTCACTCTACATGATGGATGCAAAGACGCGGAAACAGGTTCCTGTATCGTCCCCGCTTGGACAGGTTCACGACGGCTGCTGGATGACAACCTATTAGGGGCAAATCCTACAGCACGACATCACCGGAT
>CAZSGJ010000069.1:1819-14115 GCA_964606305.1 uncultured Armatimonadia bacterium
ACAGAGCGTACGTACTGTATCCGACTATCGTAAGGGGATGTCAATCCCATCGATTTCCAGTTGCGGTCCCAGACAACGAAAGTTTATGACATGGCGAATGCTGCAATCTTAATAGGAATTCAATACGAATCGTTAGTGCCTGAAGCTCAGCGACGAATCGTCGAATCGAACATTACTGATGTTCGGGAGGTTCTTGTCAATGGATATGGATTTTTACCAAAGGACATCACTGAACTAAGAGATTCCGCTGCGACCAAACCCGCAATCAAGCGTGCGCTTTCAGATATAGGTGCCAAACGTTCGAAGCATGGTCTTGATACGCTTGTTGTGTACTTTTGCGGAAACAGCCTTCACGTCCGACGAACGGCGAGTGAGACTAACACTTATCTGGTTCCGAATAATGCCTCAAAACTCATCACGAAGGCATCCCACCGTGAGATTGAAGAACAGTGCATTTCACTTCAGTCCTTGGTATCTACACTGTGTGTGCTTCAAGGGATGGGAATACAGAACATCATGCTTATGCTTGATGTTCCGATGGCGCGGTTGCCTGAACAGCAATTTGCGAAGTGGAACATTCCCGTAGGTCCCGAAGTTGCGGAACGCTCCTTTTCAATATTGTGCGCTTCAGATCGGGTAGACCGATTGAATGATGGAATCGAAGAGCGAAATTCGACATTTACAAAGTCAGTCGTCGAGGCACTTAAACAAGGAGCGATGAAGCGCACTCCACTATTGTTTTCTGATCTGAGGGATGCAGTATCTGGCAAGGTATTGCGCGAATCCGGTCGTCGAACGGGAGGGCGCAAAGTCGACCGGATCCAGGCGTTGAGCATTGGTAGCATTGCAAACAATGCTCTGACACCCGTCATGCTTCCTCCGGATCTAGTCTCGTGGAACAAGTCCACCCGTAAGGTCAGACGCGCGATCAATGACTTTCCGTATTTGCGTGGCTATGTTGAGCGAATGCAATATTGTCCAGGCGGAACGTTTCTAATGGGGAGTGATATTGATACAAAGGATGAGCAACCAAGACATGAAGTCAAGCTGAATGACTTTGTGTTAGGACAAACTCCCGTAACGTGGCAGCTTTGGTGGGAGTACTGTTCGGCCACCGGCACACCATTGCCGTTGCCAGGCGCATTGGGGCGCCCGCTCGATCATCCTGTCGTCAATGTCTCGTGGTTTGACATCATGGGAACGGATGGTCAATCAGGCTTTTGTGGCTGGGCTTCCGATGTTCTTGGTTATCGGGTTTTACTCCCAACGGAAGCACAATTTGAATATGCTGCCCTCGGCGGTGAGAGCGGGAAAGCTTACCCTTGGGGAGATCGATTTGACCGTGATGCGTTATGGTGGTCAGGTGGAGGCAGGTTGCTGGAGAATAAAACAGCGCCTGTTTACCGCGAAAACAAGACCTATAAAAACAGATTTGGCCTTATTGACATGGCTGGACATTGCACACAATGGTGTCTCGATTGGTTCGAATGGTATCCATCTACAGCTGCCACCGACCCGAGGGGTCCAATATTTTCACCAGTAAACAGCAGGGTGTTACGCTCGCGAGCTTTCACATCTTTACATCCAGACGATTTCCGTATTGCCAGAAGGACAAGTTACTTCCCTGAGTCCGGAAATGGTGAGAGTAGTTTTCGAATCTGTCATAACAGAAATCTCCGATAACGATTCGAACTGACAGAGATGTCGTAGGTTGCATCACTCAGAATAGTGGTTAGGTTTCAAGAGTTCGGTAGAGTTCAACTGTTCAGATAGACCCAAAACAAGCATGCCACAGGCTAAATGAAGTTGTTTGCAGTTGAAGTTTATTAGATTTATCTCAAATTTATGCATCATCACTGCTACCATTTGCCCAAGTTGAACATGGCATCGATTCATTGTAGCAAGGTTTGCGCCGTACGGATTAGGTGGTGAACATGGTTTATCGTGATCAACTATTGGCAAGTTCTGGATGCCTTCATATTCAGGTTCCCAACACAGGGTGTCAAATTTATCTGGACGGTAAGCGAGCTCAAAGTAATGTGTTGACTATCGGTATGACAACACCGATGCTAAAGGTCAGATTACGAGTCACTTCTGGGGGCAGGACACTGTTTGACCGCGTGGTCATTCTCAATATCGGAACTACAACAACGATTGACATTCCTGAAAAACAGACGCCGCCCCGGTTACGTGAGTATCCACAGTTACGTCGTTACATTAAGAACATGCGACCGATTCCAGGTGCATCATTTATGATGGGAAGGGACACTGGCAATGTAAACGAGCGACCAAGGCATCGTGTAACTCTTTCACCGTTTTATATTGGTGCACACCCCGTGACAGAAAAAATGTTTGATGAATATCTGGATGCCACTAATGCAGACGTTGGCAAACTTGAATTTAATGGGGCAAGTTCTACTCCCAGTTTCGAACCTGATTCACCTGTTTGGGATTACTCAGTTGTAGATTTTGTAGGTCTTGATGGTATTAGTGGCTATTGTGGCTGGGCTACCAAAGTATCTGGAATCCAATTTGATTTACCAACTGAAGCTCAGTGGGAATACTCTGCGTCAGGTGGCAAGTCAACCAACCTTTACCCTTGGGGTTCCAAGTTTATCAAACGATTCGTTCCAATCGTACATGATGTCATCACATTTCCATCTGTCCACCGAACTGACCGAACAGATCCTGATAACCCAATGTATACGAATAAGTTCGGACTATCAGATTTGATCGGGATAATTCGATATGCATGTTCTGACTTTTCAGCCAATTACACGAAGGAGCAAGTTCTAAATCCATCGGGACCAGCCAACGGTTCTCGCTGGGTCACAAGGGGAATCGGAAAAACGGATTCAAGCAGGTCACGGTACGAAACTCCTTTGGACTATACGGTGACTCGTCGAGATTGTGATTATGGCTATATTGGGTTTCAGCTCTGCACTTCTGACATCCTGAGTATGAGGAATTTGAAGTGAAGCAACTACATAAGGTAATCGAAGAATACCTTTCAGCATCGACCGAGATTCAAGCCGGAAAGTACTTGATAGGTGTTTCACGTAAAGGTTTGGCGTATTCTGAAAACCAGTTCAATAGACCATTTACTAATTTTTTCAAGTCACAAGTAACGGTGAGTACCTATCGTTTTTGTCATCGTCCAGTCAGCAATGCACTTTGGGTGGTCTATTGCGCTGATTCTGGAAAGTCGTTACCACCAAGCCCGTCATGGGGGATGCCGAACAATTACCCGGTCGTCAATGTTACTTGGAACGAGGTAGCAGGACCAGATGGATTCTGCGATTGGCTCAGCTCCAAAACGAAGTGGACAGTATCGCTTCCTTCAGAGGTTCAGTGGGAAATTGCGGCGCATAACGCCAAGGCTATCTATCCGCAAGAAGATTGTGTGGCAACCGGGAAAATATGGATAGGGCGCCAAGAGAAGCCATTACCCGTCATTAGAGAAAAGTACATCACTAAGAACAAATTGAACTTAACGGACATGATTGGTAACGTTTACACATGGTGCGCTGATTGGTATGGACCTCAGCCAAAAGCATTTCCGACAAATTATGCTGGGCCGCCGGTAGGATTCTTTAAGTCTGTGCGCGGCGCGTCATTCGCATCTGAGGACGATTGGGTTACCCGACATTTTAGTGCACGACAACAGGCTAATCCGGATGAAAGATATGCGGACATTGGTTTTCGACTGGTCATAAAAAGTAAAGAAGATGGTGTTTGACCCAATATTCCAGAAACAATAGGTGTTTGGGATGTTTGTTAGTTCGATTAGATGAGATGAGTTACGGCATATGTAGAATTTTTGTCGATAACTGATGACTGATCGTTGACTAGATGTGTCTCAGAGCCTGCAGTTACCTGAACTAAAAAGACGATGATGTTTTCGGCTGATTGGCTTCCAAACTCGAATGATCATCAAAATGGAGCAACTTTATGTCATTTTCCATTAGTGTCGCTAAGTTGGACAAGACTAATATTTTCAAGACAATTCACGCAAGAAATGGGCACTACGTTCCAACACTGTCCAACGGACGTCGCTTGAAAAATGAGCGCATGGCTTTTCAGGAACATACGCGAATGTGGTTACAGTTATTACGTTGCTCAGAGTTGCACTTTGGCATTTGCAACGAAGCATTCACATTACATTCGTATTATCGAAAGTACAAGATTGTCCGAACATATGATGTGCTAAAGGCAGATCGGACTGAAACAAAGATTAGTCTAAGTGGCTTCAAGTTGCTTGACGAGCGCCGTGAAAACCTTCGGTCATGGAAGCTGGACGACTGGATTTTGCATTATCCAAAACGTAACGACGATTGGTTGGATGCTGCTCAATCCTACGACTTTATCTCACCGGTTGTCCCAAACGAGACTAACTTCAATCCTGCAAATGGGGCTGGCAGCAGCCATTTTAATGTCTACACTTTTCCGATGTTCGAACGAATATCGACTCAGGTATACGATCGTAATACTGAGGAGTCATTGGAATACGTGTGGCTACGAAGCTATCGCCTTTACTAAGTTTGTATATCTGCTTCACCCTTGACAATTTCGTCAAGCGCTTTTTAACAATAACTTGGAAATCAGAATGAACCGTAAACCCAACGACTATCATCGCCCTGCAAGCGGGGTAAGTCAATCAGAACAAGTGGACGTCAAATTCCTGGGCAAAATCAACAAATGCCCGCTCCTAAAACAATACATCGAAGATATGTGTCCTGTTACTGGTGGCAGTTTCCAAATGGGTACGAATGATGACCCAAGCAGTGACCGTTACCCACAACGTACGGTGCGAATAGCCGATTTCTACATCGGAAAAATGCCCGTCAGTAACGCACTATGGGATGAATATTGCAATGCTGTAGGTTTGTATCACCGTAAGTCGGCGGGACACCCCAGCCTTCCAGTCACGAATGTCAGCTGGATTGACATCCAAGGTGAAGAAGACGGTGAAGGATTTTGTGGATGGGCTGAACGAGTAACAGGAATCAAATTTAGCTTGCCAAGTGAGGGCCAGTTTGAATATGTCGCTCGCAACGGTGGCCAACGGCTCCGGTATCCCTGGGGAAACGATTGGGATCCAAAAAAGCTATGGTGCAGCACAGATGCGCTTCGAAGACGAGGTCCGATTACCGTTGCGGTTAGCAGTAGATCTTCATTTGTCTTCTATAACAAACTTGGTGTCGCAGATTTAGTCGGAAACGTCTGGCAGTGGTGCTTTGATGAATATCGTAAATACGGCGACAACCAACAATCCGTGTTGTCACGACGCAGTTCAGTTAGGTGTGTACGTGGTGGACCATGGAATTTCAACCACAGAACGCTGTTTGAATCGGCTTTTCGCTATCGAAAGTTGTCCACGGAAAGGACGACCAATATCGGTTTCAGATTAGTTGCACCTGCTGCGTTAGTTGCACAACCTGAGCATTCAGGCCATGGAGTTGCCCGGATAACCGCCCTTCCGCTGAAACGAAAGTTATCATCTACTTCTCCAACGACGGTTCGTATTACTGGACTTACAGCAAGCGCTGAGACATCTGTAACGGGTGGGACCGGTCTGGGTGATTCGTATGTGATTAAGTCTTTAGCGGAAACAGTAAATGAGTTGATTGTCAGTTATCCTGACGGAACTGCAACATCTCAAGTGTTTGTGTTACCAGAGTCCCCTTCAGTGAGTGTTATTGCCCGTCCTAAACCGACCATCCGTCGTTCGTCAAAGGGATTATCTGATTACCCGCACTTACTACGATACGTCAATGAACTCGTTGCAATACCTAGGGGAGAAGTCGCCAGACTAAAACATGGAGTGAGTGCTGAGACGTTGATGGGTGCAACTCCGGTTACCGTAGCCCTCTGGAGGGAGTATTGTCAGTCTGTCAACCTTCCGCTCACTAGAGCCATTGGCGGTAGCCCTGATCTTCCTGTCACATCCATTTCATGGATAGACATCATTGGGCTGAACAGAGACATGAGTTTTACGCGTTGGTTCACTGATATGACCGGAATGCAGTGCTCATTACCAACCGAGGCCCAGATGCGATTTGCGGCCGTTGGAACGGCAGATGACAGAGTGCCATGGGGGACTGTCAATGATGAGTCCCTAGTCATGTGGTGCAGTACTAAAACCAAAAGAACAGGACCTGGTAGCGTGTACCGCACGCGCAATATCTACCGCAATAAATTTGGTCTAACAGACATGATCGGAAACGTACGGCAATGGTGTTTTGACTATGATGATGATGATAACCCACTACGAAGCGGTCAAAGAATGGCCTTCGGCGATAGCTGGGATTTCGTAGAAGATGGGGACCTGATAGCAAATACGTGGCATCGGTGGGAGTACATAGATGTTCGACGCAGCACTATTGGGTTCCGCATAGTATGCAAAAAGTGATACCAGGATCAGCTGGCTACGAGTCTAGCTTCGACGGGAACCTATGGATGCTAAAAACGCCCTTCGTACTTAAAGTAAACGGCAAGTAGCATCGGATTGTGCATGCCTATTGATAAACCATGTCATCCATCTGATCAGGCTAAATGACCGATATTGTCTTGTCATAAACAAGTCACATTTATTCGTTTTAGGTCATGGTTTATGAAATTTATGAGACGGTATATCGGGCATTGCCGTAGATTCTGCACAAGCACATTCATGCTCCTGTCGTCATCCAGAGCATCGAACGAGCTCCCTATGGAGAAGCAACATGGCTGAAGAATCACGTGAACGACCGGAAGTCCGTAAACCGAAAAGCCGGCTCCCGTTATTGATCGCGATATTGGTCGGAATCATCGCATCGACATTCGTGGTACCCGAGATAATGAGGTTTATCCCGCAAACGACAGCAAAGTACCAAGCCGCCGCTGTTAAAGAACGTTTGCGAAACCTCAAAAATTTTGTTCGATATTACGCAGAGGATAACAACAACACCCTCCCTAGCAGGAAACAGCTGGTTGATGCGCTGGTTGATTTCAAGCGTTCGGAGCTCCTAGCCTCAATCGAGTCGGGACAAATTGAATACCCCAATGGTGGCACAAACTTGAGCAAGGCGGATCCGGCATTGCCCCTCTTCGTCGCGCGTTACAAAGATAAAGATGGAAAGTCTGTTGTAGTAACAGTTCCTATCTCAGATGTGTTGACTTCGGAAAGTCCAGGAAAGGCAAAGAACTAAGTTCAAGCGTAATTGCTGTATTTCGCACGTCAGTGGATATCGTTTCCGGGACGAGAAATGCGGATGGAGAGTATATGTCAGTTTTGAAACGTAACCGACTAGTCATCACCATAAGCATTGTTTGCTTGCTTATCGTCGGTAGTTCGACATACCGATACCGGCATCTCTTTGCCAATCGATCTTTACAGAAGACTAACGTGATGTCCGCTGATTCCATCACGCGGGAATGTTTGTTGGCATTACACGAACATGCAACAGAGTATGCTCGGTCAAACGCAGGAGTTTTTCCGACAACGGATCAGCTGTGTGAAACGGCAGCAATCCTTAATCCTATGTATAAGGGTCGAAATTTACCAAATGCAGAAGTAGCCCGTTGTTGCCGTCAACTCTTACACAACCTTAGGATTACGTATCACGTCACAAAATCGAACTACCGCCCGGTAGACCCGGCTTTATCGCTGTTTTCATCTGTTGTGGTATCCGATACGGTTCCAGATTATGAGTTGTCGATTAACGTTGTGGGAGAAATAACGGAACGACTTCAACTTCAAAGTAAGGACAGTGTGACACTCTTAATGGAACGGTGACACTGGTCAGTGTGTAGTTCACCATTTACCAGGTGTAAGGCCAAGGAAAGCAATGTGGTGGAGGATATTTTGTCTACCGCAAGCATGCTAGCAATCAATAACTATATGCACCACAGAAATATCCGATTGGCGTTCAGCAGTATAGTGGTTTGCATTGTTGATTAACACCGCGTATGCACTTGTGTAAACAGTCACGTTGACCTAGATTTTGTAGCAGTTTATTAGGCATTGGTTCGTAGGTACGCTGGATTCGCAAAGCGTCGGCGTTTGAATTGTTGACATGCTGAGTGTCCGGATATCCAAAGTGTGTCAGTTGCAATTCAGTGTTGTATTTGCCTACAGGCTCAATCATGGAGATTGAGGCTTCGACATTGGTATGGTCATGGACAACGCTCGTCAGTATGGGTTTGTTCACGATGCATCGTTGTCTTGTTTTAGTGTAGATGGCTCCATTAGCATGAACGAATACCAGATTCATCACGACACAACAACGGATGACAGATTTCAAGGATTTGAAATTCCAGCTGAGATCCGCCAGATAATCGTTGTTAAGACGGCTTCGTGGAATGCAAATTCGGGCGAGCTTGTATGCTGGGAATGGATGAATGCTAAGTGGGAGCGGGTACTCGGTCCCTATACTTGTCAGCTTGGTGGTAGGGGACTAGCCTGGGGAACGGGCAGTCTGGTGGATATTGGCGTCCCCACTACTAAAGTAGAAGGCGATCGGCGCAGTCCTGCAGGCATGTTCCCAATAGGGTTTGCTTTTGGGACTGCTAAACATGTTAGGACAAAGCTGCACTATCGTCAGATGACTGAGTGTGATTACTGGGTTGATGCGACCGACAGTCCGGATTACAACCAGCTAAAGCGATTACCTCCAAACAGGAATTTCCCACAACAACACTGGAAAAGCTTTGAACCGATGGTGGTTCCGGGACCGTATTATCAGCGAGGTATTGTCGTCGAATACAATACGAATCCAACGGTTCCAGGGCGTGGATCAGCCATCTTTATCCATGCAAATGATACTAAACGCAGCCTAACCATGGGGTGTACAGCGCTGCAAATGCACGAAATTGAACGGATTCTTGCCTGGCTCAACCGCTGGAAGCATCCGGTTCTGTTTCAAATTCCCGCAGGTCTAATTAAACAGTAGATTACTACGAGAATAAACGTGCTATCTTTCTGGAATCCTAACGACAACTGCGTGTCGCATTTCATTCACACGTACATAGCCCGTGCATACATCACCAAAACAGCGGGCAAGATTTGGTTGTTCAGATGTTTTTATATATGTCGCTTTAGTTACGCCTTCCGGCAATGCAAGTCTTAGTATTCCAATTTGACTTTTGTATCGATCTAATAAGCGAACAACGGTAAACGGGGCATCGCGATGCAGCGCTTGGAGCGACAGTACAGTTGCCGAATCTATGGGACTCTGTAATGCAATCGTTGACATTCGTTCAGAGTCAGGCTGACTAGATAGCGTAAACGCGCTCCGGATACCTTGCTCAACACTCTCAATCTGGAGCGTTGCCCGATTGACCACAGCTGTGTCTCCCGAGGATGACACGGCGTCAACATTGGTATCCACAACAATGTCTTTGTGAACCTGTACATCAAAGGTCGTACAGGATAGCAAGGACATCCTGTACATCAGCCTGCCCCGGTCACGAACGAGCGTGGTCAGCCAAAAATTGTCATGTGGTCCTGCCGTCACGACTGGCGGGGCATCAATGCCTGTCACAATTGGATCCAACAGCTTGTATGCAGCATCACGACCATATGCATCGATAGCCAGAATTGATGCGTGTCGCAGCGATGCATCCACGTTTGTCCCGGCAAGTACAACTTGACCGAAGCGATCCGATGCCATGTTTGCGAGGATGAAGGCTGACTTGCCAACTTGACGGTTTATGCGAACGGTTTGATTCGAAGCAATATGGATGACTTCCGGGCGAGAACCGGTCGTCGCACGTGACTGAATCGCTGCCCAAACGCCACCGACATTGTCTGAAACGAGCCAAGCTGCCCTAGGCGATTCAACAGCAATGTATTCACCCAGGTTTGTACTGACGACTGTGCCATCCGCTGCGACTTTCCATACTATGAGGTGCCAGCCAATTGGTATCTGCCGTCCATGGTTGGTGACTGGTTTGTCAATGTACGTGTCGCCTGCCACCCAGCAGCTACCATCTGCTTCGGCGTGGACAGCAAAGGCACGTTCACAGTCGGCCCTGACTCCTGGAAGCCGAGTTTTCCATACGAGACCTGTTTGTGGGTGAACTCGCATAAGGAAGCCATCGACATCGGTTTCCGCTGTTCGCATGTAACCGCAAGCATAAATGTCGCCATTTTTCCCAGTGACGATGGCTGTACCTTCAGAATTTGTTGGCGTTCCGGCGACCTCTTTATCTTCGGCTAGCACGACATCATCAAATTTGAGCTCAACAGGACTAACCACCGGCAGTCCATCTGTCATTCGGCCTGAACGTACGAAGATAACGACCAGGACTAGCACTACAGCGAATAGTGATAGCGCTGGAATGTATGCAATCAGCCGATTAGGGAAACTCTGATACGGATCGATAGGACGATCTTCCTGATCCTCCGATGTCTCTGGAAAAACTGGCGCATCATTAAGCGGCTGGGTATTGGCAATGGTTGCCCTAAGCTTCGCAGTGCGCGTCTCCCATTGTGTAATGATGTCGGGGATTGTGGCGACAACAACACTGCTAAGCGATTTACCATCAACCATGTCCAACATCTTTTGAGCGTCTCGACATAATTCGGCATCTGATGGACAGGATTCCAAATTTAGAACCATCGCCTGGAGCTGTCCCAATTCGGTTTCAGCTATCCCGACTTTAAGAATCAGTTCACCATCAACGGTGCGGATAAAATCTGCACCCATGAACTTTCGAAGCTTGGCAATGGTTTGACTTAGGCGTACCTGACGGCTTTCGATTGGACTTGCTGGCCAGAGCTTGTTTTGTATAGTGACACGCGAACATCCACGCGGATTGGCCAGTAGTATTGCTACCAGCTCTTGCTCCTTTGGAGAAAGTTGATATCTGATTCCGTCGCTGTCTATCAGCGCAATGGAGTCCAAAATCGAAACGCGCATGACTTACCGCGTATCGTACATCATTTCAATGCACTGGTTTACATCCCGCAAATGTTGGTCCAACCATTCGCCCTTCATACTGGCATGGACTCATATTTTGGCAGTGTTTCCGTGGAATGGAATAATCATTGGATGACCCCAGATACCCCCGACACCATTTTCATTGAAAACGAGCACATCCGCGTTGGGATCACCCGCAAGTGGGGAGGTGCGATTACACATGTCTCGGTTCCGGGTGGGCCAAACATTATTAATTCGCATGACCTTGGCAGACAGATTCAGCAATCTTATTACTCGGGACCTGCGAACTACCAGAAGGCTGGAAAACAGAAAAGTAAAGAGTGGGCTGCGTTCCCTTGGAATCCCATCCAGACCGGGGATGCGTACCGCAATGGTTCAAAGGTCGTGGATGTCAGGACGGGAACAAACTCACTGTATGTAAAGACAATCCCGATGCTCTGGCCGATGAACGATGACCCTGGCGAGTGCACGATGGAGACATGGATAATGCTGGATTCTAGTCATCCGGCGTTTACGTACAAGGCGCGCTTGACCAATCATCGTAGCGATAAAACGCAGTACAAAGGCGGCGCACAAGAAGTCCCAGCAGTCTATGTAAATGGTCCTTATCACCACTTGATGACCTATACAGGTGACAAACCGTTCACCGGAGATGCGCTCCGCGAGCTTCGCAATGACCACAAAGAAGGCTGGCCGTGGGTGAATTCATTCCCAACCGAAGGGTGGACTGCGCTTGTTGATGATTCCGGGAGTGGGATTGGTGTAATCGTTGATTATCCCCTTGAGTTCCACGGCGGCTTCTACGGTAAGCGTGGAGTAGGTGGCGAAACGGATGCAAACACCGGCTATATGTCACCCATTGCGAGTGAGATTCTGGACCACAATGTCATCTTTGACTACAAGGTTGACTTTGTGGTCGGGATGTTGGATGAAATACGCGCAGCGGCAAAGCGCAAACATCGAAGCAGGTTACCAGCGTGGGACTTTTCTGAGCGTCGTAATGGCTGGATATATCAAACAGGCACGGATGCCGGGTTTCCTCTGAAGGGCCGCGGGCTCGGCGGGACCCCGGAACCCGGTCTTGAGACGCTACGCCTGCTTGGTCCGTACAGTTTTTGGCAAGCAAGTGCTGCGAAGCGCGTACGGCTGCAAATCTCAGCGAATGTTCAGGGGACGATTCGTGTGTTTTGGCGTGGACTGCCACCAGCGGATGCCAGCACAAAACCAAGTTTGTGGGCTGCGTGGCGCGGGACCTGGTTTGCGAATGAACGGTCCGTGTCACAGGCGTATGCTGCTGGCAAGAAGCGCTGGGTGACCTTTGAGCTAAGCAATAATTCGAACTACAAGGGTGCCATTTGTGGATTGGGGATGGAC
>CAZSGJ010000070.1:0-13959 GCA_964606305.1 uncultured Armatimonadia bacterium
GTTTTAGCGGCTGATGTTATTAGATTACCAAATTGGGCTGAATTTTGCATCCGGGATGGAATCAGTTAGCTGCGACCGATGTGCACATGCGGGTACTCCTGAATAAGAACAGCGGCACATAGACGATTTAATAATCGCGAAGTGGACTCGCACCGCACACATCACGTCTTGTATTAATCTCACATTTTTGGACAATCATTGGTCCAACGGGCAAATGAGGCGGCATACCCCTCCAGAGGCGGTTGAGTCATTGGCTCGTTGAAGTGCAGAGTAAACGCATGAACGAGATTAGTATAATCATGATTAGTATAATCACGATTATACTAATCTCTGTCCAACGGCGATCCTCGTTCAACGCCACGATCATCATGAAAACGATGTTGGAATTCTGACCTCTATGCGGCCATGAAGGTGCTTCAACATTCGTCCGGGCACAAAAAAAAACGACGCATGCTTTGCATCGTCATCTCGTGTTGACCAGCAGCATTTCAACGGCTGATGTTTTTAGATTACCAAATTGGGCTGGATTTGGCATCCGGGGTGGGATCGTGAAACGTCAGCGAGATAGACATCGAGTCAGCATTCGGACAGTTTTCAGTCCATTTTTATAAACCAAGGATCAGAATGGCATTTCAAACGGCAAATGAGTTGTGTCACATTCGTCGCACATAAATTCATATCCTTCACAGCGGGAGGGCGTGGCAGCCCTCCCCTACGCGGAGATTTTCACATCCAACACACAAGCGAACATCTGCCAATATCAGAATCGAGAGAGCCATTTTGCGCGGGCGGACACGGCGGTCCGCCCCTACGCGGAGGATTTGGTTGTCCAGGCCCAGCTTTGATAACCATCCAGGCACAAAAAAACGACGCATGCAGCGCATCGTCGTCTCGCGTTTACCAGCAGTGTTTCAACGGCTGATGTTATTAGATTACCAAATTGGGCTGAATTTTGCATCCGGGGCGGGATTTGAAAACGTCGGCAATATGCACAGTGAACCAACATTAGCAAGCCATTTAGCAAACAGAGATTCGTAGCAAACCAGCAATACGAATCAAAAGCGTTATTAGTTGTGTCGTATTCGTCGCATATACATTTATATCCGTCACAGCGGGAGGGCGTGGCAGCCCTCCCCTACACGGAGATTTTGTACCTAATTGATGCAAGCAAGTCATAAACCGAAGTTAGTACGCCATTTTGTGCGGGCGGACACGGCGGTCCGCCCCTACGCGGAGGATTTGGATCGTAAAGTCAACATCACAACAACAGCACATCGAGCGGAATTTGTTTTCGTCCACACCAAAAATCAAAATAAGCGTATCGAGCGTAGCGGGGTATTCGGTCGAGGCCTGAGGCATAAACGACCGGGGGAGCCAGGCTGGTGGAAATAAGACAAAGCTGTTCATTCCCGCGATTGCGGGAACCCAGCACCCGGCGGGGGTTGGTGATCAGCCCGGTCGTCTTGGTGAAGGCCGGAACCGGATACACCGCGCAGGCACCACGAATGACTGCAACATAAACGGTTACACCAACAACATCCATCCAGGCACAAAAAAAAGACGCATGCAATGCATCGTCGTTTCGCGCTTACCAACACTGTTTCAGCGGCTGATGTTAGTAGATTACCAAAATGGGCTGGATTTGGCATCCGGGGTGGGATTGCAATAGGTCGGTGAGGTGGCAGTTACATCAACATTGGTAAGCTGTGCAACACATTTACGTTCAAACCTAACCCAAATTGCGAAGCAAAAGCATGATGCGTTGTTTTGTATTCGTCCCATAAACATTCATATCTGTCAGGACGGGATGGCGTGGCAGCCCTCCCCTACACGGAATTTGTGTTTAGTCGATGGCAGTCTGTTTGTGCGGGCGGACACAGCGGTCCGCCCCTACGCAGAGGATTATCAACATAAGCTCCTGTAGGGGCAGGCTTCCATACCTGCCCGCATTACACATCCACATAACGATAAAGAGGCAGGTGCAGAGGAGTTGGATCGCACAGCCAGATTTAGGACCGTTCACCAATTCTGCGCAGGGGAGGGCTGCCACGCCCTCCCGGACAATCAATCATCTACGGCCCAGGCACAAAAAAACGACGCATGCTTTGCATCGTCGTTTCGCGTTTACCAGCACTGTTTCAGCGGCTGATGTTGTTAGATTACCAAATAGGGGTGATTTTCGCATTCGGGATGGGATTGCAGTAGGTCCGTGTGGTGCACGTTATGCCAACATTGGCAAGGAATGCAGTGCAGTTACGTTCACGACTTACCCATTTCGCGAATCAAAAGCATAAAGTGTTGTTTCGTATTCGTCCCACATACATATTCGTCGGGACGGGATGGCGTGGCAGCCCTCCCCTACACGGAATTTGTGTTTAGTCGATGGAAGTCTGTTAGTGCGGGCGGACACAGCGGTCCGCCCCTACGCAGAGAATGTGTAACGTAAAGTCAACATCACAACAACAGCGCGTCGAGCGGAATTTGTTTTCGTCCACACCAAAAATCAAAATAAGCGTATCAAGCGGAGCGGGGTATTCGGTGGAGGCCTGAGGCATAAACGACCGGGGGATGCAGGCCGGCGGACATAAAACAAAGCTGTTCACTCCCGCGATTGCGGGAACCCAGCACCCGGCGGGGGTTGGTGATCAGCCCGGTCGTCTTGGTGAAGGCCGAAACCGGATACACCGCGCAGCCAGTACAGTTGACATCAGAACGGCAACATCCATCCAGGCACAAAAAAAACGACGCATGCAGTGCATCGTCGTTTCGCGTTTACCAGCACTGTTTCAGCGGCTGATGTTATTAGATTACCAAATTGGGTTGATTTTCGCATTCGGGGTGGGATTGCAAAACGTCGGCGAGGTGCACATTGGGGCATCATCGGCGTGCAAAATGGCAAATCATTATAAGAAACGCATCGCACCCATGGATCAAATGCGAGATTCATTGTTTCGTATTTGTCCCACATACATATCCGTCGAGACGGGAGGGCGTGGCAGCCCTCCCCTACACGGAATTTGTGTTTAGTTTGCGCGGGCGAATGGTCATGTCACATTACCGATAGACAAGGAGAACCGTTGCCCAGTTTGGATAACTCCTCAGCGTCTTGACCACACGGAACTCACGCTTGAGCATTTCAATAATCGATGCTGCCTTCATGTCGCAATCATCCGAAACACGATGCAGCTCGATAAAGCCCACATTCGTCTGTGACAACAGATCAGCCATACGTGGATCATCAAACAAGGCATACTCGCCACCTTCAATGTCGAGCTTTAGCAGATATGGACCTGCAGCCTGACGCTTTGCCAAATCCGTGAAGATATCAATGCCCTCGACCGGTGCCACAATTTGCTTCGCAACTTCACCCGTGACTGAGCGTGATCCCGGACCAGCCGCTACAAAGTGAAGAAGTTCATTCGATGTACAGACTGCATTACACATGACCTCGATATTCGGGAGGTCTTTTGTGTTCGCGACTGCACGCCGGTAATGATGGAACAATGCTTCATAGGCAAGGATACGCGCCTCGGGAAATTGAAGACTGAAGTACAGGGACGCCATTCCGACATTGGCACCAAAGTCGAGTACCGTATTGATCGTGTGACGCTTTGCTTCTGCCGGTAAGTCATATTCATCCCACGCAAAAATTTCAAACAACGCCAGCTGCTCATCATCAGGTTCACCCGTGGCTGAGATCTCAATGACCTGACCGTTGGTGCATCGCATCCGCTGAAAATTCTTAAACGCCCTCATGACAGCGATTGCAGTGAAAAACCGCAGCGTCTGGACCAATCCAAACGTCCTCATCAGCCGGAACTTTGCGGAAAACTCCCGGAATCCGCTCTCAGATCCGACAACCTGATCCGTTACCGTTTCCCAAGGATTTATCGACGGGATGTTTTCGTTGATGGCAATACTCATACATCTCTCCCAAACTTCTGGCTGATCTGTTGATGAGTTTCGGTAAAAATGGTGAGAATCTTGAATTGGAGCCACCAATCGCCCCATACCGAAACCAGCTCCGTGTAAACCCAAGGCGGTCAACCGCGCCGGGTGACTGCATCGATACGCTCGCTAACGATGCGTGGATGCTGCATTGACCGCAGCTTCAAGACGTGCGGAGTACTTTGACAGGGTCCAATGAGTTTCGATATCGCGCCTTGCCCGTTCGCCCATTGCGATGGCAACCTCTGGATTTTCAAGTAAGTAGCAAATCTTGCTGCGTAACACTGCGACATCCCCGATGTCAACCAAAAAGCCGTTCTCACCGTCTACCAGGAAGTCAGAAATCGCATCCGTTCGGGTCGCGATGACAACTTTGCCCATCGCCATAGCCTCAATCATCACCGCGTAGCCACAGGCAAACTTTGCATGATGCATCGGAACCACAACAAAGCTGCTTGCTGCATACAGGTCTCTAAGGCCGAGATAGTTTCCGGCTGAGCTGACCGTGACATTTGATGGTAACGAAATGTCAGCGACATCAGTTTTGACGGGATACCACGCGCTGTCCGCAGCTATTCGCAGGTTGACATCCAACCCATCAATAGCAGATACCAGCGATAAATAATCACGATTGGCTGTGCCGGCAGCAAGGATCATCGGACCAGCGGTTGCTTCTCCCGAAGGGCGAAAGTAATCGGTGTCTACTCCATATCCTGTGGCGTGTACTTGCGATGCAGAAAACCCAAAGTCATCGACCATTGTCTTCGCCAATGACTGTGACAGACATGCCCAATGCACATGCTTCTGATGCCTTAGCAGGCGTGATGCAAACCTAAAGTAGGTGGAGCCAAAGTAGGAGCCATGCGTGATGATCACCAGGGGTTTGCGCGAACCTGTGAGGAGATCTGTGAGGGCACAAAGAATCCCGATGTCTTCTCCGGATGTAATCGAAACGTCATGCTTCTTTCGCCACTGTGCTGCGGACAATACAAACTGATGCTTTTGCCTGAGCAGCCTGCGGAATGCCATGCCGTCAAATGATGACAATGCAGAATAATCGTAGGCAATCGTCTCATTTCGTCGCATGAATTCCAAGAATTCCACTTGCGGATTTTCATCCGAATATCCGGCATTAAAGTGCGGGACGGTACCCCCCAGCAAATATGCACATGTGTTTAATGTAGCTGTATTGCCATCACTCGTAATGGCTGCAGATTCTTGCCTTCGACACAAAGGGTAAGTCCTCATGGCTTGATTGCTGACGTTGTTCAATGATCCGCCTATTCGACAAGGAATCTAAATCGTAATCACTTGCGTCATGCGATTCCAAGCCGTCAATAAGTACGGGAAGAATCAAGTTCTCCCTGACAGGCGATGTATGCAAGATTCATGCTAAACGTATCAAACACCGAATTTGGGTGAAGGATGCTATATGACAAGGTCACTACTAACATCAAACGACTTAAACACTAACCAAATCAGTGACCTGAATCGACTCACCCACGCTTGCCGCGCATCAGACGCGCTGCAATGACCAAACCCACACTCACAGGCAAGATCCAAAATTGACGTGTGATGACATCTATCTTCGTGAAGCGAGCCACCATCAGCGTGATCATCATCGCAACCGAAATGCCAGCCATTATCCGAGGGACAATCGGGGGAATCATGCCGTTAGTCTACCGGAAAGCACACAGCCGGGTATATTCCCACTATGAACTATAGACAAATTGGAAATTCCGACCTCTCCGTTTCCGAAGTCAGCCTCGGATGCTGGACGATGGGCGGTCTCAACTGGGTTAACGGCAATGCCAATGGCTGGGCAAATGTCGATGAAGATGAAATCACCGCGGGCATCAAGACCGCTCTTGATGCCGGAGTCAATCACTTCGATAATGCAGATGTCTACGGTAATGGAAAAGCTGAGCGGATGCTCGCACGCGTCCTCGATAAGCTCGGCGTAAAGTCCGAATCCGTTATCATCGCTACCAAAATCGGACACTTCCCAGGCACCGCCGAACATGCCTACGAACCGGCTCACATCCGACATCAGTGCGAACAAAGCCTCATCAACCTCAAGCGCGATTACATTGATATCTACTACTTCCACCATGGATGGTTTGGTGACCACCTCGAGGAAGCAGCCGCGACCATGGATGCCCTTGTCGCTGAAGGAAAAGTCCGCGTCAAGGGACAGTCAGCCTACTCAACGGAAGACTTTGAACGTGCCATCCCAGTCGTAAAGCCAGCCGCTCTCCAAAGCTGGGCACACGCACTGGATGACCAGTTTGTCCGGCCCGGGGCACGCCTACAGGAGCTGATGACGGAGCATAACTGCACATTCGTGGCATTCTCGCCGCTCGCTCAGGGCCGTCTGCTCGACAAATTCGACCCATCCAAGCCGCCGACATTTGAGCCCGGAGATCATCGCCAGACGAATAGCTCCTTCAGCGCGGAAGCTATCGCTGCACTTAAGCCGAAGCTTGAACTCCTCAAAGCACGCTTTGGTAGTACAACCGAAGACCTCTCGGCCATCGCACAGCGCTACATCCTCAACATGGATAATGTCGCCTGCGTGATACCCGGCTTCCGAAATGAGTCTCAGGTGCGCTGTAACCTTAGCGCCGTGAACCGGACACTGACCGGTGATGACATTGACTTCATCCGTGAAACGCTGCGCTAAGCTCCCTTAGCCGCAAGCCGCTCCTGCCGATGCCCGGTGCCTTCCGCGACAAAAACGAGGATTCCACCGGGCGTTTGCATATGGAATTCGGTCATCCCGTATTCACGCTCAAACAGCGCGCGCGTCCGATATGTCTCAGAAAATGTCTGCGCATGAGCCCACAGAGCATCGATGTCATCGGTCTGCACATAAATCTGCATGTGCCCATTGACATGTGAAAGCACTTCTTCATCGTGGTTTTCGGCGATATGAATTTCTGTTCCATCCCGGTGCATCACGGCATAGCCAGGCTCACCCAAGAGGTCGGTGAAACCAAGGACATCACGGAAAAAAGTGACTTCGGCGATGCTATCTGCGACGTTTAGCATCGGGGCAACAGAGAGAATCCGACTTTCAGCCATCGATTACATACTCCTGAGATGATTACTTCTGTCCGCCAGGGACCGTTGTCGATGCTTTGCCAAGAACCGTATCGCGCTTGTAGCTGCCGGTTACCTGCGGCTTCGATGTATTAAGCGGCAGAATAGAATCAGATGGCGTGTGTTCGGTAGCGTGCAGGACATAATCGATGACCTCACCGAGCTGCAGCTTGCCATCCTTGGATGCATCCGCCGGCTTTCCCTCCGGTGTCACAAAGCCATCTGCGAATCCACCCAGAGCACGCTCAACCGCATACGTAAATGGATTCAGCATCTGGTTGCCGATTCTGATCGGCTCGCTCTTGAGCACATCATTCTGACTGGTCATCACGACAAAGTTTCTGCCCGCTGCCTCGCGGTCTTTCCACTTTTTGGCCAGTGCCGGAGAATTCAAATGGTTGATCAGAGCGCCGGAGAAACAGCTCATCGTGAGCACAACCACGTTCTTCGCAGGAATTTTGAGGATCAGATCTGCGTATTCATCCCAGAGAAACACCCCCGCGTGCGGAGGGCGACGCACGGGGAGGTCAAGCAGCAAACCACCGTACGGTTGAACATCTTCAAACCCATTACGGAATCCATGGGAATGCGTATAAATCACAACGGTGTCATTGGCGGTAGCTGTGTCTATCAGTGTCTTGAGTTCATTTCGGAATGCCTCTCCCGTTACGACCTCACGTCCCTGTCCCGCACGGTATTGGTTAATGGTTCGGACGGGCTCAACAAGTGTTTTGATGACTGCTTTTGGGTCTATCCCCTTGACTGCGGTTTCGACACGGCGAATTGCATCCGGGGCACGTTGCTGCATATCAACAGGATCCAAGACCTTTGCCTTTGCAACGGCGAGCAAGCGAATGGTTCCGGTATTTCCGTCCTTGACATTAGCGGCTGAAACACACTGTGTGTCGGGCATGGCGGTAGCCGGCTGAAAGATGTTGATTCCACTCAGCAACAGAATGGACAGCATTATTCGGAGGTTCATACGTAATCTCCACCATCACTGAATCAGGATTCAATCCTGTTTACCATTTCTTACTCCGACACTCATAGCCCAAGCGGAATGCTGAAGAACGAGTCCGCATCCGTTTCGTACTTTTTCAATACCGGCGAATACGTCTGGACAATCAATCGCTTGCCTTTTATGTCAAAGCGGAGCAGACGTAACCAGCCATCCCCTCCATTCGGGCGCGCCTGATAATCCTGCAGCAGCTCAATTACAGACCTACCGGCATCATTTTTGGACACCTGCATGAACTCGCCACCGGCGTGAAACTGATGTCCACCGAGCACGCAGAAAATCCGTGGTTGCTTTCGGATAAAACCTTGAAAGAGGTCTTCGGCCGAGTTGCCGTACAGGCGCATCGATGTCGTTTTGTCCCGTGAGCGAGTGACATCATTGAGGTAGTTGTGCGTCGTGACCATCACCGGGATATCAGGAACCTTGTCCATTTGTTCAAGCGCCCAAATAATGGTTGACGCCCGCACATCCGGTTCGAGGTGCAGTGACAGTATAGACATGCCGGGTGTTGTGAAGCGATGAACGGATGAGCACTCGTCTTCTGCAAGCGCAATCAGCGAAGGACTGTCTCCCAGAAGTCGCTTTCCGCAGTACTCACGATACAGGGCGTAGTCGGAGCTGCGATTTCCGATAAGGTCGGCATCATGATTACCTGCGACCAAGCCAAATGGTACTTTGCCTTTCAGCCGTCCCATGGCCGCACTCGCGGTAGCCCATTCCTTCCGGGACTCACCACCACTCTCTACAACATCACCAACATGGGTGGCGAAAACAATCTTCTCACGCGTTGCGTTTGCAGCTATCCATGCGGTTTGGGCGTGAAATGTGTCAGGAAACTGAATGGAATAGTACTGGGTGTCAGGTAACACGACGACTGTGAAGTCGTACGGAAAACCGACTTTAGTAGTTGCGCCTCTTTGTTGCTGCATTCGTGTCCTCCGCCTGCCCGTTTTGAAGGATGTTGACTCCTCTAACCGGCACGCTTTGCGTGTTGCAGCCTGCACAATTGATTCCGAATTTGGATTGCTTCAAAATTGCAGTGAAAGTACCTGCTTTGATTTTGACGATCAGAATGCCGCTGTTAACCGCAGACGGGCATCTACGGAACCCTATATGTTTCGCTTCCCTAAATGGAAAACAAGGCCGAGGAACTACCTATTTCTTTTGCCTTTGGGTGTGATGCCCGCATCCAGCATCCGGAGGTCGGCGATGCCACCGGGGCGCCACTGCGGGGATGGGCGGCGCCAGGCTTTTTGGAGTCTTGCAGGCTCCGCGGGTATCGCGCGGTGCAGATCAAGCGGGAGCGTGAACTCGGAATCAAGATCCGTCTCATAGCGCTTCAGTGTTGGCGAGAATGTTTGGACATGCAGCTGATGCCCTTTCAGATCAAAGCGCAGCAGGCGTAACCAGCCATCCCCGCCATTCGGTCGCCCCTGAAAATCTGAGAGCAGCTCATGCACGCGGCCACCGTAGTCGTTGGTGGACATCAGGGATGTCTCACCGCCACGCGTCCACCAGTGTCCACAGAGAACCAAAAAGATTCGCGGCTGCTTTCGGATGAACTTTTGGAAGACATCCTCACCAGAGTTGCCACCCGTGCGCGAATATGGCTTGCGGTCTCGTGCATCATCAACATCGGAAATGTAGATGTGCGTCGTAAGAATCACGGGTGTATCTGGATATTTGGCCAGCACACTCTCGGCCCATGCAAGCGCACCATCCCGTGGATCTGGCTCGAGGTGAAGACTAAGCATCCGGATGCCCCCGGCATCGAACATATGGATGGAGCTACATTCATCCGGACTCAGCTCAAGGAGCGTCGGTACCTTTTTGTGATACGAAGCGCCGAAATTACGCCGATAAATGTTTAGTGGGCAGGTTTTGTCTGAGAGGTCATCATAGTCATGATTTCCTGCGACGACGCCGCAGGGAAGCTTGCCATAGAGGCGGGCCATTGCAGCGGATGCAACATCCCATTCTTCCTGACGCTGCCCGCCATTTTGAACGACATCCCCGACATGGGATGCAAACACAATCCGTTCCCGACGGGCATTTTCAGCAAGCCACCGTGTCTGCGCATGGAAGACATCTGGATACTTCTCGCTGTAATTCTGCGTATCGGAAATGACGGCAATTGTAAAATCAAATCGCATCCGCTCTCACCTTTGGAACAGTTCTGGGGACGTTTGCGCAATCATACAGTGGAAACCGACGCATTCCTGCGTACATACATCACCTAAATGGTTATTAATGTTGTAGATGTTACAAACCTATCCTGATGCCAAGCCGTTAGAATGCATTTATGAGCCACCATCCAACGACATCCACCGTTATCGCCTTGTTTGCCATGCATGGCAGCTCTGAGTATGGGGGCGAGGCTGTGACGCAGGAAGAGCATGCGCTGCAGTGTGCGGAGCTTGCGGCAGCGGATGGTGCACCGGCAACCCTGATAGCCGCGGCGCTGTTACACGACATCGGGCATTTGTTGCATGATCTCCCCGCGGATGCGCCTGAACGCGGAATCGATGACCTTCATGAAGCGCTCGGCGGCCGCTGGCTGGAGTCGCGGTTTGTGCCGGCGGTGACGGAGCCCGTTCGCCTGCATGTGGCTGCAAAGCGTTATTTATGTGCGACGGAGCCGGCATATGAAGCGGCGCTTTCTGAGCCAAGCCGGATCTCGCTCGGGCTGCAGGGTGGTCCGTTCACCCCCGATGAAATTATGGCGTTTGAGACGAATCCCTTTTGGCGGGATGCTTTGCGTCTTCGCCGCTGGGATGACACGGGAAAGATCAGTGGTTTAGGGACGCGTCGTGTCGCGGATTTTGCGGATGTTTTGGATGCCTGTGTGCTGCCGGATGTGGAATGAGGGTTTCATTAGATCCAGCTCCGATGGCGGAATCGTATACGGGAAGGCTTGCGCGGTTCAGCGTATCGGAGGTTGAACGGACGTGATGCCGGCGTGGAAGGCCCACGGGGCCCCGGCAGCCAATGCCGCGGCGTACCGGGGGCACTCCTCAGCATGCGCTCCTATCCGAACTCCCGTACCCATTAAGAACTCATCCTGAATGGTCGCACCCGTGAACTTAAAGTGTGATTTGAAAAGCTTTTGCCATACTTTAGGATCGGCTTCGTCGATCCCATAAAGCCACGCCCGCGCACTGCCATGCGCCATCGCAAGGTCTTCAAATGCCTGCGCATTGTGACGGATTGCAAATGCCTTCTGCCCGTGGCGGATGTTTCTCACATCGGCTGTGATCACGGCGATTTCATCATCCGAAAGACGCGCAATCGTAGACACATCAAAGTCATGCCAAACCGCATGGAGGCCATCCCTTCGCTTCAAAATGATGTCCCATGACAGCCCTGCCTGCAGCACTTCGTAGCAAAGCCGTGAAAAGAGCTGATTGTCGTTGTCCGGGGGGATGCCATGTTCAATGTCATGATGATGAATATGGATGTCCGTGGCATCACCCGAGCGGCACCAATCGCAGTAGAGAGTCATTCAAAACAAGAATATCGAGACAGCAGCATGTTGCCACTGTGAATGGGAAATTCGGCTGTCACTTACAAGTTTTCAATTACCTTATAGTGATGCTTGTATAACAAATTCGTTGGAACTTACACCGTTCGACCTCTGTAAATAGTTCGGTGTCACATGGTGCGCGCATGGTGCGTACCTAATGGTGGAGCATGATTATGAACAAGCATTTCATCAGCACAACAGCAGCACTAACCTTGCTCGGCCTCACGTGCACCGGGACGATTGCGCTTACATCGCAGCCACAGGAGCAGGATGGCGTAGATATTCGCTTAAAGAAATCCAAGGACCGGCCTGATGTCGACAATGGCGGCCGCGAGTCCTACGGTGGGCTACCTTTGCGCGCCCAGGATACCAAAGTCGTATTGCTTCCAGTCATTAATGGAAGTGGCGAAAAGGACGAACGTCAGCGCTACGACCAGGCCGTGAAGGGCGATCAGGAGCTGCAAAAAGTCTTTTCTGAGCGTGGCTTTGATGTCATTTCCGGTCAGGCAGTGCACCGGATGCTTATCGACAACGAGATTGACCTCACTAACGAAGAGTATTGGAATCGCGCGACGCTGTACAAAGTCGGCAAAAAACTCAATGCCCACTTGGTGGTGTTTGTCGTTATAGACAATGTTGAACAGGTCCGCCAGTTCACTCCGGTTACCAAAGATCAGGAGCTCGTTGGAAAGGTGCGCTGTCGGACGTGGATTATCGATGCGGTAAACGAGCGCGCGATCATCGCCAGCAAGAAGACGGAAGCATCCAGCAAGAACTTCATTTACGCAGAAGTCGACAGCGGCGCCCGCCTTATCCGCAACACGGTTCCAAAGGCAGTCAAAAACGGTGTTGAGGAGTTCGTAAATGGATACCGAAAATCGAGATAGGTCCCGGGTGACCATCGACTGAAAGGTGCAGGGCACGTGTAAACGTAGCCCTGTTTCCATGATGAGGCAGACAGAGAGGAAGAACAAATGGAAAAGACACGGATCACAGTTGCACATGGAGATGGCATCGGGCCCGAGATCATGGCCGCGACGCTTCGGATTCTGGCTGCTGCGGATGCGCGCCTTGAGCTCGAGACGATTGAGGTTGGTAAAGCAGTCTACGAGCGCGGATTCACCAGTGGCATTGCGCCGGATGCCTGGGAGTCTATCCATCGGACTGGCGTCCTCCTGAAGGGTCCGATCACCACGCCACAGGGCGGTGGTTATAAGAGTCTGAATGTAACGCTGCGCAAGAGTCTGGGACTCTACGCCAATGTGCGTCCCTGCGTTGCCTATGCGCCATTTGTGAAGACTCGGCATCCTAAAATGGATGTCGTCATCGTCCGCGAGAATGAAGAAGATCTCTACGGCGGCATCGAGCATCGGCAAACGGATGAGTGTGTGCAGTGCCTAAAGCTGATCACCCGCCCGGGATGTGAACGTATTGCGCGGTTTGCCTTTGAGTATGCGCGCGCTCATGGCCGCAAGGCAGTCACGACATTCACCAAAGACAACATCATGAAGCTGACTGATGGTCTGTTTCACAAGGTTGTGGATGAAGTCGCGCTTCAGTACAGCGATATCAAGAACTCCCACATGATTATCGATATCGGGGCTGCGCGTCTGGCCGATACACCAGAGCAGTTCGATGTGGTTTTGACGAGTAACCTCTACGGCGACATAGTCAGCGATATTGCAGCACAGGTTGCCGGGTCGGTCGGGCTGGCGCCAAGTGCGAATATTGGTGCTAGTGGCGCGATGTTCGAGGCAATCCACGGAAGCGCACCTGACATCGCAGGCAAGGACATCGCAAACCCGGGTGGCCTCCTGCTGGCGGCGGTCATGATGTTGGTTCACATCGGCCAGCCGGATATCGCGGCTAGGATTCAGAACGCCTGGCTTCGGACGATTGAAGATGGCATCCATACCGGGGATATCTATGTCGAAGGGCAAAGTGCTGAGCTTGTTGGAACAACGGCCTTTGCGGATGCGGTCATTTCCCGCCTTGGTCAGCTTCCCGAGGTCCTGACTCCGGTGGCGTATGCCGCAGTCAGCAACCCGGCACAAACAGCGAGTCTGGTTCGCGAAGACCGCGCTCCAGCATTACCTAAGGAACTGGTCGGCGTGGATGTCTTCTTCCACTGGCGTGGTGACAAGCCTGCAACGCTTGCGCAGCATTTGCAGCTGACGGATGGTGATGGTCTTCGCTTGACGATGATTTCAAACCGGGGGCTTACGGTGTGGCCAAATGCTGCATCGGATGCGTTTTTGGCAGATCACTGGCGATGTCGTTTTGAGGCGAGTACTCCGACGGGCCGTGTGACACACCAGCAGATTATTCGCTTGCTGAGCCGTATTGCGGATGCAGGCTACGACTTCAT
>CAZSGJ010000071.1:0-11747 GCA_964606305.1 uncultured Armatimonadia bacterium
ATCATCGGGATGTTCTTTAGCTGGCTTTGCCGTCGGACACAGCTCGCTGCCGCGACATCCATGGCAACCATTCTCATCTCGGTTGTAGCATCTCCGGTTCTGCTTGCAATGTGGCAGAATTTGACATCAACGTATCAATCTAGCCCTGAGACATTTGTACCCCTCTGGACCAATCCGTTTTACGTCATGGTGCTTATCTGTGGACTCGAGAGTTCCGAAGCATCTAAAGGATTCCAGGCTATCGGTATTCCAACGTTTTTCTACATAACGAGTACCTTCGTTGGCTGGTTACTGAGTGTTGTGATGCTTCGGCGCCTCTCGGATGGACCTCCGGAGATGACTCCATAATGCTGCAAAACCTGCCTGAGGAGGAACACCCTGCAGGCACACAATCATCCGCGACCTTTATGGATGACCATCCTGTGGGGCATATCCCGCCTCCAACACAGCTCAAAATCCACGACGAAGTAGCGACAAAGGAGCATCAACCATCCGCGAGCCGAAGCGTATCCGGCACTAATCCCATTGTCGGGTTGACCGTCAGGCAGTGGTCAGGCATCGGGGGTGCGAAAGGCTTTGAGCGCTACACCCGCCCAATCATTCTCGCCCTGGTGCTGTATTTCACGGGGTACTTTGCGTTTATCGAACCCGGCATCACCGGGAGTGTGCTCACAGCCATCAACATCCTGCTCGTACTCCTCTCCGGTTCTGCGAGTATCGCTGGCGAGCGGGAAAACAAAACCTGGGATGCGCTTCGCCTGTCGCGCATTGGCACCACGGGCATCATTTTGGGCAAGTGGTTTAGCGCGGCCTTCCCGGCAATCATCACGCAGGCACTGTTCGCCCTGCTGCTCCTAATCACACCTATTGCAAAGTCGATTGGTTTGGAAAAATGGTTGCTGATTCAAGCCATCATGGGTGCATCAACGCTGTTTGCAGCCGCACTGTCGGCGTTTGTCAGTAGCACTGCTGCATCCACACAAAAGGCGCAGGCATCCACTGTTATTGCCGCGATTATCAGCACTGTCATCGGCGGCTTCGTCAAGCTCCTCGTTGGTTCAGTGAACCCAATCTTTGCCATTGGGTTGCTGCTTACGCCAGACAGGCTCAGCTCAATTGTCGATGACCCTGTATCCACTTTTCCGAACTGGATTATGACAGCCATCACGATTGCCGGAAGTGCGGTGCTTTACCTGATGACACTTGGCCAGCTGGCGAAGTCTGAGGAAGAAGTTGCTCCTACTTCACTGACCAGTGAACAGCAGCGTCTCGAAACGCTCCGGGCAAAGCATGCACCAGAGCTTCCTCAGCTGCGGGCTGCTGATTCTGCATCAAGTTTGGAGATGACCACAGCAGCGTTATCGTTGCCTATACAAGCCTTACTTCTGCGATATCTTGCACAGATTCCATACGTATCCGAGCATCCCCTGATCGGGAAAGAGCTTCGCAGCATTCTGATGCCAGCCGGGTCTCAAAGCCGTGCCGGGAGTCTGACTTGGACGCTGATTGGCGGTCTCATCGGGATGATGTGTGTGTTCACCATCCTCACCGCTGCTGATGCAGGAGATTTCAGAAACAATGCCGCGCTACGTGTTTATATTGGCGTCGCAGCAGCAATCTGGATTACGATTCAGACAGCAGCGACCAGTATCCCAAAAGAACGGGAGAAGCAGACCTGGAACGCGATGCTTTTATCGCGCATCTCGCTCCGGGAAATCATTCTGAGTAAAGCGTCGGCGGCTTGTGTCCCCGGATTGTTGATCGTTACCTCGATGCTGCCGATGATCGTTATAGGTTTGATAGCGAGCGGTGCCGCATGGCATGCGATAATCACAGCTCCGGCCCTGATAGTTGTGATGCTTGGGATTGCTGCCTCTATTGGGATGCTGCTTGGGGCGATCAATCGTAACAGCCGCTCGGCCAGTCTGCAGGCGGCGTTGCTCACGATGCTGCTGCTGGGATCTCCGTTTTTTACTTCCGGTTTCCCTGCTCTCCGCGGCTTTGCCGAAGTGATTATCGGGATGCGTAGCTTGCCAAGCGCGCTTAGCTATATCGGCGGGTCGGTTGCCTTCTCTGCACTGGTCGGGTGGCTTGCGATGCTTGCGGCAAAGCGTGGCCCACGAGAGTTTGATGCATAGGCCGCAAAACTAGCATAGGATGTCAGGAATGGCCCTGTCTTCAGAGCCTGTGGATTTGGGAATAGCATGAACGAACCGCTACGTATTGACCTCAGAAACATCACCAAGCGTTACGACAAGCTGACGGCGGTGGACAACCTCTCGCTTGCGCTTGGCCCGGGTGAAATCTTTGGCTTTATCGGTCCGAATGGCGCCGGCAAAACAACCACCATCAAGATTCTGGCAACCTTACTCGAGCCGACAAGTGGAACGGCCATGGTGGATGGAATAAATGTGGTGGAAAACCCGGATGCTGTCCGGGCCCGGATTGGGTACATGCCGGACACATTTGGCGTTTATGATGAGTTTAAGGTCTGGGAATATCTTGACTTTTTTGCCGCAGCGTACAAGGTTCCAAAGGGCGACCGCCCGGGGCTGATTGATTTAGTTCTCGACCTTACCAACCTGTCGAACAAAAAAGATGCCTACGTTGAGGGTCTCTCCCGCGGCATGAAGCAGCGTCTGTGTCTGGCACGCACAATGGTGCATAACCCCAAGGTGCTGCTCCTGGATGAACCAGCGAGTGGTCTCGACCCACGCGCACGTATCGAAATCCGTGACCTCCTCAAAGAGCTGCGAAACCTTGGCAAGACCATTATTGTAAGCTCGCACATTTTGCCGGAGCTGGCTGACTTTTGTACATCCGTGGGGATTATCGAAAAGGGCAAGCTCCTCGTCTCAGGGCCGATTGACTCGTTAATTGGAGACAATATCGGTGCCCGTGTGCTTGAAGTCAAGGTTCCTGCCGAGGATAAGGCGACTGCGAGCAAAGTCCTCGCGCCTCTAAACGGCGTACGGAATGTCGCGGAGCGTGGTGAGTTCCTCGATGTTCAATTTGATGGCGGTATTGATGCACAGAATGACCTGTTGCTTGCGCTCATTAATGCGAAGGTACGAATTATCAGCTTTGGCGAGGTGCAAACCGACCTTGAAGCCGTGTTTATGAACCTCACCCGTGGTCTGGTGGCATAAGGAATCTATCCGCATGACAATCCCGATGAACCCCGTTCTTGAAAAAGAAATCCGCACACGGCTGCGCGGCGCACGTGCCTTCCAACTGCTCTTTGCCTACGTCCTCGTTCAGGTGCTGATTATCGGTGGCCTGATCCTGATGAGTGGAGCCATGCGCTCCGATGTACCTCTTGGCGAGATTGGGCAGAACTTCTGGGCGGTGACATTTTGGATGCAGCTTGGGCTGGTCACATTAATCACACCTGGACTCACCAGCGGTCTGCTTGTCGCCGAGCGTGAACAACAAACTCTCGACACTATTCTGCTGACGGGACTGAAACCAGCCGACATCGTTGTCGGCAAGCTTCTCAGCATCGCGTTATTCATTATCTGGCTGCTCGTCGGCTCCCTTCCGGTCACGGCTATCGTCTTCCTCACGGGAGGCGTTGCACCTTCAGAGATTTTGCTGGCATACGTCCTCTTGACATTTTCAGCCATGGTGTATGGCAGCATCGGTATTGCCTGTTCGTCGGTCGCTAAGTCACAAGGTAAAGCAACGCTGCTGGCTTATACAGCCGCCATTGCACTTTTTATCGGGACTTGTGTACCAGCAGTTCCAGCAATCATGCACACAGTGGATGGCCAAACAGCCTATTTCTCCGCTATCAATGCGCTGGGCGCCCCGGGAGCAAACTCATTTAAAGAAATCTACTTTGGTATCAGCTTCCCAACTTGGCTAATCAGCGGCATCATCAATACCAGCTTGACAGCGATTTTCACATTGCTAGCCGCACATCATTTGAGTGGATGCCAGCCGCGCTACGTAGTTCTGTTGCGCCGAAATGTTTTAGGGATGTTGGTTGCATTTGCCGCATTACTTGGCAGCGCTACGCAGCTGAGTATTGGCTACATTCAGGTCTTTGTCTTCCTTGCCCCGATTGCGCTGGTTGCAACCTTTGGCACTGGAGCGGCTGCGAATAACACGGCCGCGGGTTCGATTTGGAAGCGTGTGTTTAACGGAAGCGATGTCGCATCCGGGCGGCTGTTTGCGTTAATCACCTACACGATGGCTGCAATAACGATATTTACCCTAAACCTAATTTTTCAGCGGTGGATGCCAGTCGATAACTTACCGTTTACTCGCCGTGCTTTGGGTCAGCTGTTGGTCAGTGGCTTTATGAACACGGCAGCACTAACTGGCGTTGCGGCGCTCTCGATGCGCTTTCTCAAGGAGCGCTGGGGAGCGCTTGGGTTTACGCTTCTCGGATGGGCAACCCCGATGTTCATCCTCGGGATTTGCACTGCATTCTTGCCATCATCGAGCAGCGAAGCCATTGGATTCATCGCCCAAACGACCGTGTTTGACTACAGCCAGTCTCCGAACACCAGCCATTGGATTGTCACGGCGGTGGCTGGAGCGGCATGTTGGATTGTCGCGCGCTGGAAGCGCTGACGCTAAACCCTATGCTTCGATGGTAACCGTCAAACCTGGTCCCGGTTTCGGATAGAGGATGCGTGTGGCGCCTGCATCCAGAAGCGCCTTCACCGTGCGTTCTTTGTCGAACGTAACAGCGAGAACCGTCCCACCCTGTCCTGCGCCGGCAAGCTTTGCTGCAAGTGCACCGCCATTTAGCGCTGCGGCGGCGAGGTGGTCACAGGCATCCCCGCTTGCGCCAAGCCGCTGCTGAATCTGCAGGTTCTCGTTCATCGATGCCGCAAGCGTTTCCCAGTCGCCATTTAGCAATGCGGTTTTCCCGTGGCGGGCGAGGGCTGCAAGATGCGTGTAGGCATCCACGACCTCCGGGTCGCCATCCAGCCACCGCAGGCGGACAGGCTTGTGTGCGGTTCCAGAGTGGTGGGCAACCCCCGTGTTTGCAAGGACGAGGGGAAGGTCATCGGTGCCGCCTGGGATAAGGTCGGCAAGCGGCTCAATCGTTGCGAATGGCATTGTGTCTGCTTCGAGATGTGAGCCTTTATCACGGAAGTCAATATAGTTGAACCCGCCGAAGACAGCCATGTACTGGTCCTGAAATCCGCAGATTACTCCGAGCTGGTTGTACTCAATGTTACGAATGGCTTCCGCGATACTGTGTTTAACCAGCTTCCGCTGAGCGGTCAACGCGCCGTAAACGGCAGCCATCAGTGCGGTAGATCCAGCGAGACCAGCCTGCATCGGAATGTCGGTTTGGGTTGTGAGTGTAAAGCCCTGACCTGCAGGCGGGATTTCAATATTCATCCCACGCAGAACTGCCTTTGCCAGGTCAAGGCGATCGCCCTTTGCCTCAAGATCTTCCGGTGTGCGGATGACCTGCGAGACGGCACCACCATCCGCCTGGAGGGTGATTACATCCGCGGATTCCAATATTGCCGTCGCACGCTCGGAAAGAGAGCAGCTGAGAACGCTGCCACCATACATATCAGTAGGGTTACCAAGCACTCCGCAGCGGCCAGGGGCCGTGGCAATCACACGCATTTTGCAGTCATCCTTATTGGTAGCAACCTAGAACCCAGTATACGGAGGTGTGGGCTGTCTTGCCGATGTTGGCCCATCAGGCTATACTTACCAAGGTGCGTGCGTAGCTGTATGCACATTCCGTCGTGTGGCCAAGTGGTGAAATGGTAGACACGTCCGCCTCAAAAGCGGATGCGAAAGCGTGTCGGTTCGAGTCCGACCTTGGCTATTCGACGCATGCAGTGCGGTCCGCTCCCTGAAAGGAACCGGCGCATGCGACGTTTTTCAAACCTTCCTCCCGTAGCTTGGATTGCCATTTTTGCTGTTGCTTTCCTCGGGATAATTCTTGTCACGAATAAGCCATCATCCTCAGTGTTTGAAGGTTACGAAATGACGGATGGCCCAAAGTACTCCGTCACGACGCTGGATGGCAAAACCGTCTCCAACGACTCGCTTAAGGGCAAAGTCGTTCTCCTCAATGTCTGGGCATCCTGGTGTGGTCCGTGCCAAGCCGAATTTCCTGACCTGATTGAGCTTCAGGAAAAGTATGGCGACAAAGGCTTCACAATTGTCGGCCTTGCATGGAATGATCAGGAGGCAAACATCCGCAAAATGGTTGCTGACAGAAAGCTGAACTACCCAATCGCAATGGCCGGTCCCGAGCTTGGTGAGGAACTCGGTGGCTTACAATCCATCCCTGTCAGCATTCTTATCGACCAGGATGGCAAGACCCGCTACGGTGCAGTTGGTTTTGACCCAAAAGACAGACCAAAGGAAAAATACGGTCGGATGATCCGCCATTTGCTCAAAATCAAAGAGTAGACGCGTCGAAGGACACACCGAACTCCACCTGTTGAACGAACAATGGGTGGAGTTCTTTCTTTGTCAGCAGAGCGAAACCGTCAGCACATTCTGTCGAGAGTTTTCACTATAATCCTAACGCACCAATACATCACGACTACCGAACAACCTCCCGGGTTAAACTGACCCCATGCGAGTACGAAAAGCCGTTATCACTGCCGCTGGCCGCGGAACCCGGATGTTTCCCGCGACACGCGCCATCCAAAAGGAAATGCTCCCGATAGTCGATCAGGATGGACTGGTTAAACCCACTATCCAAATGATTATTGAAGAATGCATCGCAAGCGGTATCGAAGAGATTTGCATTGTCGTGGAGCGGGGCGGTGGCGCAGCATTTCGTGACCATTTCCGGGCAATCACCGATGATGAACTTAAGGGCTTCTCTGGCAAGGCCTGGGCAATCGCCGAAGCCGACAAGCTTGCCGACATGGCAACCCGTATTTCGTACGTCGAGCAGCCAAGCCCTGAGGGATTTGGGCACGCCGTCCTCCAAGCAAGGGAATTTGCTGCAGGTGAGCCAATCGTTCTTCTGCTTGGCGACCATGTTTACACAACACCAAATGGCATCAAACCCTGTATCCGTCAGGCAATTGAAGCTGCCGAAGCCAGCGGCGGCAGTATCACGACCGTGCGCCTCGAGTCTGAAGCCAGTGTGGGCGTCACCGGCATCGTGAAGTGCGATGTACCCGCCGGGCAGACACCGACGCTTAGCACGGCATTGCCGATTCTCAAGCTGCAGGAAAAGCCAAGCATCGATGATGTCCAAGCCCTAAAAACGAATGGCCTGCCAGAGCAGACCTACCTCGGCCACTTTGGCATCCATGTCTTCACCGCTGAAATTTTCGAGTGTCTCCAAGCCCTCGTCGATGGCAATATCCGCGTGAAGAATGAGTTTCAGCTCACGAGTGGACAGGAAGGTCTGCTGGAACGCTCCAAGGCTGGCACGGCTCCCGTATACTCTGCCTGTATCCTCAATGGCACGCGGTGGGACATCGGGATGCCCGATGAATACCTGTTGACCCTTGCTGAATTCGGCCGGCGTGGCCCCTACAAGAACGCATAAAGGAAGTCTTGCGATGCAGCAAAATCCAACCAACTACAACAGCCCCGAAGCCCATGCAGATGGACGGGTAACATTTCGCCTCTACGCTCCTGGCGCAAAGACGGTTGCAACCGTTGGTGCATGGGACAATTGGCAACAGCACAAAATGTCCCGGGATGCCGCCGGGCTCTGGTCAGTAACGCTTGGCCCACTCGCAAATGACATCTACGAGTACAAATTCTCCGTGGATGGACTAGACATTCTCGACCCGAAAAATGGCGAATTCCGCCCGATGACAAACCGTGTCGAAGTCAACCGCGGCCGCAAGGACATTGTCTGGCAGCCGCAAAATGTCCCACACGGCACGATCACTGTAATGCCATATGACTCGAAGTCTGCTGGTATTCAACGCCGCGCGCATATCTACACCCCACCAGGATATGAAGAAGCCCGCCGCGAGCGCTACCCAGTCCTTTACCTCCTCCACGGTTCCGGAGACAATGACTCGCACTGGAGCTCCGGGCTTGGACGGGCAAATGTCGTCATCGATAACCTCATCGCTCAGGGAAAAGTCCCCCCGATGATTGTTGTGATGCCACATGGTCACATCTTCTACCAAGGAAAACCAACGCCACAGGATGCCATCGAGCGCGATATCGTCGAAGACCTCCTCCCGCTTGTGGATAAGCGCTTCAGGACATCCAAGCGGCGCGCGATGTGCGGCCTCTCAATGGGCGGCGGGCAAACGGTCACTATCGGGATGAAACACCCGGAGCTGTTCAGCGCATTCGGCATCTTCAGCGCTGGAATCTTCAACGGTCCTCAGTTTGAAACGGCCATCAGTACGTTCGAAAAGAGTGTCCGTGACCCGGCAAAGCAGCCGTTGATCTGGGTTGCAATCGGTAAGGATGACTTCCTGATGCGGCAATATGGCGAGCTCAAGACCCGCCTGAACCGTAACCTGAAGGCGACGTATGTTGAGACCGAAGGCGGACATGTCTGGCATCTATGGCGCCAATACCTTGCCGACTTTGCGCCTCTCGCGTTCAAGTAAACGACAGCCCTTAACCACGAAATGCAGCCACCGAAAGCATCCCATCCCATTTTCAGGATGCCTCTCCGGTGGCTCTTTCTCATTTTGAGCATTGGAATCAGTGCTGGACTGAGCAGCGCGCTTTTTCTTTGGTCTCTGGACATTGCGACATCCACTTTCACGCGCCATCCACAGCTCATTTACGGCTTGCCCGCAGCTGGCGGGCTGATTGCCTACATCACGTACTGGGCAGGAAGTGCTGCAAATCAAGGTAACAACTTCATCATCCGGGCTATCAAAGGGAGCCTTGAGCGTGTTCCGCTCCTGATGGCGCCGCTCATTCTCATCACAACGCTGCTAACACACCTTTGTGGTGGTTCGGCCGGGCGCGAAGGCACGGCTGTGCAAATGTCGGGTTCCCTGGCGGACTCGCTGCTGAGCCGGTTTGCACCCGCGCAAAGTGAGCGTTCGGTTTATCTGCGTGCGGCGATGGCGGCGGGGTTTAGTGCGGTCTTTGGGACACCACTCGCGGGTGCGGTCTTCGGGATGGAGGTGTCCAAAGTGCGTCAACACCTCCACATCCAATCATTTGTCCCGTGTTTGACCGCAGCCCTTGTTGGGGATATCACGTGCCGGCTAACGGGTGTTGGACACGCCCACTATGCGTTGATTGACATCCCAAAACTTTCGCCAATGGGCTTCCTCTGGCTTCCAATCTGCGGAATAGCAATCGGGTTGCTTGGAATCGTTTTCATTGAGGGGCAGCACTTTCTCGCAAAGCTAGGTGCTAACCACTCAAATGCATGGATGTTTCGCCCGCTTACAGGCGGTGTTATCGTTCTTATCCTGACACTTATCCTTGGCACGAACCGCTTCAATGGGCTTGGCCTCCCGCTGATTACGGATGCCCTTTCAGGAAATACCATCCACGTCTGGACGTTTGCCATCAAGCTTGCGTTTACGGTCATTACGCTTGGGAGTGGCCTCAAAGGCGGAGAAGTCACGCCATTGTTTTGTATTGGCGCGCTCTTCGGAAATGCGTTTGCCACAGTTACAGGACAAGACCCCAAGCTCTTCGCGGGTCTCGGATTTGTCAGTCTCTTCGCCGCCGCCGCCAAGGTTCCGCTCACGTGCTGGATGCTCGCGCTGGAGCTCTTTGGTCCAAGACTGTCCCTCATCGCGATTGTTGTGCTTGGTACTGCCTATCTGGTCTCCGGTCGGCGGTCGATTTACGCCGCGCAGTGGGAAACTCCGAATGCTTAGCCCCGCTGCCCGAGAACCGGCCACTTTCTTAGCATCAGGCTGCTGACCACCACCGAGACGCTGGAGAGGCTCATTGCCGCACTTGCCAGCATCGGGGTCAGCGACCAGCCAAGCGTGCTCTGCAAGGCTCCCGCAGCCAGCGGCAGCATCAGGATGTTGTAGCCAAACGCCCAAAAGAGGTTACGGCGGATGGTGGACATTGTGGCACGGCTTAGGAGGATGGCATCCACAATTCCATGGAGGTCGCCGCGGACGAGCGTAATATCGGATGCTTCCATCGCGACATCCGCGCCCGTCCCAATCGCCATCCCGACATCGGCCTGGGCAAGAGCTGGCGCATCATTAATGCCATCCCCGACCATACAGACAACATCCCCAGCATCCTGCAGGGCTTTGATCTGAGCAAGCTTGCCATCCGGGCGGACACCCGCGATCACACGGTCAATCCCAACCATCCGGCCAACCGCCTGTGCCGTACGTTCGCTGTCCCCGGAGAGCATCACGACCTTGATTCCCATCCTCTGGAGCTGCTGGATGGCCGTTACCGATGTTCGCTTCACTGCATCTGCAATCCCGAATGCTGCGCTGAGTGCTCCATCCACGGCGAGTAGGACGGTAGTCATTCCATCCGCGGCCCACGTGTCGCAATCGACCATCGCAGCCATCGTTTCAATGCCTTCCTGCTTTAGGAAAGTTGGGCTACCGACATGGATAGTTTTGCCCGCAACTCGTGCCTGGATACCGAGTCCGGTGGTGTTGATGAAGTCATCGGTGGTCTGTGTTGCAGCTCCTTGGCTAGCTGCGTAGGCCACCAGCGCGGATGCGACAGGGTGCGCGCTTAGTTCCTCAACCGCTTTTAGAAATGTCAGGTTTTCAGCTGGGTTGCCAGCATAGTGCATCACCTTTGCGACACTTGGATGCCCTTCGGTAATCGTGCCGGTTTTATCGAGCACAACGGTGGTGATGCGACCGGCCAGCTCGAGAATTGGGGCCCCTTTTATGAGGATGCCCATGCGCGCACCGCGTCCCGTACCAACGAGGATGGCAGTCGGCGTCGCGAGGCCCAGTGCGCAGGGGCAGGCAACGACTAAAACGGCTGTGGCGTGTAATAGAGCTGCTTGCAGGCGTGGTGTCTCGGTACCCAACAGCATCCACAAGAGAAAGACAAGCCCAGCGAGAGCGAAAATCGCCGGCGTAAACCAGCTGCTGACCTGATCAGCGATACGAGCGATGGGCGCCTTTTCGCTTTGGGCATCCTGTACCATCCTGACAACCTGAGCGATTGCTGTATCCAGGCCAACGTGCGTCGCCCGGAGCCGTACGGTACCCGTGAGGTTAATTGTCCCACCCAGAACATTTTCATTGATGGCTTTTTGGACGGGCATGCTTTCACCGGTCAGCAAGGCTTCATCGGTGGTTGTTTCGCCAAATGTGACCACGCCATCCACTGGAATCAGGTCCCCTGGTCGCACGAGAATCACCGAGTCGGGCATGATGCGCTCGATGGGGACTTCAATCAGGTCATCTGCAACGACGAGCGTCGCTGTACGCGGCTGGCGCCCGAGGAGGTCACGGATTGCATCCCCCATATGCCCCTTGGCGCGCGCTTCGAGCAGACGGCCACCCAGAAGGAACAAAACAATGGTTGCTGCCGCTTCGAAGTAGACATCCGGGCCGTGGACCATATGCCCCATGGAGGTATGTCTTGCAAACTCCGGAGCGAGCGTTGCGGTGATCAGGCTCCAAAGCGAGTAGGCAAAAGTGATTGTGGCGCCAGCTGCGACAAGCGCATTCATGTCGGCGGTGCGGTGGCGGGCGGCACGGATGGCTCCCGTGATAAACGGCCAGCCGCACCAGAAAACCACAGGTGCTGAGAGGAGGACTTGCAGCCACTTGTAAACCGGAGCTTCAAAGGAACCGTGCGCCATCGCGATAATGAGGAGAGGCACGGAAAGCACTGTCGCGACG
>CAZSGJ010000071.1:11847-13930 GCA_964606305.1 uncultured Armatimonadia bacterium
TCTCAGCCAAGGAAGCGGGTAATTACCTTTCGAACTTCATCCAGCAGCTCATCCTGCGACTGCGTTGCGGCATCCGGATGGGTTTCGGATGCACCGTGTCCAGCAATACATCCACCGATATGAGCCGTGAGAAGCTCGAGTCCAGCGCGGTCAAGTGCGGCGCGTGCGGCAGCGATTTGCGTGAGGATATCCATGCAGTAGCGGTCTTCATCCACCATTTTTTGGATACCGGCGATTTGTCCGGCAACGCGGGACAGGCGGGCTTTGACTTTGGCACGCTCTGCGGGATGTCCGTGAGCCTCACCTGATTCCGATGTCACATCTGCAGCATCCGTTTTGCGGACTTTTGGGGTCTTGACCTTACGAGGCGTTTCCATCATCGGCGCGACCGTAGGAGCAATGTCCTTGGCAGCAGTCTCTTTTGCGACAACGATTGGCGCGATGACAGGCACAGGCTCTACCCTTGGCTGGTGTTGCATTGGTGCCGGCCATTGCTTGATTGACTTGGTTTTCTTTGACATCTTGTTGATGAATATACCCCATATGGGTATTTCTGAATTATTAAATTATCAACGAGTGTCTACCAATAACGGAGCAAATCTGGATATAACCATCTATGGCAAGTCAAACGAATTGGGCTGGTAATGTCACTTTTTCGCCAAAGCAGTGGCTTATCCCAGAGACCATTGGCGAGCTGCAATCGGCCATCGCTGGTCAACGCAGGATTCGTATTGCCGGCTCTCGCCACTCTTTCAATGGCATTGTTGACTCAGTCGACACGATTATCTCGACCGAACACCTAAATCGGATCATCGAAATCGATACAGCTGATGGTGAAGTGACTGTCGAAGGGGGTGCCCGCTACGGGGATGTCGCTACGGCACTTGAGAGTCACGGTTTCGCCTTGGGAAACCTCGCCAGCCTCCCCCACATTTCGATTGCAGGGGCAGTCTCAACAGCGACACATGGCTCGGGCGTAAACAATGGCAATCTGGCGACGGCCGTGACAGCGATGCAAATCGTGACTGCCGATGGTTCATTGGCTACCTTTTCTCGAGCATCGCATCCTGTGGAATTCGATGGGATGGTCGTCAGCCTCGGTGCTCTTGGAGCGATCGCAACGCTCACATTGAAGATTGAACCCACGTATCTGGTTTGTCAACACGTCTTCCAGAATGTTCCGCTGGAGCCAACGCTTGAAAACGTAGACAGTATGCTCGGAGCTGCATACAGTGTCTCTCTGTTCACGACGTATGGTGAGCGAACGATTGACCAGATCTGGTTGAAGCAACGGATGGATCAGGGCGCCCCCGTTGCAAACCTGCTCGGAGTAGAACCCTCGTCGGATAAGTTACATCCCCTTGCCGGGCATGACCCAGCGTGTTGTACGCCTCAACAAGGCATCCCGGGTCCGTGGCATGAGCGGCTACCGCACTTTTGCATGGAGTTCACGCCGAGTAGCGGGGATGAGTTGCAGTCGGAATTTTTCATCCCGCGTGAACACACGGCAACGGCATACCGGGCATTGATGGCGCTGCGTGCCGAAATTCAGCCCCTTTTGTACGTGTCCGAGATACGAACGGTGAGAGCGGATTCTCTGTGGCTCAGCCCAGCGTATGGGCGGGATGTCACAGCGTTTCACTTTACGTGGCGGCAAAAATCGAGCAAGGTGCTGGCATTGTTGGAAAAAATCGAAGCACTTTTGTTGCCATTGGGAGCACAGCCACACTGGGGAAAGATCTCGATACATCGTCCCACGGGGTATGTCAGGATGTCTGACTTTTTGTCCTTGCGTCAGTCCTTCGATCTTGGGGGGAAATTTGTAAATCCTTACCTCGAGCGCGTGTTGGGGATTTAGTTCTTTAGTTCAACGAGCTGAATTCCAAGCAGAGGACTTTCTGTCCTTGCGACAGTCCTTCGATCTTGGGGGGAAATTTGTAAATCCTTACCTTGAACGGGTGTTGGGATTTTAGTTTTTTAGTTCAACGAGCAGAATTCCAAGCAGAGGACTTTCTATCCGTACATCAATCCTTCGATCTTGGGGGGAAATTTGTAAATCCTTACCTCGAGCGCGTGTTGGGGA
>CAZSGJ010000072.1:0-13576 GCA_964606305.1 uncultured Armatimonadia bacterium
ACACTGGCATCCGTTATTGCAAGGACGACCAGTGCTGCATTTGCCAATTTCTCTGCTGTAACGGGTGGAGTTGCGGATGTACGGAAGCTCATCGATGCTGCGAAAGACCTCAGGCGGATACGCAACAAGCGTACGTTGTTGTTTGTGGATGAGATTCACCGCTTTAACCGTGCGCAGCAGGATGCGTTTCTCCCCCACGTGGAGGATGGCACGATTGTCTTAATTGGAGCGACCACAGAGAATCCCTACTTCGCTGTGAATGCTCCGCTCCTCTCTCGGGCGCGTGTCTTTGCGTTTACGGCCATCACTTCGGATGACATCACGGCGGTCGTAGAACGAGCGCTGTTGGATGCAGAGCGTGGGCTCGGAGAGCGGGGCCTTATTATTGCGGCAGATGCCCTGACGTATTTATCTGCAGCTTGTAACGGGGATGCCCGTACAGCCCTCGGCGGACTCGAGACGGCCGCTGACTACGTTGAGGCGCCATCGACGGAAATAACCCTCTCCGATGTCGAAGCGGCGCTCGGTCAGCGGGCGATTGGGTATGACAAGTCCGGGGATGCCCACTACGACACGATAAGTGCATTTATAAAGAGTATTCGTGGGAGTGACCCGGATGCGGCTGTCTACTACCTGGCCCGGATGCTTGAAGCCGGTGAAGATCCACGCTTTATCGCGCGCCGGCTGGTGATTCTTGCGAGTGAAGACATCGGCTGCGCGGATGTTTCATCATTACCGCTCGCGATGGCAGCCTTTCAGGCAACACAGACCATCGGGATGCCCGAGTGTGCATTGACACTTAGTCATGTAACGCTTTGGCTGGCACTTGCTCCGAAGAGCAATGCTGCGACGAAGGCCATTGGTGCTGCGACATCGGCAGTCAAGCAGCTGGACTTCAGCGGTGTGCCAAAGCATATTCGCGATGCTCATTACAAAGGCGCAAAGGCGCTTGGTCATGGGACAGGCTATATTTATCCCCACGATGTCCCTGGCGGTTATGCTGTTCAACAATATCTCCCTGATTCTGTAGTAGGACAGCGCTTCTATGAGCCAACACGCCATGGAGTTGAGGCAAAGCTAGCTGATCGACTTTCGAAATTGAGGGGCGAATCTACGGAATGTCAGACCGAGGATAATCCCGCTGACCAGCGTTCGTAGCCAGCTGCAAAGGCTTGTTCCAGCTCGGTAATAGTGGTCTTAAGTAATGTCGTAGAGAACATCACCCCTCCGAAACAGGCAACATTGGTCGTTTGAAACCAGCGCCTGACAGGTGGCAGATGACGCAGGGTTTCTTTTGAATCCTGCATCATAATCGTTACCACAGGACCAACGGTGATGGAGTGAATGGCATCCCAAGGGATAAAACCCGCACTGAATGCAGATGCAGCGTCCGTAATCCCGTGTTCTGAGATTGTGAGTGCTGGATTATTGGGACTGATAAGCGCACGAAGCGTCCAGATAAGTCCTGTTCCAAAGAACAGCAGGTTGGCGGTGACCCATAGCGCTTGAAACAGTGTGCCAGCAATCCCCGATTTGGAAGATAAGAGGATTGCAAGCGGTGTCATCGCTACAAACGTAAAGCAACCGACAGATACGAGGAACATTCTGCCTCTGCGGAAGTAAAATACTGTTTCCGTTGATGGCTGACTGGATGGAATCATCAGCGACCTTTAGCAGCCGGTCGGATTACCATTCTCCAAAGAATCCAAAGTGACATCCCAAACCACAGGGTTGCCCAGAAGCCCGCAGGAATCATCGTCATTTTGAACATGTTCTGTGCATCGGTGGGGGTCGTACCGGAAACCGAAAGCACCCACAAGGTATTCAGATCAATCAGTGCATTCATCGCGAACTGTGCGCCAACAAAGGATGCTGCCCAGTTCGCAGCTTGCCGTGGCAGCTTGGTCGCAAGGCCCATCAAGGTAGCGGTGATTAGAAGTCCTGACAGCAATGTAAACGGATGAAGGATGCCACCGATGGTTGCGAGACCGACAAGGATGGCGGTTAGACCAAGCAGTCTGGAGCCATGCGCACCTTTACGAAGCATCCAAAGGATAAATGCCCCATACAGTGTTGCTCCAAGGTAGCCGGCACTTGCGATGACTGGATTGAAGCCACCGGATGAAAGTGTAACCCCGCTTCCACCAGGCTCGATGTGGATTGCGTGGACAGAACCGCCCGTCAAGAGTGCCGCAAATGCATGAAAGCCTTCGTGAATAAAGGTAACTAGCAGGCGCAGGGGATACGTGACCCAGCGAACACCAGGTATGAAGTGAAGGGCAAGACTCGCGACAAGACTAAAAACAAGAATTCTGTCAGATTGATGGCTGCGCGGTGTGCGCGGCTGACTTTTCCGGTGATACGTGCCTGCCGATGTGGAAGCAGGTGGCTGTGACCGTGAATGGTTGGTGTAGCGTGCTGCCATTGTGTTAAGTCTTACCGCCGTGTTCGTCGGGATTGTTCCCGAGTATCCATGCCAATGTTCAACGCAACATACCAGAAAATAGTTCAAGGGCATTCGCATCTGCCTGAGCAATACAGTCGTCAACTGGCATGAACCGGAGCTCTGCAAGCTTTTCGGCCACCAACTTAACACGCTCTGGAAGATTGGGGAATTTACCACGCAGTGGCTCTGGCGAGAGGTACGGCGCATCCGTTTCAACCAGCATCAAATCTGCCGGGCACGCTGCTGCAATTTCTCGCAATAATACGCTCTTTTTGTAGGTCAATGGACCATCAAAGCCTGTGTAAAAGCCTGCATTCCAGAGAGCTTCCGCATTTGCGCGGCTTCCGCCAAAGCAGTGGACAACGCCCTTAACGTCTGCCGCCTCATTGATTAGGTGCGGCGTCAGCAAGTCATAAGCATCATTTGTTTCGGCTGTTGGTCGGCAGTGGTAGATGGCCGGAAGACCTGCGGCACGGGCAATCGTTTGTTGTGCACGCAAGGCTGCCCATTGGGCATCGAGCGTGTCATGCCGTCGGTAGAGGTCCAGCCCAATTTCTCCAATGGCGACGACATTCGGGTTACTTGCCGCTTGCTCCAGCCACTCGGCTTCGGATTCATTCCACTCCAGAGCACTGTCCGGATGAAAGCCTATCGCGGCATAAACATTTGCATTCTGCTCTGCCAGCACCAAAGCACGCTCACTTGAAAGTCTGTCAAACCCAACGACTATCAGGGCATCGAGGCAGTTTAGTGAGTTTCTCCAGAGTCCACGCTCGGACCAAAGCGGTTCGGTGTTGAGGTGACAGTGTGTGTCGATCACGAAAGATTACGCTTTAGGGACAGCGACCGTCGCCAAAATGCTGGATAGAACATCCCGCTCAGTCATCCCCTTGGCAAATGCATCCCCACTCAACGAAATCCGGTGCGCAAGTATCGGAATTGCCAGCGCTTTGACATCATCAGGAAGAACGTGGGTCCGCCCTGCCATCGCTGCCCAGGCTTGGGCGGCATGCAACAATGCGAGCGAACCACGCGGCGAGCCGCCGATGTCGATACGGCTATCCGAGCGGGTTGCCCCTACGATGGCGACGATGTAGGCATGGATGCTTGGGTCAACGTGGACATTTCGGACATGTGTTTGCAGCGATGATACTTCGGATGCATTCGATTCTGGTTGCAGCGTGTCAATCGGATTTGCCGATTGCTGGCTCGTGAGAATGGCGATTTCATCCGATGCTGATGGGTAGCCCATATGCACGCGCATCAGGAAGCGGTCAAGCTGCGCCGCGGGTAGCTGAAACGTGCCGGCATGTTCGATTTGGTTTTGCGTTGCAATTACAAAGAACGGGGATGGCACGGGATAAGTGGTGCCATCGACGGTTACCTGCCGCTCTTCCATACACTCTAGCAAGGCTGCCTGTGTCTTTGGTGTTGCCCGGTTGATTTCATCCGCAAGGAGAACCTGAGTGAACACTGGTCCCGGGCGGAACTCAAACTCACGGGATGTTGCATTAAAGATGGATGAGCCCGTTACGTCGGCGGGAAGGAGGTCGGGAGTGAACTGTATCCTTCGTATTTCACATCCCAGTGCAGTTGCCAAAGCCTTTGCGAGGGTCGTCTTTCCGACGCCGGGTGTGTCTTCGATGAGGATATGACCGTTGGTCAGGATAGCACAGAGGGCGAGGTTGACAATGTCGCGCTTACCGACAATAACGGTTTCCACACGGGCACGTATGGCATCGATGCGAGTACGAACACTGGTGGAATTATCTGACTTTTCAGTTGACATGGCTAAAGTCTAGCATTTTTCCTGTGTAAGGTTTTGCTCTGCATCTAGACATTGTATAAATTGATACAGTATTCTTTGTTGTGTACCGATACTAGGAAGTGTTGAACGAGACAAACCATGAATATTAAAGAAAACGTTGGCTTTTCGCCTGTAGAAGAACTCGATCGTGCGATGCGAACGAGTAGCCGTATATTCTTGCGCCCATCTGCTAACGTCGAAATGCGTTCGCTTCCGGCTTCACACCTTCGTTTGTTACAGGTAATCGGCAGACTCCCTGATTCAAAGATGGTAGACGTGGCCAAGGCATTGGATGTTCAGCTTCCCGCTGTTTCGCAAATGGTTGACAAAATGGTTAAGGCTGGGCATGTCGTGCGCATTCAGGATCCTCTGGACCGTCGCATCTCACGTCTACGCCTTACGCCTGAAATGGAAGAGCTGCTGTCGGATGCGGCATCCGCTCGTCTAGCTCGCGTAGCGAAGGCTGCCGAAGCCCTCACCCTTGAGGAGATTGAGACGCTCACGATGTTACTTGACAGATTGTCAAGTCAGCTGACTCCCCGCGTCAATCCTGGATTCGCCGGACCGACTCCTGTTGCACGAGAGGGCTACGATGCAGATCCAAGCTTGGAGATCGCATCCAGTCGTCGTGGTGCCCGTGTACGCAGACGTACTCTGTAGTTTCAACTAAGCATGAATACAAGAGCCCGGAGACTTCCGGGCTTTTGTTTTTTGTATGGGATATGGCAACGACGTCCAGAGAGTCACGCGTGACGATAAGGGATGTTCATAAACAATGTCGAACCATCTGGTGCATAATTGCGTTTTAATACTTGTGTGCACCGGCATAACGCAACCTTTGCTGTGAATTCCGGTGATTCAGATGTTTCGAGGTAGCTGATTTGAACCGAAAAGTTATTGGAATAGTCGCCGCAGTCGTACTGGTTGGCGGTGGATTCTGGTGGAAGTCAAAGACATCCGCTACCGCCGGTGCCGGTAAGACGCAGTACAAACTGACCGCTGTGGATACAGGCGAAGTCAAAAAGACCGTAAGTGCAACAGGGACACTGCAGGCTTGGAAGGTTGTGGATATCAAGGCCCGAGCCGGTGGTGAGCTTGCATTTTTGGGTGTAGATGTTGGCTCGCGTGTCAAAAAGGATGAAATTCTCGCGCGGATTGATCCCCTTGATGTGCAGCTGACATTGAACAATGCAAAAGCGGATGAAATCAGTGCGAAGGCACGTGAGGCGCAATCTGGAAAGAACTATGAGCTTCAGGTACGCCAGAGCGGATTATCGGTAAAGGATGCAGAGGCAGCCCTTTTATCCGCGAAGGCTAACGTAAAGGTAGCGGAGACCCGGTTACAGACAGCAAAGCTGCAGTCGGATGCCCAGCCGGAACTAACGAAGTCGGCGATTGCAAGTGCTAAGGCAAACTACGATCAGGCGCTCACGAACCGAAGGCAGCTGGATGCGACATTGCAGCAGCAGCGTGTGTCTGCGCGGGCTGCATTGGATCAGGCTGTGGCCAACCGACGCAATGCTGGATTGAACCTGGATCGACAAAAATCGCTCCTCGAAAAGGGCTTTGTTTCACAGCAGGCCGTCGACACTGCGCAGGCAAACGTAGAAGTGACGGAGGCATCGGTACAGACGGCCCGCACCAAGGTCGATACCATCGAACAGGAACTGAAATCAACCGTCGAGGCCGCAGACTCACGGATAGCACAAACAAAGGCTGCTTATGATCAGGCGCAGGCCAGTGCAGTGGATGTCAAAAACCGGGAAAATGCTGTCCGCGAGGCAGAATCATCCCTGCTTGTATCCAAAGCGGCACTTTCTCGCGCAGAGATGACGGTTGCGCAATCAAACGCGGCATTATTGAACAACGACATCAGAAAATTCGATATCGATGCAAACAAAGCGACGATTGCCCGTGCCAAGGCTGGTCGCTTCAATGCTGAGACAAGCCTGGCGAGAACCATTATCCGTGCACCAATGGACGGAGTTGTTTTGCAGAAGTTTGCAGAGCAGGGAACCATTATTGCCTCTGCACTGGGAATGAACTCAGCAGGTCAAAATCTCCTCCAAATCGGCGATACATCCAAGATGTACGTTGATGTAACCGTTGATGAAACAGATATCGCTGCTGTTGAAGAAGGGCAGAACGTGGATGTTGCTATCGAGGCGTATCCTGGGATGCCATTCGAAGGCAAGGTCATCCGCATTGATCCTCAGGCAGTCGTCTTGCAAAATGTGACATCCGTTCATGTCCGTGTCGAAGTCGACAACTCGGTGCCGACGTTTGCCTTGCTCAAACCAGGTATGAACGCAACCTGTGAGTTCGTGATGGAAAAAACCGAGAGCGCTGTCCGTGTCCCGAACGAAGCTGTGCGTGAGGACAACGATGGCAAGTTTGTTGAAATCGGTGAAGGTGGGAAGACCGCTCCAGTTGATCCGAAGAACCCAGCCGCCGCTGACCCTGATGCGTTGATTGATGTCAAACTCAAGAAGGTCAAGGTTGAGCCGGGTGTGGTCGGAAATGACTACACAGAGATCAAGTCGAGTGATGGCAACGCCGTCGCAGATGGCAGCAAGGTCGTAACGCAGACGATTGAGCCGACGCCGACGACTCCGGGTGGTGGTTCACCATTTGGCGGTGGAATGCGTGGCATGGGTGGCGGCGGTGGAGGTCGCCGGTAACATGGCAGCCCCCACAACCTCTCCTCCGATAGCCAAGCCACCGGCGCCGCCATCATCAGGTAGCCGCATGGGAGCCTTTGGCGTCAGTATCGAGATGGCCTTCAATGGCCTCGGTGCCAACAAGCTTCGTTCATTTCTGACGATGCTTGGCGTGATTATCGGTGTGGGCGCCGTCATCATCGCGATCGCGATTGGTGAGGGATCCCGTGCTGCCGTAGCGGAGAGCATCCAAAAGCTCGGAACCAACGTGATGACGGTCTTCCCAGGCTCACAGCGCCGGGGAGGCATCTCGTTTGGTGGTGGATCAAGTACAACGCTCAAACTTGAGGATGCTGATTACATCATCCGTAACTGCCCTACTGTCAAAGCAGTCGTCCCGACTGTCAACCGTAACGCAACGATCAAGTACGCGAACAAAAATGATGCAAAGTCGGTGACCGGCACGGGCCAGGATTACCCGACGGTACAGAATCACCCTGTTGCAAAGGGACGTTTCTTCAATCAGTCTGAAGTACGGTCGCTAAAGCGTGTCATTGTTCTTGGCTCGAATGTCGCAAAAGACATCTTCGACCGTGCCGATCCCGTTGGCAAGCAAGTGCGCGTCAATGGCCAGACATTTGAAGTTATCGGAGTTTTGAAGGAAAAGGGCGGTACCGGTTTCCGTAACCCGGATGATGCCGCTTATGTTCCGGTTACCTCCGCGATGCGCCGGCTGTTTGGGATGGAAAACATCAACAGTATTACGGTGCAGTCCCGCTCGATGAGCCTGATGGACAAGACGAAGTCAGAAATCGAGACGAATCTTAAGCGTAAGCACAAGATTCCTGATTCGGGTGCTCCTGACTTCACGGTGTTTAGCCAGTCGGATCTTGCCGCGACCCAGGATGCTCAGCAATCGACATTTGGCGCTTTGATTACCTATCTTGCGGTCGTGAGTCTTGTGGTTGGCGGTATCGGCATCATGAATATCATGCTGGTTTCCGTGACGGAGCGCACACGGGAAATCGGTATCCGTAAGGCTATCGGTGCCCGTCGGGCCGATATTTTGACGCAGTTCCTCCTCGAAGCGCTCTTCCTCTCATTGGTAGGCGGACTGATTGGCGTCGGGCTTGGGTACGCGGGATCCAGCTTTATTTCGGAGCAAAACGGCTGGCGTGTCGATGTTGCGATGGAAACGGTTGCCCTCGCGTTCTCGTTCTCAGCGGTTGTTGGTGTCTTCTTTGGTTTCTATCCGGCATTCAAAGCCAGTCAGCTGTCTCCAATCGAGGCACTGCGCTACGAGTAAACCAAGGGATGTTTGTTATACGGACTAGCGGAACCAGTTACCGCCAGTGAGTTTGAAACACAGGAGAATTATGATGAAGAAAGTACTGATGGTTGCAGCAACATTGATGATGGCTGCACTTGTTACAGGTCCAGCGATGGCACAGGGTGGTATGGGTGGTTTCCAGATGCCTCCGGAGCTCACAAAAGCCATGGACAAAATGCGTACGGCACGCAAGAACCGCATGATGATTGGCCGCACAGTACGTGCAATCGCAGAGTTGAACAAAGACCCGAAAACTGCTTTGACCAAAGACCAGGCCAAGAAAGTGTCGGCGGTTCTCGATAAGTGGGCGAAAAAGCCTGACATGACCGAGGATCAGGCTAAGCAGGTTTCCAAGGAACTCACCGCGCCTCTCGCTACCAATGTAGCCCAAATCAAGAAGCTTGCTGTTGAAATGCAGGCGAACAACCGCATGGGCGGTGGTGGCGGCGGTGGCCGTATGGGCGGCGGCGGTGGAATGGGTGGCGGACGCCCAGGCGGCGGTGGAGCTGCCGGCGGCGGGATGCCAGCATTCGATCCAAAAGCGATCGCCCGCCGTATCGAAGATGGACTGAAGAAGCCGTACAACCCGATGAATCCTGATACCTGGGGCACTGACCAATGGGTACAGAGGATGAAGGACAGCTACGGTAATGCCGTCAAGGACATCAAGGACAAGGCAAAGTAGTCCGCCTCAGATTTACAAAACCGGTCAGATTTTCTGACCGGTTTTTTTTGTGTCCCTCCACTTTCGTGAGAAATCTTCCGACAACCTAAAATATGAGACTGTCTCAACAATGGATTCTGGCATCGCTAACGCTTGCAATTACCGGTTTACTGGTAACTCCCGGGTGTAAGAAAGTCATGGCCAAAGGGCCATCCCAGTCGCCCCTTAGTGAGGGTAGGCGGAGCTACGGTCGGGACCGGTCTGCAAGAAATCAAGAGCCCGCGCGCATTGCGTTTGAGGACCGTACGCTTGAGTGGGGACTTCCGCCAACAGCCTTCATCCTTGAGAAACAGCCCAAAAATATCGAGGAGACGTTTGGTAGCGGCTGTGCATTTGCTGATCTTAATGGTGACAGCTTCGATGAAGCAATCATCGTCCATCACAATGGTTTGCGCATCTATCGCAATGATGCTGGCAAAGGTTTTACCGATATTTCGCGCGAGTGGGCACCAGCACTAAGCGGTCGCTTACATGGCATTGCCTCTGGAGATATCGATGCGGATGGCAGGGTCGACCTCGTCGTCGGCGGTCATCCAGGCTTATTTGTTCTTCGAAACACCGGTAATAAGCTCATCGCAACGCGGGTGAACCCCGTGGCTGACACCAATAGTTGGTGGTCCAGTATTGCTCTGACACGCTTTGATAAGAGTCGGACGCTTACAATCATTGCCGGTCGCTACGTTGGCTTTGGTGCTGGGGCTGCCCAGGCCTGCATCGTTGATGGCGTCCCAACGGCGTGTTCGAGCTTTCATTACGCCGGGCAGACTGCCGCTGCGTTTATCCCGCGCGGAAAAAATGCTTACCTGGACATCAGCCGCCGTCTAGGATTGCAGAGTACAGCAAGCCGGGTAACGGGAATTGCGCCGCAGGATTTTGATAATGATGGCGATACAGACATCCTGTTGCTAAGTGACTCAGATGGGTCATCGTTGGTAAGGAACAACGGTCGCCTGCGCTTTGAAAACCTCGGGGCAAAGTCAGGGATTCCGCTTGATGCAATAGGGGAGTTTCAGCAGCGATATGGCGCAGACTGGGCAGACATTGACGGCGATGCCAAAGCAGATCTCGTTATTGGTACTGGTCTGGACCAGCTGTCATCCCTTTATAAAAACCGTGGTAATGGAACCTTCCTCGATGTTGCTGCGATGCACGGATTGTCGGCAACGGGACGGAGGCATAGTGCCGGTGTTGTCTTTGAAGACTTCGATGCAGATGGTCACGTGGATGTCTTTTCCGTTAGTGGTCATACACAGAGCAATGTGGACTTGATCAAGCCTGGCGTTACGTACCGCCAGCCATGCCTGGTGCTTGCGGGTCAGGCAGGCGGCTACTTCATAGATGTCTCTGAGCGTGTGGGTGTCGGTGTTCAACGGCCACTGACCGGTCGTGGAATTGCGGTATCCGATGTTGACCACGATGGCGATGTCGACGTTCTGGTAACCGATGTTGAGGGTCCGGCAAGATTATTTGAGAATGTGTCTCGCAGTGCGGGTGGCGTTGCAACCATTACACTACGCCGTAAACGTGGCTCAGCAATCGGATCTGTCATCTTGGCTGGAGGACTGCGTCGTGAGGTCGAGACTGCCCGTGGATACTTGTCGGCATCCTCTGAACAGCTTGTCATTGCCTTTCCACCCGGGAAAAAGCAGCTGGATGTGACAGTGAACTGGATTGCGGGTAAGGCTGAAACGTATCAGGTTTCCGTAGGGACATCACCAGTACTGATGGAAGGCCGAGGCACACGATGATCAAACTACGAGCCGAAGTGATTGCCGGAGTGGTTTCAACGACGGCACTTTGCGCAGCCATCGGGTGGATCTGGTGGCGGGAGCCTCAGCGCCTGACAGATACACAGCTAATCGCGATGGTTGCGCGTGACCCGAAGAATGCCGAGGCGTTTACGGAACTTGCAAACCGTCAGGAGCATGCCAAGCAGTATGAAGCAGCCATGCAGAGTTATCTGGGCGCAGGCAAGGCGGGAATGGGTGCAAATTCATATGCAAAAGCTGCACGGTGCGCACTGAAGGCTGGCAAGTATGACGAAGCCCAGCGGTATGCCCGTGATGCGGTTGATTTTGATGCTGGGTCAAAAATCGGAACAGCAGCGACGATTGCTGCAGGTGTTTTCGTAGAGCTTGGTGATCCAAAGACAGCATTGTCCAGCCTTCCGGATGAAAAACGAAGCGTTCCGTTTGAGACCGATGCGGTTCGGGCGAAAGCATTACTTGCACTTCAGCGGTATCCGGAGGCATTGGAAGCGGCCGAAGCGGCAACAATGGAACCGACGAGCGCGCGCATGGCTGTGCTGGTGAAAATCCTACGTGAGTCCGGGGATACGGCTGGTGCTTATGAAGTCGTCAATGCATATGGCGATTCAGTGGATGCCGCAATAGATTGGCATTTTGAAGCGGGGATTGCGCGTGTGACTACAGCCGGCAGCGACCAAAAACAGCGTGAACAAGGCGAAGCGGCACTTAGGAAGGTTTTTCAGGATGCTGAGAAGCCTGTCCTCAAGGTGCAGGCAGGAATTGCACTTGGTCAATCGATGCTTGGCTCAGGGAGGTCTGCAGAGGTGATTCCATTGTTGTCAGCTCTGGTAAAGCAGTTTCCGCAAGCTGATGAAGCCCACTACCTCCTTGCTTGCGCTCAACGTGAGACCGGTGGGACGGGTGCTGCCGCACTAAAGATTCAACAGGTAGCAAATCGAAAAGTAAATGCCCATGCCCTTAGGCAACGACTGGAACGTAAGAGTCAGCGCTTCAATTAGTGACGTGAATAGTCAGAAATCGGCTGGAGTTATGCGCCTGATGCAGCAGATTTGAATAGTTAAACGCACCAAACATGTCAACTGATGTGATGGGGGAGGTGTATTGCAGTCGTAACATTAAATTTACACGTAATTACCCTTGTCACGTTGCTGATGGTATGCGATATTTGCCATGTATTAGCATCTGACAACCTTGGGTACGATACACTGGACGCACCGTAGATGGAGTAACTTGGGGCGCGTTCAGAGGATGTTCCATGGTTCAGCGTATCGGCGGTTCAACACCCAAAGGCCCTATGGAAGACCGGTTTAACACCAGCGAAGAACAGACAGCATCCGTTTCTGTACGCGAGTACATCGACGTTTTCCGACGCCGTCGTGCTATTTTCATTCAGACGTTTCTCTTGATTCTGGTTATCAGTGTCGTTGTTACACTGTTGACACCACCTGTTTATCAGTCCCGTGCACGCTTGTTGGTTGCTGGTCAAAGTGCCAGCCTCAACTCCATCAATACGGACAACCCCCTGTCTGCGCTTCTTGCCGTTGCGCCAAGTTACTCAGTAGCCACACAAATTCAGCTGCTGCAGGATGGTGAGATTCAAGGGGAAGTTGCGCGTCGCCTGGGTGGTCGCCTGCCCGCATTTTCAATTGCTCCGGTAGAAGGCACTGAAATCATTGAGGTGTATGCGGAGGGGTCGAGTCCAAAGCTGGTCGGCGATGCCCCGAATGTCCTCCTCGACTACTATATCCATGAAGTTGCCGATAACGACTTGGCGCAGGTTACGGAAGCCCGCAGGTTTGCCGAGCGCAATGGTGGTGAAGCCCGTACCAAGATGGAAAAGCTTGAGAAGGATCTCGCCAACTTTAAGAATCAATACAAGGTTGTTGAACTCACTAAAGGTCAGGAACTTCAGCTTGCCGATGTAACGGCCGCCGAGGGCCAGTTACAGGCAAATCAAAACCAGATTGCGACATTGACCAGCCAGCGTGAGCTTCTGGCCGAGCAGCTCAAGCTGGCGCCAAAGCGTCTCTCAAATGTTGACAATCCGGAAGCGGACACGCAGATTCAGAGTCTGAAAACCCAGCTTGAAGACCTTGATATGCAACGGACAATTCTGCTGGAGAAGTATCAGCCGACGAACATCAATGTCGTTCAGCTCGATATCAAGGCGAATATCCTCAAGCGCCGTATCCAGAAGGCGATTCAGACACTTGGTGTTCGTACCGCGGTTATCAATCCTGAGTATTCGACGATAAAGGCTAAGATTGCTGATCTCGACTTCCAGATTCGTGGCTTGCAGGTGCAGTCGCAGCGTCTGGCTGGAAATGTAAGCAAGGCACGTACCCGTCTCGGTAACTTCCCGAACTGGCAGCTGGAAATGGGGCGCATTCAGCGTGAGCTGGAAATGGCACAAAACGAGTTCAAAATGTATGACTCGAAGATTGCCGAGCTTAAGCTGCGCGAGGAAGCCCGACGCAAGCCTGCAAAGATTATTTCCCGTTCATCGGTACCCGGTGCCCCAATCCGCCCGAAGAAACTGCAGAACATCGGCCTCGGCGTGCTTCTCGCATTGTTCTTCGCAGTCTGTTTTGCGCTGCTTCAGGAATATCTTGATGACCGTATCAACTCCCCTGAGGACGTTCAGCGCAGCCTCCGTCTGACGGCTCTTGGCGCGGTGCCAAGTATTCCGGAGGAGGGCTTGCGCCTCATCGCGGGTCAAAAGGCGTTCTCCCCAATCGTTGAGTGTTACCGCGGTCTTAGGACCAACCTTGGATTCGCCAGCATTGATGCGCCGATTCGCAGTCTGGGTGTTACATCCAGTGTGCCAGGTGAAGGTAAGT